>JBPCLH010000235.1:0-3581 GCA_051003475.1 Bryobacteraceae bacterium
GAAACGCCTGCTTTTCGACTGAGTCTTTATCTGTTGTTCGCGCTCGAGCACTGGGGGCGGGAGCTGCAGAAACAATGCTGCTTGGTACGGGTTCATAGGTTCCATTTCTGTTCCTCGGTCCTCAATCTCTGGATAACTGGGCAGTATAGAGCAAAAGCCGCTTGCGAGTCCAATAAGATAAGCTCGTTCCAGGCGGCTCATACCATGTGGCGGTTTGTTGCGCTCTTACTCATCCCCTTTGCCGCGTTCGCAGATGAAGGTCATCCCATTCTCGCGCTCGGCTCACCGGCGCCCAACTTCTCTTTACCGGGTGTTGACGGCAAGACCCATAAGCTAAGCGACTACTCGTTTAGTAGGGTTCTTGTCATCGTCTTTACATGCAACCACTGCCCGACGGCACAGCTTTACGAGAGCCGTATCAGGCGCCTTGCGGACGACTATCGCAACAAAGGCGTGGCACTGGTTGCGATTCAGCCCAATAACCCGGCGGCGATCCGCCTCTACGAGCTGGGATACACAGACGTCAGCGATAGTTTCGACGAAATGAAGATCCGGGCAGCGTACCGCCACTTCGATTTTCCGTATCTGTACGACGGTGACACGCAATCGGTCGCGCGTGCGTACGGACCGCAAGCGACGCCGCACGTGTTCATCTTTGATGGTGACCGCAAGCTGCGTTACCAAGGCCGCATCGACAACAGCCAGCGCGAATCGCTGGTCAGAAGCCAGGACGCACACAACGCGATTGATGCGCTACTTGCCGGGCGGCCGGTTCCTGTCACGCACATGGGTGTGTTCGGCTGCTCCACCAAATGGATCTCCAAAGAAGCCGGCAGGCTCGCCGAGATGAAGAAGATCGAAGCCGAACCCGTTACTGTCGATCTTGCTTCGACGGACGACCTCAAAAAGCTGCGAACCAAATCCCACCGGCAAAGTACTGTTGGTCAACTTTTGGCCAGCTATATCGATTCCGGCGTTCGCGAACACGCCGTACGGCCCCAAACTCCGCATGAATTCCCTACGAAGGCGAGAATGTACTGGTGGTGAAAGTCACCTGTCCATGGATCCCTAATGGACGAGGCTTTTTGGAGTACATGAAGGGGGATTGGACGGCAATTAATCCCGACGATCAATTGCACACCAACAAGCCACCGTTTTTTCTGGGCCCATACTGGGATGGTAACCACCTTGCTCACCTGCCTCCCAGGCTTCAACAATGGCTGGAACATGATCTGCTTCCCATGGGATTGAAAGGGGTCTGCCATTGATGAGCACCAGAACTACTGGGGTGCCTGTCGCGCGGACAGCCCTGATAAGATCCTCCTGCACACCCGTCAAATCCAAGCTCGCGACATCGTAGCCTTCGCCGTCCGTGGGCGGCGTTAGATCGCTCGCACTCCTTCTCCTGGCCTGTTCACCCACGACCACAATCGCTACGCTGGCATTTTTCGCTGCCTCCAGAGCTTTCGCGAACCCACTTCGATCTTGGTCGTTGACCGCGGAGCCCCTCGCGTAAACGACGCGGGTTGTAGAAGAGACCTTGCTTTTGATTCCATCGAGAATCGTTTCTACATGCTGGAGGACCACTGCCGGCGCGTAATCCCCGAACAAGTTCTCGGAGCTGTCAGCGTTGGGACCGATTACCGCAATCGACTTCAAATCTTTTTTGAGCGGCAGCACATTGTTGTCGTTCTTCAAGAAGACGACGCCCTCGCGGGCGGCCTGGAGCGCCAGCTGCTGGTGCTCGCTTGAATGCATGACCTGTTGCGCGTGGTTCAGGTCGGCATACGGATGCTCGAAGAGTCCCAAGCGGAATTTCAGTTCCAGCACTCGTCGCACGGCCCGGTCAACAAGCTCCATCGGAACTCGCCCTTCTTGAACGTTTTCGATGAGCGGCCCCATATAGGCAGGCTCATAAGTGATATCCAGATCGACGCCTGCCCGGAGCGCCAGCACGCCTGCTTCCTTCTGGGTCGGGACAATACCCTCATAAATCAGGGTCCAAAACCCTCGCCCTCGCTTTCGACGACTCCCTTGAAGTTCATGTCTTGCCGGAGTACTTTCGTGAGCCACTTCTCCGAACCGTGCGCCGGGACATCATCGATTTCCGGGTACCCGGCCATCACACCAAGCGCGCCGTTTTGTGATCGCCGCACTCCAGGGAGGCAGAAACTCCTCACGGAGCATGCACTCAGAAAGTTCGATGGCGCCTCGCTCCAGACCGCTCAGGGCTCAATCTGAGTCGGAAAGTCTCTAGCCCTGGATAATCTCGAGGTCGCATAAGTTAGGCTTTTAGCAAGTCACTCTGCTGCGCTGAAAGCTGAGCGTTTGAACAATGCGAATCGATATTGGATCAATATGAATGTGAAACGAAGGGACTTCCTCGGCAGCGCAGTGTCGGCGACTCTGTTTTCATCTGTGCCTGGCCGCTGCGCCATGCATCGGCCAAACCGCGGTAAGGTTGAGCGACTTGCCTGTAATTCCTGGCCCTTCCGGGGCTATTTCGATACGCCTCAGGCGCACAATATCGCGATTCACAATATCCATTGCTTACTCAGGCGGATTTTCCGCAATTTCTTGTGGACCACTTCAACATCCACAATGTCGAGTTCCTGCCCCAGCACTTCGCCGACACTGATCCCTCGACGATCGAGAAAGTAAAAGTCGGTTTGAAGAAAGCACACTCGCGCTGTTGCAATTTGATGGGGGCGGAGCTTCCGGGTGGCGTGGCTTGCTTCTGTCTGTTTCGATACGAGCCGCTTCCGTAAAAAGAAAGCCATGATCGGCGGTGACGACAATGTGGTGGCCGTTAAGGTTGTTGACGACGTAGCCGACAATAGCGGCCAGTTCGTTGATCGCCCGACGCACGGCCTCGAAGGTGTGTCCTTCGGTCTTAGCATCATCGCCGACCGAATCAACAGTGTTGTGGTAGATGTAGACGACCCGCTTATCCTTTACGAACTCTCGGCCCTCATCCTTCTTCTTGGACATCAAGTCGTCGCACTTGCACGCCAATCCGCCGACGGCTTGAAGGATGCCGTCCCGTTCACTCGCGACGCTTGACTTCCCATCCACCAGCACCTCGACCACGGTCGGAGCTGAGTCCAACGGTTTTCTTCCGCCTCACGGACAATTGGCTGGAGATGAGTGTTCGTTTCATCGTTGAGGATCACGGGGTTCGCGGAATCAAGAGCCTTATGAGCCGAGACATTCTAAGCGAGCTTGAGCGTGCTGGTATTGGCATCGCCTCTGGAACGTACGAGATCGTGGGCCTCCCACCCGTGAAAGTTCAGGTGATGCCTAATGGTAGTGCCTCGACCGCTTGAACCGTAATCGTTTGCCCAGCAGGAACACTCAGGTTTTCCGACGAGAAAAGCATCTTCAGAGGGCTGTGTTGCAAATAGCGCACGAGGACAAAGCGGTTGCGAAATTTCTTAGTAACTAACCAGCGAGTCCGAAGATGACTTGGATGAACCGGAGTTGTGCTGCGATATCGTCCTTTGACAACCACCGAACCTGGCCTTTGCGAATCATGTGCATTGCTTCATAGCCTTGAATCGTGCGTTGTGCGCCATCAAAGG
>JBPCLH010000236.1:0-1028 GCA_051003475.1 Bryobacteraceae bacterium
GGCGAAGGTAGCGCAGGCATGGGGCGAGGAAACCGGCAAAATGGTAGCCTTCCTGACGCATGAGTTTGGCATTGCGCCCTACTCCACCATCCTGCTGCTCGAAACCGAGGACGGAGCGCCCAACGGATACGCCGCTCCAGGTATGCTGTTCCTCTCGCCGAAAGCAATCGGAAAACAGGCGAATGACCGGCTGATCGCGAATCAGGTCGCGCGGCAATGGTACGGGTTGCTCATCTCCCCGGCCACTCGGAATCATCTCTGGATCACAAACGGAATGGCCCGTTACGCCGAGTTGCTGTGGACCGAGCAGAACAACGGAGCGGCCGCGCTGGAAAGCGAAGTGCACGATACTTATGTTGAAGCGCTCACCGTAGAGAATCCGCCGCTGATTCAATCCGCTCGCCTGGAAGATTACTCGCCTGAGTATTGGGCCAGTACCGCGGCCAAAGGGGCGGCGGTCTACCAGATGTTGCGAGGCGTACTCGGCGACGACAAGTTCAAGCAGCTCATCAAACTGCTGCCGGAAAAGTACGCCAACCGCTCCATCAGCACTGAAGATGTTAGCAAAGAAGCGTCAGCGCTCGACGGTTCCGACCTGGGCTACTTCTTCCTGCAATGGATCGAATCGAGCGGCGCGCCTGAATTCAAACTCGACTACACGGTCTATCGCACGCAGAAAGGCTTTCGAGTGATGGGCAAGATCGTTCAGGATCTCGATACCTTCCGTATGCCCGTAACGCTGAAGATTGAAACCGAGGGCAATCCGGAAGAGAAGCGGGTAGACGTCTCCGGCCCCTCCTCCGAATTCATCGTCGATACGTTCGGTAAACCGAAGCGCGTGGAAATCGATCCTGGCGTCAAGCTGTTGCGTCTTAGCAGTTCCATGCGAGTTGCCGTGGCCATCCGGCGCGGCGAGATGTTCGCGGAGGTCGGTGAATACACGGAAGCGCTGAAAGAGTATCAAAAGGCCCTCGAAGTGGGCCGCAATAGTTCCCTGGCGCATTATCGGGTTGGCGAGCTCTTTTTCC
>JBPCLH010000237.1:0-3717 GCA_051003475.1 Bryobacteraceae bacterium
CGCGGCTCCTCCAAAAACCACATCGGATCGGTAGACCCCGATGCCTTGAAAATCCCCGCCCGAAGGGCGGAATCTACACTAACGGAATACGCTCGCCTTCCATTTCACGCTGAACCGGGACACAACCATGCCATCTCGTAAAGCAGACGTTTCGCAATTTCAGACATCCAAAGCGTCAATGCAGGAACAACTTGCACAACTCGCCTATTCGATTTGGCAGCAGCGCGATTGTCCCGAAGGAACAGCCGAAGATGATTGGCGAGAAGCGGAACGCCAGTTGTGTGAGGTAATCGCGTTGCAACGCTTTAACAGCGCCGCCACACGTGGAAGTGCCGTTCTGGGACAAGTCAGCAGTAAGGCCGACATTGCAGGTGTGTTCGATCACGCGGCTGGAGGCCAGATTCTAAGTGGCCGGAATAGCGGATCGCAGGTATTCGGTGTCGATGGTGCCGGGAATGTTACAGCCAGCAGCGTCAATGCTGGTGCGATTGGCCCTGCAATTTCGGGGTTCTCAGATTCCGGTGACGGGGTCGCGGGCGGAACTTTGCAAGGCGTGGGGGTTCATGGTTATACCGAATCGCATCACGGCATTGGCGTCCTGGCCGATGGAAAAAACAGTATTGCTTTAGTGGCTCAAAACGGCATTACTGATAATCCAGGCACGCCAACGGTGGATATTTCCTCAACCAATGCAACTGATAATGGCTCCCTGATCTTCGCTCACACTTCTGTAGGGTCATGCACAATAGACCTTTCAGGCAACCTTGTTTGCACCGGCACCAATGGGGCAGCAGTCAAAACCGACAACGGACAACAAGTCGCACTCTACGCGATGGAATCACCGGAGAATTGGTTTGAGGATTTCGGATCAGCGAAATTGGTTTCTGGCGTTGGTACCGTCACGCTCGATCAGGTGTTTTCTCAAACCGTGAACCCGGCTCTCGACTACTACGTGTTTCTGACACCCAGAGGCGATTGCAAGGGCCTCTATGTAGCAAATGAAACTACCACATCCTTTGAAGTTCGTGAACTTGGAGATGGACACTCGAATGTGAGCTTTGATTATCGAATTGTGGCTCGTCGAAAGGGATATGAAAACGTTCGTTTGGCCGATATGACAGACAAGATGAAAGCCAAGCCAATAATATGATCTAAATCTTAAGTTCGACTGCAATTACCTCGAACGGCTTATCGGTACACGGATGCGTGGGAACATAGCCCTGAGAACCTGAGTCACTGGACCTCCCCGGCTTTCGCTCTCACCTCCTCGGTCTTCCCGTCAGGATAGGTGTCGCGGCTGTGCTGATCTGTAAGGGAAATTGCCACCATCGGTGGGTGCGTGTGCATCTCTGATTTCTCTTTTGGGCCGAAGCTGATTCGGAGGACTCGCACCTTCTCGTTTTCGAATTCTATTTTGTAATGCTTTGAATCCGTTTGTACCGGATCGGTCGCAACTTTACGTTGAATTGCTTGAGTTGCCATGTGGCCTCCTTTGCGGTCGAGTATATCTTCGCAGATAGCGGGATCAATCATTCCAAGTAGCCCGGTAGTGAAGCACGCCCACATCATCACCCCTTTTTTCCTGACCCTTAAACGACCCCGTATAGTCCAAAAACTCGGTCGCATTCGATCGGACATGTGCGCGTTCTATCAGCGTGTTTGTTATCCGAGCTGTTGTTGGACTGCTAGGCTAGCGTGGATGTCGTGTTCGCTGGATCTTTTTCGATTTCTTGTCACCTGCCTGGCCGGATGGATGAATCAACAGCAGCGGGAAGTAATCAAGTATGTGACAGAAGAGAATCGCGTTCTCAAGCAACAGCTGGGCGGGAAGCGATTGCGTTTGACAGATGAGCAGCGCTGTCGTTTGGCTTCGAAAGCTTGGAAACTCGGCCGGAGAATGCTCAACGATGTCGCCATGATCGTGACCCCAGAGACCTTGTTGCGCTGGCATCGGAAGTTGATCGCCAATAAATATGATGGCAGCGAATCCCGGGCATCCCCGCCCGCGCGTAATTAATGTGGATGGAAATCCTTCTTACCCGAACGTTATCGAGGAGCTTAGACAGGAGCGAGTGCTTGGTAGAAGATGCCGCTGTCGCATTGTTCCTTATCTGAATAACATCGTCGAGCAGGATCACCGCTCGATTAAACGACGGGTCAACGCGAGTCTGGGTTTTCGTTCCTTTGATGGCGCACAACGCACGATTCAAGGCTACGAAGCAATGCACATGATTCGCAAAGGCCAGGTTCGGTGGTTGTCAAAGGACGATATCGCCGCACAAGTCCGGTTCATCAAAGTCACTTTCGGTGTCGCCGCTTAGCTACACGGAAAATTCGAAGCGCTTCGCTCGCCCGTCGCTATTTGCAACAGATCCCGATAAATGGGTGTATCAAACATCGTTCCGGTGGTGACGACCTCGCGGCGGGGCAGGTCGAAAGGCTGAGTACTGAATTCCATGCCGCGCGCCATCTTCTGCGTCGGAGGATAGAACCCCCAGTATTGGACCCACGGATAGTCGGCCCGCTTGAATACGTATCCAAAAATCAGCCGGTCTTTTGGATGGATGGCTGTCATCCATTCCAAATCACGGTTCGGATCAGTCAGTGTGGCGGCGTGGTCCAGGAAATGGGGGTGCAACGGCGTCTGGCGTAGATCGACCATTTCACCACTCAGACCGGGTGCGAGCGGCCATCTAAAATCTTGGTCGGGCTTCAGCCGACGTTGAACGTCGCCGCCTTCGATCGCATTGTACGGACGCGTGTGCGAGCGCGAGCCGGAAACGTCCACGACGGTGACACCCGGCTCAAGAAAGGGTGAGCCAATGGTTGCATGCTCAGCCCAGTTGATCGGCCTGTCGAACCCTAACAGGCTCTCGAGATCGCTTTCTACGTGCACGACGTTTTCACCGTCGATCACTCGAAACGTACGTGTGAATGTCTCTTGCGTAATTGGAAGCGTGGCCGTCAAGGTCACTGCCGCGCTGGACCCATGACGTTCAGAATGCGCCGCGAATGTTTGTGCGTGAGCTTCTCCGTGGAAGGGCAAACCAGCAGCCTTCTCCTCGGGCGAAGGCGATCCAAAACCGTCGACGCAAACGAAGTGGCCAGCGCCGCCGTCGTAAGTCACAGGCCGTCCGAGTTCGCGCGCCATGCGCATCGGATTCCACAGCGGACTCAGCTTTTCGCGGTCATCGGCCAATGTCAGCCTCGCCAGCGTGCTGCCTTTGGTCATGATTGTCAACTCCAGCTTGGAACTGGAAAGAACGATTGCCGGAAAGCCCTCGAAGCGAACACTCTGGATCGGTTCCTGTGGCCGACCGGCCGCGAGAGCAACCAAGGCCAAAGCGAATTTCAATTTGTGCACGCGGTTGAGGATACTATAACCTCGTGCTGCTGCGTCGGGTAGACGTACTGGCGACGGATTCTACTCAATGCGTGGAAGAGATTTCCTCGTCCATCGCTATGAGGGCGTCTTCCACCGGTCACTTCGACGTCGAGCCCAAGAGCCTGCTGGAAGATCTGCTCTGCATCCGGGCGCGTCACCACGGTGTCGGTAAGGTTCACCTCGAGCGCGTGGAACATCCACATCAACCAAGCAGTCGCGCAGGCGAAACTCATTGATCATAGCCTCTCTTTTCGGGCCAGGCGAGGTTAAGCCACAGCGGAGCCTTTCTACTCGGTACAAGCACGACGGTGCGTTTTCTTCCCAACGAGAAC
>JBPCLH010000238.1:0-7239 GCA_051003475.1 Bryobacteraceae bacterium
TCATCAAACTGAATCAGGATCTTTGGCCGGGCTGTTACTACGCCCGCTCAGATCCGAGCGACGTCGCACGGGTTGAGAACCGCACCTTCATCTGTTCGCTTTCGAAAGACAGCGCGGGCCCCACCAACAATTGGGTCAATCCATATGAGATGCGCAAGACGCTGAGGGCGCTTTTTGCAGGCTCCATGCGGGGCCGCACTATGTACGTGCTGCCGTTCAGCATGGGGCCGCTAGGCTCGCCCATGTCGCAGATCGGCGTTCAATTAACCGACTCCCCCTACGTAGTCGTCAGCATGCGCATCATGGCGCGCATTGGTCTGCCCGTCTTCAAGTTGATCGACGAGGACGTAAAGCGCGTTGTCCCGTGTATGCACAGCTTGGGCGCGCCGCTCGCGCCCGGCGAGAAGGATGTGTCCTGGCCCTGTAACCGGGAAAAGTACATCGCTCACTTTCCGGAAACGCGTGAGATTTGGTCGTACGGCTCCGGCTACGGCGGCAATGCATTGCTCGGCAAAAAATGTTTTGCCTTGCGCATTGCTTCGAACATTGCACGTGACGAGGGCTGGATGGCAGAGCACATGCTCATTGTCGGCATCGAAAATCCGAGCGGCGAAAAAACTTACATCGCAGGCGCTTTCCCCAGCGCCTGCGGGAAAACGAACCTCGCTATGTTGATCCCGCCCAAAGGTTTCGAAGGCTGGAAGGTATGGACGGTCGGTGATGACATCGCTTGGATCAAACCGGACGCGGACGGTCTGTTGCGGGCTATTAATCCTGAGGCGGGTTTTTTTGGCGTCGCTCCGGGCACGTCGGCCAAAACCAATCCAAATGCAATGGCGACTTTGTCGAAAAACACCATCTTCACGAACGTCGCGCTCACGCCCGATGGTGGCGTGTGGTGGGAAGGCATGACTGACGAGCCGCCCGCCGAGTGTCTCGATTGGCAAGGCAAGCCGTGGACTTCGCAAATCGCAAAAGAGACTGGCGCCAAGGCCGCTCACCCCAATGCGCGTTTCACCTCTCCGGCCTCGCAATGCCCCAGCATCGACCCGGCTTGGGAAGACCCGAACGGAGTGCCCGTCAGCGCATTCATCTTCGGTGGACGCCGCGCCAGCACCATGCCGCTTGTGTATCAAGCATTCAATTGGAGCGGTGGCGTGTACGTCGGGGCCACCATGGGCTCGGAAACCACCGCCGCCGCAGCCGGTGCTATCGGAAAAGTCCGCCGGGATCCCATGGCGATGCTGCCCTTCTGCGGCTATCACATGGGAGACTATTTCCGCCATTGGCTCAAAATGCAGCGGGTCATCACCGTTACTCCCAAAATCTTCCATGTGAACTGGTTCCGCAAAGATGCCGATGGCAAATTCATCTGGCCTGGATATGGCGAAAACATGCGCGTCCTGCAGTGGATTGTGGACCGCTCGTTGAGCCGCGCCGTGGGCAAAGAAAGCGCCATCGGATGGATGCCCCGGTATGAAGACTTTCACTGGGATGGACTGCATTTCTCAAAGGAGAAGTTTGAGCAGCTACAGGCCTTTGACCCCGCGGCTTGGCGCATGGAAGTCATCGGGCAGGAGGAGTTGTTTATCGATCTCCACGATCACCTGCCGCCCGAAATGATTTATGAGCGCGAACTCCTGATTTGTCGGATCTAAGCACGCACGCCGTGATCGACTGGTTCGGATAGTATAATCGGCGCTGCCCATGGAGGGACAAGAACATGCGTATGATGCTTAGAGTTTCAATTCCCGTCGAAGCCGGTAACGCGGCGGCCCGTAACGGCACATTGGGGTCCACCATACAAAGTATTTTGGGCGATCTCAAGGCTGAGGCGGCTTACTTCGCCGAAGAGAACGGCGAACGCACCGGCTACATATTTTTCGACATGGCCGATTCCTCCCAAATTCCAGCCATTGCCGAGCCCTGGTTTCTCGCCTTCAATGCCAGGCTGACGGTCCGCCCCGCGATGAATCCACAGGACCTGGCCAATGCAAGCGCCGGCATAGAACGAGCGGTGAAGACCTACGGCAAGCCGTAAGTGCTTAGATTCGCATGGTTTAATCGTGTCAACGACCTGATACACTGAACAAACTTTAATGTAAGTTTCAGGACTCTTTCACCTAGTTTCTGCGAGTATAGTCCTGAGAGCACGCATAGTGCTACTACTCAGTAGGAATAAGGAGATATCTCAAGAATGAAGAAGATCATGATCGCCGCCCTCGGAATTTCGCTGTTGCCTTGCGCCGCACTTTTCGCGCAAAATTCCTCGAACAGCGGCCAAATGGGTACGAACGACACCAGCAGCACCATGAGCACGAAGAAGAAGCACAAAAGCAAAAAGAACAAGAATAAGACCGGTGATACGATGTCGACCAACGACACGATGAGCAGTCCCAAATAGCATTAGCCGTTTATCGGCACGAATCTTACGCGGTTTCGGGGGAAACAAGTCCTTCCGGACCGCGTTTCCTTTTTTTGGGGGCTTTAGGAGCTACCTTCCCGCGGCCGCGCATCCCGCCGCGAACTTCAGCCTTTGAGGAACGATCTTCATTACGGGCTTCGCGGCGCAGTTCCAGAATCAAGCTCATGACGAGATGCTCGATCTGATCGCCAACCGCGAAATAGACGTCTTCGCTCCGGCCAATCGGATCTTCTATACTCCAATCGCGGACCTCGACCGGGATGCGGGCCGGAAGCTTCGTCCCACTCATGTTGATGAGAAGGTCGAACTGCGAAACGTCCATTGAGCTGAGATCCTTTGGATATTGATCGTCAATATTGATGTTCTTCGCCTGCATGACTGCTTTCGTCAGCGGCTGAACAATTCCCGCGGGTGACAAGCCTACGCTGGCCGGTTCCATCACATCCGACCCGTAGGTTCGGGCAAATCCCTCCGCCATCTGGCTGCGGCAGGAATTACCGATACACAAAAAAAGCACCCTTCGCACTAGCCTTCAGTTTAGCCGAGGGGCACGCCTCGCCGACGCGGGAAATACTGCATCTCAAATAGAATGAAGCATTGCAGACCGCCGCTGATCTTAGATCTAAACTCAAAGATGCCTATTTCCTGATCTTGTTCTTTGCCGTCGTAAGTGCCATTTTTTATTCTTGTTTGCTGCCTCTTTGGGAAGGGTTTGATGAACCCTTCCACTATGGCTATATAGAATCGCTCTCCCTCGACCATCGGTTTCCTGTCTTAGGCCGTACCCGGATCTCATCGGAGATTCGTCAGTCGCTCACTCTGACGCCTGTCAGCCCCATTCTGCACAGGAGTCTTCCCAACAGCACTTCTTTTGCCGGGTGGTTCCAGCTTTTGCCTGAGCAAAGGGATGCCCGGACAAAAGCCCTCTCGATGCTACCGCCCGGGCTCAACATCGAATCGTCAGAGTTGACGAACTACGAGGCCCAGCAAGCGCCCTTGGCTTACATTTTGCTTTGGCCGGTGAACGCGCTCATATCCGCGCTCCCGCTAGCGCGGCGCATCCTGGTGCTTCGCTTGTGCTTAGCTGCTTCCTCCGCTCTGTTACTTTTCGCGTCAAGCAACCTTCTTGCAAACGCGCTTGAGCTCACAAAACCGTTCCGGCTTCTCGCGCTTGCGTGCGTGTTCGAGTCACAGATGTTATGGGCCTCCATTGCCCATGTCGGAAACGATTGGCTGGCCGTCCCCTTGGCAACCGCATTTGTGGCTACCTGGCACTGGCAGGCCGCCGGTCCAGGCTCAGAGACGTGCTGCTGGCGGGCATTCTGCTCGCTATAGGTTTGCTGACAAAAAGTTATTTCCTGGCATTTGTGCCAGCGTTCATCGCCCTGCTGTTCTATCAATACGCTCGCTCCCACATCGCCCTTCGTAGCCTCATCTCGGCCGTTTGTGTACCGATTGTGATTGCCGGGCCATGGTACATCCGCAATGTCCTTCTCTACGGAAGCATCAGCGGTATGCAAGAAGGCACCCGTGGGATTGGCCTTCATCATGCGCTGGCGGCTCTGATTCAAATCAACTGGCTAACCAGCTTCGGCGACTTGGCGCGTTGGAGTTTGTGGACCGGAAATTGGTCGTTTGTTGCCTTCTCTCGGAGCACTCTCAACATTGAACTTCTCCTACTTGCCGCGGCGTTCACCCTCCTCCTTGCTCGCCACAAAGAAATCACAAGCGCGGAACTCTGGACCTTGGGCGCTCTCGCCAGCTTCGGTTGGCACTGGTCTACTACACGTGTGTAGCTTGGGCCGATACGAGGGGAATTGCCAAGAGCGCCGAGCCCTGGTATCCGCAATGCGTTTTGCCGGCAATCTGGATGCTTGCTGCTCTCGGCATGCAACGAAACGGAATCGCGGGACGTGTTCTCGCCGGGCTTACCTGTTTGGTTAGTGCGTGGATAGCGGCGCTGACATATGTGGCGAAGTTGTTTCCGCTATACGGCGGTTACGAAGGCCGGGCCAAGTGTTCCGGGCCTTTGGAAGTGGTGGACCGGCAATCCCGGCGCGCTGCTTTCGACCGTGACGCTAGTTCCAGTGGCTCTGCTTTTTGCGCTGCTGGTTCTGTTCCTGATCTTGCTCGTCGCCTTAAACACCAGTGTTGTTAAGCGCCTTGTTTAACTTTTTCTACAAAATGCTTATGAACGCGGGCATCATCGGTCAGTTCCGGATGGAAGGTGGCAACCATGTGTTTACCTTCTTCGACCAGTACAGGCACGTTTAGATATGTCGCCAAAATTTTGCTTTCAGGCCCAGTCCGCCGGATGGCCGGTGCTCTGATGAACACCGCTTCGGCGCCTTCACCTTCGATCTCGATGCGAGCAATCCGGCTGTCAATCTGTCGACCGTAAGCGTTTCGCTCGACTGTCAAATCCATCAGCCCGAGCGATTCTTGAGGCGGGTTCAGGACTTCGGATGCCAGGAGAATAGCGCCCGCGCACGTGCCAAAAATGGGTTTTATCTGTCCGAAGTTCCGCAGCGGCTCAAAGAGGCTTTCAATGTTCAGCAACTTGAGCATGGTAGTGCTCTCGCCGCCCGGAATCACTAAGCCGTCGATCGATTTGAGATCTTCCGCCGAGCGTACCTCGACTGCCTCCGCGCCCGCCCGCCCGAGAGCGTTTCGGTGAGCCTCGAAGTCTCCTTGCAGTGCAAGAACTCCAATCTTCGGTCCCATTTTCCCGCTACCAGCCGCGGGTTTGCATTAACTCGGATTCCTGCAGCTTCGAGATTTCGAGACCGGGCATCGCCTCTCCCAATTCCTCGCTCGCTTCGAGCAGCTTCACAGGATCTTGATAATAGGTAGCGGCCTTTACAATCGCCTTGGCGCGCGTCTCCGGATCGGAAGATTTGAAGATGCCCGACCCGACGAACACCGCTTCAGCGCCGAGTTGCATGACCAACGCTGCGTCGGCCGGAGTCGCTATCCCGCCCGCGGAGAAATTGGGCACCGGCAGCTTGCCGTCTTTAGCTACATACTCGACCAGCTCCAAAGGCGCTTGCAGATTCTTGGCCTCATGCACAAGCTCCTCCTTGCCGAGAACCGTGAGCTGCTTCATTTCTCTGACGATCGTCCGAATATGGCGCACGGCTTCAACGATATTTCCTGATCCGGCCTCTCCCTTGGTGCGAATCATCGTCGCGCCCTCGGCAATCCTGCGCAGCGCCTCGCCTAGATTCCTCGCGCCGCACACAAAGGGAACCTTAAAATCGCGTTTGTCGACATGATGCTCCTCGTCGGCTGGCGTAAGGACTTCGCTCTCGTCGATATAGTCGACGCCCAAGACTTCTAAAATCCGCGCTTCAGTGAAATGGCCGATACGCACTTTCGCCATGACAGGAATGGAAACAGCGCTCATGATGTCGCGAATAATCCGTATCTGAGACATGCGCGCCACGCCGCCCTCTTTGCGGATGTCTGCGGGTACACGCTCGAGCGCCATTACGGCGCAGGCCCCGGCGCGCTCTGCAATCACGGCCTGATCTGCGTTGACCACGTCCATGATCACTCCGCCCTTCAGCATCTCGGCCAATCCAACCTTCAATCGAAACTGATCATCTTGAAAAGTCACTTTCGGTTCTCCTTTCGAATATCGTTATTTACACCAGTGCCGCTGCCGGCTCAAAATTCGCGCTCACGGCGCTTGCAGTCAGCTCCCGCTGCGCTGCCTCGCCTAAAATCTGAATACCGCGTGTGATCTGTTCCGGGGCCAAACCGCCAAAGCTGAGACGCAGCCCCCGTGCGTGTGTCCGTCGCGCCGAAAAGTAGCGGCCCGGCAGAAAATTGACGCCGCGCTCTTGCGCCCGGTTCAGCAGATTTTCTGCGTTCAAAGGGGCGGGCAACTCAACCCATAGACTCATCCCGCCTTCTGGGCGCGTAAACTTCGTGCCAGAAGGCAAATATGTCGCACAGGCCCGCAGCACGGCATTGAGGCGCTCTCGACCCGCCCGCCGCGTGCGTTCGATATGCTGCGACAGTTCTCCCGATTCGGCGAAGCGCAACAGGACCGCCTGCGAGAGTTGATCGGAATGAAGATCGCTGATTTGCTTGGCTTCCGCCAGGCACTCAATCACAGCACGTGGCGCAATGATCCAGCCCACCCTCAATCCAGGAAAAGACACTTTCGAGTAGCTGCGCAAAAGAATCGTGTTGCCGGTTTCGTCGACTTCCTTCAGCGTGGGCAACGACGTCCCTCGGTAACGCAGTTCACTATAGATGTCGTTCTCGATTAAAACTACGCCAGAGCGCTGTGCAAGTTCCACTATACGTTTGCGGTGCTCGAAAGGAATCGTAACGCCCGTCGGGTTCTGGAAACTTGGCGTCAAAACCAGGAGCCGGGGCCGGTGCTGCAGAACGGCTTCATCCAACCGATTCACGTCGATACCCGTTTCGCCGAGATCGATTGAAATGATGTTCGCTCCGGCGCGGGAGAAAACACGCACGACCCCGTGATACACAGGATCTTCGAGCACAACGCTCTCCCCCCCACGCGCAAACAACCGCGCCAGTAGGTCGAGTCCCTGCTGGCAACCGTTCGTAATGATCAAATCGTCGCCGAGCCGGGCAACTCCCGCCGCTGTGGCTTGCTCCAGTAGATACCGGCGCAGGGGTCCATACCCGTGTGGCGAACCAAGTTGTAAGATTTCGGCTGCGTCCGGGCCATCGATGACTTGCTTTGACGTGCGGCGGAACTGCGCCAACGGGAATTCATCCTCTGCGGGACGAGAATTTGCAAAATTGATTTCCGTTTCGTAGATGGAGTGCCC
>JBPCLH010000239.1:0-3067 GCA_051003475.1 Bryobacteraceae bacterium
CATTGAATTTAAACGGGGTCGCTTGTGCTGCCGTTTGAATACCGCCAATTGCTGACGCAAGGCGAAGTTCTCCACAACCATCGCTTCGTACCCGCTTCCCAGAAGGCGTACGTACCGAACGATACACAGGATGAAGGTTGCCATAACGCCCTCATGGTTTCGTTTCTCGTGCGGCGAATCAAGAATTTCTCCGCGATCCATTTTTGTCGAACGACAGATGCTGCATTCGCCCTCAACTATATAGAACGATCGTCCTCGTTCCGATGGATGTGCGGCGACGGTCCACCGCCCGGAGGCACGAGCGCCTCCTTTACGAAGTATGCGCCTTCGTTCTGGTCTCGGTCACCAGGAAGGTGTACTTGTCGCCGAGTCCCCAAAAAGGCTGGCCCAGTGTCGGCGGCATATACGGTTTGTGGTTTGCGCATCATCTAATCTCTTGTTCGCAACGCGAGATTGCCTTGAGGATTGGCTCACGACCTCGCGCCAGGAAGACTGGAATGTGTCTCTGAAGGGTATACCGGCGAATCGGTCTAGTTTCAGCGAAGGCCATACACGGTCACCGCGTTGTCGTAAGTGGGTGCGTATACCTTTCCGACTGCCACCAGGGGCGGAACGAATTTCACCAGCGTGCCTAGGCGATCGCGGTCCATGTTCTGCTCGCTATTCCAGATCTCTCGAAGGTCTTCGGCATTGAAGGCGTGCAACACGCCGGGCGCGTTTCCGTGATCGGCGCTTCTTCCATCGGAAACCGTGGCCCAAAGCACGCCTGTTGCCGGCTGGGTCCCATTCGAGGAAATCGTGAGGGCGCCGCCCGGGGAACCGCGCGACACCGCGATTCCCTTTGCGTATGGAGCCAGCTGCAGTAGGTGACCATTGAATTGAAAGGCCTTGGGGACATCCGTTTCGCACCACAGGAAGAGCATCGGCCCGGCAGGTCCTTCCCAATAAACATGGCCAGCCATGATGCGGCCTCCGTTCACTTCCACCGCTTGCTTGACGGCGTCCTTGTTCCGGGTCATGTGGCCCAAGTTATTAGAATCGAGGAGATAAATGATTCCCTTTTTGCTTCCACAAATTAGAATGTTCGTACCTGGGATGAGCAGTGGTCCGGTGGACCCTAAGTCTGCGTCTTGATCATTGAGGTCGCTATAATCGCGAGGCGTGAAATAGTCCTCAACCACGGCACTGTTGCGCACGTTCAGTTTAATAACAGAGGTGCCGAAGTTTGTGCGGCTATCCCACCCGCCGTTGCCCACTTCAAAATATACTCGACCATCGGAGTTGACTGCCGGTCCTCTGCCCGATTGCCAGATTCCCCCGTCCGCGGTGTTAGGCGTGGTGCACAACGCGCCGGTCTGTCTAAGAGTTAGGGCATCGTACGTCATAATCCACCCGTGGTACGGCTGAATGTCTTCGTGAGAAGCCCACGCGATGACAATTGTTCCCTCCACCAAGGCTAAGGCTGAGCGTTGGTTGCCTGCCCTCGAATCAAAATGCAATAGCCCATCGACCGCATCGCGGGCTGAGCTGTTCACACTGGCCTCAATCGTGACGGGTGCCGCTTTATCTTTACCGTCCTTGATATCCACTTTGTGCAAGCGCTGCAGGTATTTGCCGTTTTCTTTAGTCCGCGCGACCAGGTAAATCGCCCCAGCAAATGTGTCGATCACCGGCGTACTCTCGATGCCGACGTTGCCGACGATATTCAGGTCATTGCTATTTGTGATGTCAACGATAGGGACGGGTGTAACGCCGGCCATCTCATCCGTAAACTCGCGCATCCATAAGGGCGGCCCACTTCGATCAGCGTCAAAGGCGTACACCTTGTCGTTCATACTGGCCACATACAGGACGTTGTGCGTGCCTTGTCCGGGAATCCGTACCGCCGGCAAGTATAACGGCTGCGCGTAGACAGCTCCATCCACGTAATAGCTATACAGCTTGCCGAAGCTGGCAGCATTCACGTTCGTGGAATCCAGCGCAGTTTCGTGCGTGTTTGCTCCGGTCGGGAATCGATCATATCGGTTCATCGTAACGTTAAGCTGGGCGGTCAAGGAGAGTGCCGCGAAGGCGTATGCTCCCACTCCGGCAACGAATTTCAGCATGCTGTTTGTGAAGCCCTCAGGTGTTAGAGTCGCACGTGACTTTGATCAGCTTAGGACGTGCGGGTTTTTCAATGTCGTTCTGCTGCCTGCTTTTTTGCAGGGCGGTGGCTTCATGCCTGGAGAGGGACGCTTTACGGTCGTGCTGAAGCCGCAATCAGAAGATGCATTCCGAGAAGAGCCGAAACCCGGACGGCCTAACAGTTCTCCGTATTTGCGTTCGGTGGCTCAACTTTCAGTCAACCCGAATGCTGTTGTGACGTGAGCGAGTGCGCCGGCTGAAAAGCCTAAAGATTTCTCATCGGCTTCTCCAACGGTGTCGGGTAGTTTCGGATTCACCTTTTTCAGCGCTCAGGGAACTCCCCGGTTTAGATCCATTACTGAATGAACAGGCGGACCATTCCATTAACTATACGGGACCGAAGCCGACATATCGGGAGTAATCGGCTTGCGCAATTATCTCCGGGTTTCTGAGGACATCTTTGTCGAGAGACAAGCAGTCGTGCGGCGTTGAGATCGACTCGCGATCGCGCTCTCACTGGCCAGTTTGATACTCCTGATCTACTTCATCCATCACATCTCGACATCCATTCAGGCGTCGAAGATTGTACAAGTCATCGCCGAGAACATGGCGGGAGCTATTCCGAAGCCGTATCCGTCTGAAACTGGCGAGCCGTTTGAGGATCGTGGCGAAAGCGCACGTCGGAAGGAGCGCGGGCAAATGTCGGTGACCATATCGACCAGCGGGTATCTGCAAACCGTGGATTTGGAAGGGCTTATGGCAAATGCCACGGAACAGGATCTGATGATCGAGCTAATCGTCAAGCCGGGAGATCATCTCGTGAAGGGTGACCAAGTACTCCGAATTTGGGGCGCCAAGGAGCTGGCTGAGAAGCTTCTCAAGCGAATCGTCGCTGGCTTCCTCCTTGGTGGAGAGCGAACGCCGACGCAAGATATTCGCTATC
>JBPCLH010000240.1:0-4930 GCA_051003475.1 Bryobacteraceae bacterium
GGTCGCAACTTTACGTTGAATTGCTTGAGTTGCCATGTGGCCTCCTTTGCGGTCGAGTATATCTTCGCAGATAGCGGGATCAATCATTCCAAGTAGCCCGGTAGTGAAGCACGCCCATATCATCACCCCTTTTTCCCTGACCCTTAAACGACCCCTTCCATTCGACGAAAACGGAGCTATAATCGCTCCAATCCGTCTCTCAAGTCTTGATACTGCCGACCTCGGAGTCATCAGGATCTTTTTCCCCTGTCGCGAGAATTGGTCGGAAGGAGAAATCAATCATGAGTGCAACAGCGACAGGAGCTACTTTCGATCAAGGCTCAATTGAAGAAATCATGATCCGATGGAAAGTGGCCGAAGAATACTTGTCCTATCTGGACATTGAGCTACTTCCACGTGAGCACGCTCTCCGCGTTCTTGTCAGCCAGGATGTGCCGAGTCTTTTGAACGAAGTTATCCCGTCTGCGGTCAGACGTGGCGTAATGCATTTGTTAGACGAACTAAGCGCAGAGCTTCTCTTCTTCCGAGCGTATGCCTAGCTCTTGTTTCAGCTTCATTCTTCGCTGAGAGAGTGCGTTAACGTGAGTTTTCAGCTTCGGGCACAAACACTTATTGCTCACCTTTAATAAGATTTCCACTGACCTCAATTCCGAGCGGAGCGACATCGCACAGCGATGAGAGTCTTCGTTCACACACGTTCGGAGGTCCGTACTTCTATGATCTATTGGACTTCTTCGGCGGGCACGCGACACAGGATTCATCAATATATTTACGTTGATGCCGACGCCCTTGGATTACGTTGCAACAATCGAGAGAAAAAGTGTTTTACAAATCGATGACAAACACCGTGCCAGTGTGGTGATCGACTTTCAACATTTGGCGTGCAAAGTGTCAGCATATCCTTCTGTCTCTTAAATAACATTGGCCGCGTTTCAGGCCAGAAATGGATTCATTCGTCTACACGGTGATTGCACGTCAACTTTCGCGAATTACATGGCCGAAGCGCGAATGAATTGCCAACGCTAAAGCAAGAATGGCCTCCAGTACCTTTGACAAGGGACGGCCTTCTCGGGAACAATGAAAACCAATGGATGGCATTATCTGCCCGCACTGTCAACGTGCACTGAGTGAAACGGAAGTCCGAAGCATTCTCGGACAATTCGCCCGGTCGAAACGGTTGAGTTCTCTGGGCGCTAGTCGGTTTGCAAAGATGACACCGGAAGAGAGAAGCGCAGAGGGACGACGGGCTGCGGTCGCTCGTTGGGCGAAGAGAGAAGATCGGGAGAGCTAAAAAGGGTTGGGTTTTGAAGAGGCGGCGGGTGCGAACCCGAGGAATGCTGCCGCCTCTCCTGATGCACATATTGAGTTTCGATCCAGCGGCAAAATTCTCCCGAAGAATAAGAGCGTTCTAGGCGGACTCATTTACACGCCAGCACTCACACTCAGCACCGGAGTCAGGCTTCTATCGGAACAGGTACGGCGAGTGGAATTCTATCCACGCGGTTCATTTCGAGTTAGTGCCCTCATTTGTGATATGTCGGCAGGACGCAATGGTGCATTGGAAACACACGAGCAAAATTTTCTTTTGCATCCACACGATAAAGGGTAAGGTGCATGTGCGCGGAAACGGTGCAGCGCAAGATGCCACCGCGCTAGAAGAAGTCGGAATCCCAGTGTACCGAAGCCCTAAAAGCTAGTGCTTTCGACACGCTTTAGCTGCCTTGGCCCTTTTCTTGGCTGATCTATAGGTACAGGAGACTTCTTAGCGACGAGTGCAAACGCTGGCCTTATAGGAGCTTGGCACTCGTCCAACTGTGCCCGCAAACGCATGAGGCTTTCTATGCCCGTCAGTGTGTGCGCGACTTCGATGTCTATCGTCCATTGATCTCCGGCTCCAGGAGTGCAACTTATCACCTCGCCAACGAATAGCACGTCGTCGTATTCCACGCCGACCGCTGTGGATGCAGTCAGCCGTTCGCCGATAGTCAGAGTGAGCCTTTGACCAGCGAAGGAATGGAACATACCAACGAATCTTCGCTGTTCACCGCTGCCGTTCCCTGGCTGTATTTCGAGCAAGGCGGAATTCGGGAAGCCTAGTGTCACACAAATCCAGTTGCAGTGGGAGCGCAATTTTCTCGACTGCATCTCATGGATGGACAGTCTTGGTAATTAAAGACGCCATGCCGCGTTCCAAAACTGAACAACTCAACCCGATGATCCTCGAATCTGCCCTTCACGGATTAAAGATACAACTTGCCAAACTCGATGAACAGATTGACACTGTTCGCGGCCTATTAAGCCGTCGCGCTCCTGGACGCTCTGCACGATCCACTTTGCCGAATTCGGAAGAACAAGCACGACCGAAGCGCCGAAGGCTTAGTGGTTCCCGCCGCCGGCGCCGTCTTTTCGCTCTGGATATGGCGTCGCTTCGGGCTATCTTATACGTTTCTCGCCGCGATGATCTTCGTCCTCTTTCTGCCAAGCCACTGGATCTCGTCCCATTCGGCGCAGCATCTGTTCGTCGCTGTGTTCTACGCAATCGGATTGGCAAGCGTGGCCGCGGTACGCTCTCGCCATCGCTTCGACTACCTCAACGATGGCTACTCGCTGGTCGAAGCGTTCCTCTGGCTCGGCATCTATTTGGCGATCAACCTCCAGCTTTCGTCGTTGAACCTGCTCGGACAAAACGGAATCCGGGCCGCGCAGCGTTTTCGGAAGAAACAGCAGTGCTTCTTGGATGGTGGGAGCTAAATTGGCGAGCATTATGATCTGGCATAAGCGAGGGCGGGTGACGTGCCCGAGTGCGGCTAGCTCCGCATAATTGCGAACCGCGCCTCCTTCGACGAGTCGCTGGAACTTGATCGCGAGCGCCATTAACCGGCTCACCCGTGCTACACGCCCTTGCTCTACCTGCTGTTCGCTCGTGTGGCGCACTCCAGGCCGGTTTGCAACCGGTAAGAGGTATTGGAAGCGGCCGCCATCGCGCAGCGTGACTGAGACTTCCCGAATGTTCGAATCGTAAGTAACACGTTCGACGGACTGCTCGAGCATGAGGGTGCTCGGATTCGCAGCACCGAGAATGGGTTCGAGCTTCTCGAAAAGCGACGATTCGAGATCGCTCGTCCCAATCGGTTTCTGCCTACAGCGTGGTTGCCGCTTCTTGCCTGATCGACAGACGTAGTACATATGACGGCGCCCGTGGCGGGAGGTGAAACTGGCGCCCATCGGTTCGCCACACTGCCCACAGTAGAGGAGACCCGAGAGGAGCGTGTCCAGCTTCTGATGCCGCGCTCCGGTCCCCGGCTGGAGTTTCAACTGACAACTTCAGGCAGCTTCGGCCGCACACGGAAGGATTGAATCTCGCCGGCCTGCATCAAACGCTGCACGCGCACAAACCCGAAAACTTTACACCTTGAGCACCTATCGGTAAATAGATGGTCTGTACGCCCCTAAAAAACCCTGGTATTCCAGGAAAAACGGTGTTACTGTAGAGTTCCTCGAATCGCTAAGTGGTAACTGGACGTTGATTCCTGTTTACCCTTGCTAGACTGTCACCTCAGCCAACCTACTAACAGATCCGCAATTCAGCCGGTTCCTACTTGAAAATGGAACGCGGTATAGGACGGATTGTAAATTCCTGAAGCCGAGCTAGAAGTTTGCGGAGACGGTTTCCATGTACGTGCAGGTGTGGTCCAGATGAGCTCTATTTTTGTTTCTACGAAGGAATGCAGCGAGCGAGAATTTGCGCACGAGCGACAACGGGGAGGTTCATCGGTTGCGGCGCGGATTCCAACGATCATTTTGCGGGAAGCATCAGCGTCTTCGAAAATCTTCTCAGCGCAGCCCTGGATTCTGGTATCTGCGACGTTCGCGCTTGCGGCTGTCGCTACTTTCGCAGGGATGTATCTGTACGCGACCTCACTTAACGCTTCAAGTATGTGGGCAATACTTTCGCACCTGGTCTCAGACACACATTTAAGCATGCAAGTCGAGGGGCAGGGCGATAGATTACTTGTGACCTGGGATCGCCAGATGCCAGCGGTGCAATCTGCTAAATTTGGTGTCCTGTCCATCGATGATGGCCCTAAACATCGTGGTATAGCTTTACCACCCAGTGAACTGGCAAACGGTTCGATTCTGTTTAAACGTGCGTCAGATGACGTGACGTTCCGCCTCGAGATTCACAACAGTGAAGGACGTCCGATTACAGGCATGCTACGAGTGCTTGACGCATCGACTTTTGCCCCTTCGCCTGTGACCCAGGCCAAACAGCTCTCAAACAGGCCCACGAACATCTCCCGATCCGTCATCAAAGGCCGAGAACAGCACCCATCGACCAGAGCGAATCCAGGTACAGCACCCCGGTTCCGAGCAAATCCATTGCAGCTAAGCGAAGTCGATCAAAGGGCGGGTTTGCCTGAGTTTCGCTTCGATGTCAACCAAAGTTCAGCATCTCTCCCCTTGAGCCCGATCCCCACGCGGCCGCCGGATTTCGGCTCCGCAAAGGTACCCGAATCATCTAGGGAACGGATCGATGGCGAGCAACATGAACGTTGGAGCGAGCCCGGCGTCGTTCCAAAGAAGCCGCCGTCGAGATCGGCGCAGCAAAGTACCACCGCCACAGTTTCGAACTCGAAAGAAATGGCGCAAATAGGAGCTACTCAAAAATTTTCCTCGCTGCAACCGATAGAATTTCGTTTGCCCAAGAACCCTGATGCGACGACATCATCCATATATGTCCCGCCGCGGCCGTTGAAACAAGTTATGCCGAACACCAGAGTTTACGGGTCTTCAGTAATCCGTGGGCCGATGCAGATTGAGGTCCAAATCAAGATTAACGAGAATGGCAGAGTAATCGATGCGTCTGTCCCAAGGACTCGGACGAACGCCACTGGGTCGCCGCTGGCCTTCCAGGCCATTGCTGCTGCGA
>JBPCLH010000241.1:0-3763 GCA_051003475.1 Bryobacteraceae bacterium
CACCTACTTCGAATCCGTTTCGGCAGCGCTCGATGAAATCGACGAAACTAGCTGCGGACCGGGTGCATTCGCGGCCATCGCTGGCATCCCTCGGGAAGAACTCATCAATTATTTTCCGGACCAGCAAGAGATCCCGTGGACAAACCGGCGGCGAATGGAGCAGGCGCTCGAAAAAGTCGGGTTGAGCTTTATTAAGCACGACAATACGTGGCCGACCGTCGGCTTGTGCTTAATCCATTGGTGTGGGCCTTGGACGCAGCGTGGTTACGCTCACAGCATCCTCCAGCGCACGCATTGGGTTGCAGTGGTCGCGGAGTACGTCTTTGATGTGAATTGGCGAGGCTGGCTACCAAAGCAGAACTGGGAAGATATTGTAGTCGAAGAGCTGATTCGGCGTCACGATACCGCTTTCGATTGGAAACCATTGACTTGCTACGAGCTAGCAATCGGCTGAAGGGGTTTCTGCATCTGAACAGGCAGCAGCAATTGACCCGTGCCGGTCTGCCAGGCGATACCTAACCGCGTCAAGAGTCGGTTCCGGTAACGTTCAATGTTGATCGCCAGCCTCGCGCTTAGCGACGCGCCTGCCCGGGTCTTTCGCGTTCGCCACTTCCAAACTCCCTCGTAGAGCAACTGGCGTTTAATCGTTTTGATGAATGGAATCGAGTCGATAACAGTAAACGATCTGAAGTTGTGCCGAAGTTCCTGCAGGCGACCGCCCCCCGCTAAGACGAAGGGATGCAGTTGTCGGCCTAAAGACTGCTGCAGAGCTACTAGGCGTTCGAAGTATTTGTCACCAATATCCCTGCAGCTTGTCCCTGTCTGGAACTCAGTGCATACCGAGGTGACGTGCGACTGATCAGTCAAAACACCGCGCCAGCGATCCCAATCTTTGGGTGTAGATGCATTAAGATGTAATATAGTTCGTATCCCTGCTTCGCTAATGGCCTCTGACGCGCGAAAGATTCGCGATAGATTGTAGAGGGAATTGGTTCTCGGCGCGTCCCGCATGAACGAGTAATTGGGCACGGTCATCGCATCGATATTTAGCTGTGCGATCTTCTCTAGGGTATCCTTGACTTTGTGCTCGGCCCAGAAATCCTCAATATGAGCATCTGGGACAACCGAAGTGACGATGATTTTTGTCTCTGCAGAAACGCGCAGCGCGCGCCGTAGCTCTTCGCCAGAAGAGAACCGCACACGATATCGCTGCCGTCGATCGCGGTGAGCAAGAAAGTATAATGGAATAGTTACCCATGGCTCGCGGAGAAGCTCTTCGCGTCGCCAGCCGTGGTTAAGTTGCGGGATGTAAAACGGCGCATGCGTCGGACTGAAATCGAGAAGCCTACTCTTCGGTGGGACGCAAATTCCACCTACATCGTCAAAGTATTCGCCGAAAAGCAGTGGCACTGATGGGCACACCATATCGCATCCGTGCAGCGCGCAGAAAATGTTGCAGTGTTGGAAACACCCAGACTCGAACGCTTCTCCGTCGAGCCCACCACACTCGTCGAGGAATCCGCAGTCAGTGCACGATGGCACTTCGTTAGGATTGACGGGGTACATCCTATTCGAGCTGCTTAAAGGCTTTCTTAGCTTTCACGACAAAAATCCCGTCAATTCCCGCTTCTTGGACGACCGTCAGACTTATTACTCCGAGATGCCCGTGGTTAACCTGCAAAAGGCGCGTCAAGTTCGCTGCGTCCTCTGGAAGCATGCATCCGACCTTTTTGCCGCGCTGAAGGATCGTAACAACTTTTTCGGATAAGACGCGACCGAGAACGACAAGCCCCAGGACCACAACGGTATCGAGGTTGTCGAGCTGGCACCGGAAGAGGGGAACGAGCCGGTCGTTTTTGCTTCGCGCAAGAAGATCACTCGTGTCGAATTCCTCAAGCTTCGACTTGTCGCGTTGCTGCTCGAACCGCTTGGCCTTTGCGCGAAGGAAATCTAGGCCCATGTGTTGATCTCCTTTGCCGCTGGCGAGTATCGCCAGAATTTGCCGTCCCGTCTGCGCGTCACCAACCGTAACGAAAAAAGGTCGTTCAATCGATTGCTCCATGCGTTGACCGTGATCGTTTCGCCACTCGACGCTGCGAGTTCACCGGCGGTGGCTTCCCGCAGTTTGGCGAGCGTCAACAGGGTCGCGGCGAGATACAGATCCAGCGAGCCAAGCAGACGTGCGCTCACCAATTCCGATTTCGAGCGTTTGCTCGCTTGCAGGATCGGCAGGTTTCTCGCGGTGAAGAAGTCGTTCACATCATCAACAACTTCGTCTGAACCTCCGATGATTGCGGGAAAGAGCGGCAACGGACGCACTGCCCATTTATCCAAGCCAGGTGCGGCTAAATTTCCGGTCGCGTCGGCTTGTCCGCAAAGCAATGCCCAATAAACGGTTCCCCGCAGGTAGCTGCCGGTGACGCTCGTAGCGTTCACCAGATTGAGCAGAAACACCGCTGGACTCCCGTTCAGCTTGTTGAATTGCGGGAGCATCTCGGACAGATGCTGCTGGGCCAGAGTCGCCCCGTGCAGGTGGGGGCAATCAGGAGCCAGTTCGATAACTTCAGTCAGCATAGCGGAATGAATAACCAGTTTGCGTGATTCAGTCAAGTGTCGATTTTCGTCTCGGCAGCGGGTTTGCCGACCCCGCACGAAATCGATACCTGAACCCCGCCCAACTGCGGCGAGACTAATTCACCGCCTTCTCGATTTGTCTGGCCCTCCGCAACAGTTAAGACGCTGTTGTCTGTTCGAAGCCGAATCAGGCAGTTGTGGTCGACCAGCGAGGAAAACAGTTGCTTGAAACCCTCGCCGGCACCTTGATCCACGCGGGAACTCGCGCCTTCCGTGACGATCACGCGTAACGCTGCGCGAGAATTCTCCAAATGAGACCATTTCGGCGAGTCCTTCAGCCGCGCGAGGATTCCTCTCCCAATATCGATGGCAACAAACGCTGCGCGACCACAAGCGACATGATATCCGGCGATGCCGCTGAACGGCTCGTGGGTGAGGCTATGCTGCACCACGTTGTCGGCCATTTCGTCGGCGACTTTCGCCAAGGCGTTCGTGAACGTCGGAGGGAAACAATCTGATTTCATCGATCGACAGAAACGCTCAAGGAAAAGAGAAAAGTGATCGCTCGTTTTATCCCCGGTTTCTCGAAGACGAAAAAATTCAAATATCCGCGTGCCATGGATATCGTCGGTCAAACGCGGCAGCCGCTCGCGCCGCCATTCGCTGATAAGTCCATGCCAAAGCGGATCGCCTGCCTTGGCTCGACTTTCGATTTGCGCAAGCAGATCGTTGCGATCCTGAAGTGAAACGGCTGTCGCGAACAGCTCCGAGGCGCCGGCTAAAGTCGCGCTCGCGCAATCCTCAATGGACGGAGCACACAGGCCAGAGATCAGGAGTCCCCGCCACGCGTCGGCGTTCTGGGTGTTCAGAGTAAAGCGCTTCAAATCGCTGCAATCCTATCGCAGGAGCGTGGTCGGTACAAAGCAATCTCGACCGATGCGCGGGAGTTGCTTGTAGATTCGCATTGCCACCATACTGGGAAGAGTGCCGACGTTGAATTGGATTGGAAAAGAGGCGGTGGTGAATCATCACCATCATGTCCCTTTTCATTTGCTGAAGGACGTGCCGGATCTCGGCTGCGGAGAAACGGGTGAAGGCAATCTCATCGTCGAGGGCGACAATCTCGTCGCCATGAAAGCGCCGCTGCCGTACTACGCCGGCCAGGTGAAGTGCATCTACATCGATCCGC
>JBPCLH010000242.1:0-4495 GCA_051003475.1 Bryobacteraceae bacterium
GATTAAGCGACGGGTCAACGCTAGTCTGGGATTCCGCTCCTTTAATGGCGCACAACGCACGATACAAGGCTACGAAGCAATGCACATGATTCGCAAAGGCCAGGTTCGGTGGTTGTCAAAGGACGATATCGCAGCACAAGTCCGGTTCATCAACGTCATCTTCGGCCTCGCTGCTGCTTAGCTACACGCACAACTCGCAAGCCCTCCGTTCTCTCGCTGATATTTGCAACACTTCCAGATCTCCGGGACTCCGCCGCACAATGTCAGCTGCTCAAGCTGGTTATTACGAGGCTAGCTTTGTTGCTTTCGCGGCGGGCAGTGTAGGCACCGGATAATCACCATTTGTAAAAACTCGTGGCTGGCTGGGCAGTTCGAGCCCTAAACTTCGGCAATCGGAGGAAAGCATTTCTTCGACTAAAGAGTGGAATCCGATTGAGTGATCCCAGCCGAGTTCAGCCTTTGCTTTCTTGTTGTCACCAACGAGAACATGCACTTCTGCTGGCCGGTAGAGTTCGGGGTCAACGACGACGTAACGCTCGGGATCGAGTCCAGCGAGCGCGAATGCATATTCGATAAACTCGCGAACTGAGTGCGTCTCGCCGGTGGCCACGACGTAGTCGTCGGGAGCGTCCTGCTGAACCATCATCCACATGGCATGAACGTATTCGCGTGCATGACCCCAGTCGCGTTTGGCATCCAGGTTGCCCAGCCGTAATTCACTACTCCTGCCGGCGAGGATGCTGGCAATGGCAGAGGTTATCTTTCGAGTAACAAATTCGAATCCGCGACGTGGCGACTCATGATTGAAAAGAATACCTGTCGAGGCATGAATCCCGTACGCCTCTCGGTAGTTTCGTGTGAGCTCGAAACCGGCCACCTTGCTTATGCCGTATGCTGATCGGGGATGAAAACGAGTGGTTTCACGCTGAGGTATTTCCTCGACCCTACCAAACACTTCGCTTGAGCCAGCGAAATAGAATCGACATCCCGGACACAGCTCTTTGATCGCGGTGAGAACGAAATGGGTGCCACTGATGTTAGTGGTCATAGTTGAAAACTCGTCTTCGAATGAGTAACTCACAAAGCTCTGCGCCGCGAGGTGATAACACTCAGTTGGACGAACCGTTGCAAAAACTTTATAGATGCTAGGGTAGCTTTCGAGTGATCCTGCATGTAAGTGGACGCGTCCGGCAAGGTGAGCGATCCGCTCGAGCCGATGGAGTGGGTCCTGTAAAGCTACCCGACGCACAATCCCGTGGACTTCGTATCCTTGCTCTAGAAGCAATTCCGCAAGGTAAGAAACGTCTTGCCCGGTAATTCCTGTAATTAAGGCTTTTTTGGTTGTCATATCGATTCCTTGTTAGTAGGTGATTTCGCATCCAGCCGTATGGCTGGCTATCAATGATCGAAGTAGATTCAGGTGCCAGCTGCGCATACACGAGCGAAGTACCCGAAGTGCATCCCTGAACCGACGAGGGTCATGCAAGCTCTCGTGCATGTATGGACACGCCGTTTGGTAATGCGCCACAGAGTTCATCGACTGCATCGTCGATACCTTCACAAAGAAATGTCCAATCAAAGCGCCGGGCGTGGACACGGCCAGCGGCACCCATGGCCGCGGCGAGTTCCGGGCGATCAACCAGGGTTTCCATACTCTGGGCAAAGCTCGCGGGCGTCGGTTCTACAAGAAGGCCGGTCTGTCCGTCGAGCACCGTTTCACGAGGACCGCCTCGGTTTGTCGCAATGACTGGCTTCGAGCGCAGCATCCCCTCTAGTGGGACGAGGCCCCAGTCTTCGTTGAATGGAGGATACACGACAGCAAGACAACGCTCATATAGTGCAGCGAGCTCGGGGTCGGATGGTGCTTCGATGAACTCTATTTGGGGGCAGGCAGCTGCTCTTTGCTTCAATGCCTGTATATACGGGCGACTCTTAAGGTCTACGAACCCGGCAATCAACAATTTGAAGTGAGCGAAATCGGGTCTGCGCCCGAGCAACAACTGGAACGCGTCGATGCCGAGTTCGAGATTCTTCGTCCACATAATGCGCCCGGGAATCAGGAAAACCGGGTCCCAACTCGTGGAAGAAATAGCGGCGGACGTGTCAACACCCGGATAGAGGAGGCCGACATCCTTGGCCTTTGCCAAGCGGCCACGCGCGATGCGCTCCCGTACCTCTCCGCTGATCGCGTAAATACGGCGGTATCTTCTCCATGCAAATCGATCCACGAACCGAAAACCTGCTGCGAACGCATTCAGGAGAAATTTGCGCTTCCATCCTCCGCCGGTCATCGAGACGTACCGTTCCTGGTACAACGGATCGAATGCCGCACGAAGTGGGGTAAAGCAGAGGCACAAGAGAGGCACATCAGAGTTTTGGAAGACGGCAAAGTCTCCGATCCCCTCACAAAAGATGACGAGAGCCCGGCAGTCAGAAAGTGGCAGCTTTTGACGGCTGATGCGCCAGGCCGCGTGCACAACCTTACTAAAGGAGCGCTCGACCGAGACTCGTGGCAGTTCGATCACGCGGTCGGGAGGAATCTCAGGAAAGGTGGACTCGGGTTCGAAACGGTTAGTAATTACCGTCCAATCGTGCCGACTTCGTGCGAGTAACTCTGCGATGGTTCGCTCGCAACCGCTGCGCAGGTATATCCAGGGGTAATATAAGGCTACTTTCATATACTTCCGCCATCGGTCCTTCGCATCGGTGACCTTTTGGTCTAGTGCCGCTGAGCCTTAAATGTTCTTGGTCCACCTGATTCGCCGGAACACCGGGATTAGACGACCATCTATTCGATACCCCTGGTGGACCCTGGCGGCCATTGAAAGAAAATGGGCGATTCGCAACGGCTAGGCTCCTTTTACAGCCGTGGCTCTCACGTTGACTTGGCTGACTGGAACGCCGTCGTTGTGAAGAGAAACATACTGCCGGAGGGCGATCCCTGCTGTTTTCGACCATGAGTAGCGGCGCCAATTGCGATTGCCCCGCTCGATCAGAATGGATCGCAGGGCATCAGCGTGAGGGGCGCGCTCTATAGCACGAGCGATCGAACGGCTATCGAACGGGTCACAATACAGAACGGAATCGCCGTAAATCTCCGGGAAGCATGATGTTTCAGAAACCACTACGGGCACTTTGCATCCTTGTGCTTCCATCGGAGGAATACCGAAGCCTTCAAATAAGGACGGGAAGACGAAGAGCGAAGCGCCAGCCATAAGAGTGTGGAACTGCTCTGAAGGCAGGTAGCCGGTCAAGTGAATGTTCTCTCGATTTGGTGACTTAGTGAGGCAGCGCTTCAGATCCTCATTTCCCCAGCCCCACTTGCCGCAAAGCACAAGCTTGTGCGGCAGGCTGGTGTTTGACTTGAGCTGATCGAAAGCTTGCACGAGACGCACCAGGTTTTTGCGAGGCTGCAACACGCCCGCGTACAGAATGTAGGGCGTGGGCACGCCAAGGACTCGGACCGTGGAACTGGCGCGGGACGATGGCTGGATGTGATCGGCAGCATTTGGAGTAACTACAATTTTTGCTAAATCAATTCCGTAGAGACCGTGAATCTCTTGGCGTGCGGCTTCCGACACCGTGAATATACAGTCGGCTCTTCGGCAGCTACGTGGGATGAGCGTTCGCATCCGAAGGTGCTCGAGGGTTCGGAAATACTCTGGATAAGTCTCAAAGCAGACATCGTGGACAGTGATCACGCAGCGCGCCCTAGTGAATGGAGGGCGCACGAAGGGAAAGTGTAGGATATCGAGCTTGTGCTTCTTTGCGTACAACGGAACGCTGATCGGCCGCTGGAGCCACTGCGAATGAGGAATTAGGGAGACTAACTTGGCGTTCGGCTTAGTGCCGATAGATTCGGCTAAGTGCTCGGGGCGGTTAGTAAAGATGTGATACTCATTTTGCGGATCCAGATCGAGCAGGCTTTTTATCAGATTGCCGAAATACGTTTCATTTCCGCATCCAAGACTGTTGCCGCCGACGCCATGGGCATCGATACCGATTTTTATGGACATGAAGACTTTATGCGGCGAGGGGTGTTGCCAGCGGATGACGGAATCGCATTTTGTCGGCGATGGTCCACCTCAATACTCCGATGGCATACCGCAGCCACTTACGGCCGGAGACATTAGATCCGCGCAAGCTCAATACAGGCCAACAGACGAGCGCTACCGGGATCGCACCTAATGACCAGCAGAACATCACCGCAGTCAGCCCGAGCGCGTACATGGGTCCTTTGTTCTTGCGTAAGTAAATCCAGAACGAATGAAATGCGATCTGCAGTTGTAATTCTGGATTGTTGCCTCGTTTGAGGCTTTCCCCACCGTAGTGAGTGATGCAAGCCGAGGCTAGATAGAAGGTTTTCCAACTGCTTTTTCTCAGCCGAAAACATAGATCCATGTCCTCGATCATGAACATGTTCTCGTCCAGCAAGCCTACTTCGTCTAGCGCCTCTCGCCGGAGCAACATGGCAGATCCAGCGACGGCAGGTACG
>JBPCLH010000243.1:0-26316 GCA_051003475.1 Bryobacteraceae bacterium
TTCGAGCGACATGAGCCGGTCGGGCGGGGGATCCAGCTTAAACGTATATTTGCGCCACTCCGTTGCGGGCGCATCCAGCTTGGCCCGGCTCAGCACCTCTTCCAGATGATTACGCCGCCGGATGGACCAATCGACGTTCGAATTAGTTGCTTATCAAGACACGTGGGGAAAAGGGACAGACTCATACCTTCACATGATGTACGAAAGGCTCGTTCTAATACGAGAGTTGCTCTCCGAAACTGGCACCTTGTATGTTCATTCGGATTGGCACGTCGGCCATTACCTTAAAGGACTGTGCATTGAGATCTTTGGAAAAGAGAACTTCATTAACGAAGTTACCTGGCACTACTACAACAAGATGGCTCCCGTGAGCCAGTGCTTTCCGCGAGCCTCAGACAGAATCATTTCTTTCGCCAAGTCTTTCGGCCGACACAAATTCCATCAGCAATACGAAAAGCGCATCAAGCCCACGAAGCAGCTGAAGCGGAAATTCATCGGAGGTAAAGCCATAAATGTTCGTGATGAGTCCGGATTGTTCAGTACCAAATGAAGGAGGAAAAGAGACTCGACGACGTTTGGCGAATTTCGATGTTGCAGCCAGCAGACAAAACCGAATACCTGGCCTATAGCACTCAAAAGCCCGAACGTCTGCTCGAGCGGATCATCTGTGCATCATCGGATCGGGGGGATTTAGTTGGTGATTTCTTCTGCGGTTCTGGCACGACCGGGTGCCGTCGCAGAACGGTTGGAACGCCGCTGGATCATGGGCGACCTGGGTCGGTTTGCGATTCACACAAGCCGCAAGCGGCTTATAGACGTACAAGCAGCGCTTTGACGAAGCGATTACGGCCATTGAACGCCTTGCGGCGCGGAACACTCGCCGGCGGAGTCGGCCACCTAAATGGCTGAAGGGAAATACAGCTCCGGATGGGGGGCGTTCTCAGAAAGGCGATGAGAGTGGCTCAAAGAGACGCAGCGAACCACGAGAGTAGAAATTATGGCAGCCACGCTACGAAAGGAGAACTCACGGGAGCGCTACCTGCCCCGTAGGTCCGGGCTCGAGTCCTTGGATCAGGCCGAAGCCCAATGACGCATGTGGTCGTCCTTACGAACAGAGCTGTCTCTCATCCGAGACAACGCCAACATCACAATGCTGATGCAGCCCGCTACTCGCACATCCTCGAACCAAGGACGGGAATGGGGCTAACATTAGATCACGGTTACAAGAGTGCCTCGCGGCGGTCTCGATCGCGACGGAATGCCCACAGCATTCAGCATGTTTGAAATCAAGCGTGGGCTCGCGCTTGTTGAGCAGCACCCTCAGCCGGCGGTACTTATTATACGGGCGAACATGGCCACCTGAGAGAATTAAGGTCTTCTTTCTTCCGCTTGTTGGCGGCGAATGCAAATTGAGGTATGCATCCTTGAAGGTGAACCGAGCTTTAGTGCTGACCGTAGTCGTCACGCTTGGAGCGGTTTGGGCGTACCATGCCGCTGCGTTCCAAACGGAGACACCGACTGTTAGGTTCCAAGACGTGGCCCGCGCTGGTGGCCTGGATTTTATTCTGCACAACTGCCCGACTCCGCGAAAGCACATGATTGAGACGATGGCGGGAGGCTTGGCAGTATTCGACTACGACGGTGACGGTCGCACAGATATTTTTTTCACGAATGGAGCTGACCTCCCATCGCTCGCCAAGACTGGACCTCAATACTGGAATCGCCTCTATCGCAACGAGGGGGATATGAAGTTTCGGGACGTGACAGCAGAAGCTGGGGTCGCGGGAGAAGGGTACTCGATGGGGGCGGCCGCAGGCGATTACGATAACGATGGGCGCCCCGATCTTTTTGTCGCCGGCGTGAATCGTAATATCCTGTATCACAACCTCGGCAACGGGAAGTTTGAAGACGTCACTGCGAAGGCAGGAATCCGCAGCGGGGAATGGGCGGTAGCCGCAGGGTGGTTTGACTACGATAATGACGGTTTACTTGATCTGTGGATCGTTCATTATGCGAAGTGGTCTCCCGCCTACGACCGCTATTGCGGAGACCAGACGCGGGGTATCCGGATTTATTGCCATCCGAAATATTTTGAAGGTCTGGCGAGCACCCTGTATCGCAATCGTGGCGATGGCACGTTTGAGGACGTATCCAAAAAGGCCGGTATCGCATCGTTTGCCGGGCGCGGCATGAGCGTCGTCTTTGCCGATTACGACCAGGACGGCTACCCCGACGTCTTTGTCACGAACGACAACATGCCAAATTTTCTTTTTCACAATCGGGGTAACGGTACGTTCGAAGAAGTTGGACTGGTCTCGGGCGTGGCTCTACGCGAGGACGGGAAGGCTGTCGCGAGCATGGGCGCAGACTTCCGGGATTACGATAATGACGGTTTGCCGGATATCGCGGTCACGGCACTTGCGGGGGAAACGTTCCCGCTGTTTCGAAATACGGGTAAGGGTACTTTTGTAGATGCCACTTACGCCAGCCGAATGGGCGCGCTGAGTATTCACCATAGCGGCTGGGGCGCCGGGCTTTTCGATTTTAACAATGACGGCTGGAAGGATCTGTTCACATCCGATTCGCACGTCAATGACCGGGTCGAGCTCTTTGAAACAGCCGTGTACAAGGAACCGGACAGCATCTTCGTAAATCTCGGTAATGGCACGTTCCGCGACGCCTCGGCTGATGCGGGTTTGAATGAAGCAAAAGCGCATCGCGGGAGTGGGTATGCAGACTTTGATGGCGACGGAAAGATCGATGTCGTGGTTGCCTCGCTCGAAGCGCCCGTGGAATTATGGCATAACGTGAGCCCAGACCCCAATCACTGGATTTCGCTGAAGCTCACGGGCACACAGAGCAACCGCGGCGGCATTGGCGCACATCTGCGTATTGGAAATCAGCACAACGATATGACGAGTGCCGTTAGCTATGCGTCGTCCAGTCTGGACGGGGTTCACTTCGGGCTTGGAAAAACTGCTGTGATCGATCGAATTGACGTCGTTTGGCCGAGCGGAAGGCACCAAACCTTGCGTGATATCAAGGCTGACCAAGTTTTGAATGTGCGGGAGCCGCAATGACGACAGTCTTTTGCTGAATGAAGATGTTTTTGGCCCTGGTAGTATGCGCGCTGATGGTGCAGGCGAGCGATCTGCCCGAGGCGCCGCAGATTGATACAGGGAACTTCTCTCCTGCAATCAAAGCGCAGATTGAGCGGGCGGAATCAGAAGCCAAAGCTCACCCGGAGGATGCTCATGTAGTGGGAGAGTTGGGCATGATTTTCCATGCCTATCATCAATACGATGCCGCCACTAAGGCGTACTCGCGCGCGCATGCCCTAGAACCGCAGAACTTTGACTGGGCTGCTCTGCTCGGAGATGCGGAGTTGGAGGAGGGCCATTTTGACACCGCAGCGAAGAGTTTTCGGTCGGCACTCGAAATTCGGCCCGCTGATCTTGCAGCACAACTGCACCTTGGTGAATGTTTGGTAGCGATCGCAGATTGGGCGGCGGCGAAGCGCCTTTACAAGCAGATCCTCGAAGCGCATCGCGATTGTTCGCAGGCGTGGTACGGACTTGGCCGCGTGCAAGCCGCAGAGGGTAATCATGAATCCGCGGCGGCGTCTTTCACCGAGGCTTGCAACCTCTTTCCTCAATTCGGGGCAGCGCAGTTCGCTCTGGCGGGCGAACTGCGCAAGCTTGGTAAGCAGTCTGAAGCCGGGCTACATTTCGCGTTGTATTCGAAGAGCTCATCAATCGAACCGCCGCTCCCGGATGTTCCCGCCCAGCGGATGGAGCAGCTCAACCAAAGCTCGACGACGCACCTAGAACGCGGTGCGGAGCTGGAAAGCGCAGGCAAGCTGGAGGATGCCATTCGGGAACATCAGACTGTGCTCGAATCAGATCCGAACAATGTGCAGGCACATATTAATCTGATTTCGCTCTACGGGCGCGCAGGAGATGCGGCAGCAGCGAAGCAGCACTTTGATGCGGCGATCAAGCTCGCGCCAAACCGGCCTGATGCCTGGTATGACTATGGCGTTCTTCTTTTCAACCAGCAGAAATACGACCAAGCGGAGCAAGCGTTCCGCCGGGCGCTGGCCGTAAATCCGAACTATGCTGAAGCGCACAATAATCTGGGCGCGATTTACGAGATTGAGCGCCGAACGGAAGAAGCGACTGCTGAGTTTCGTGCAGCGATCGCGGACCGCCCGGATTATCCGCTGGCTCGATTTCATCTAGCGCGGATTCTGGTTAATCAAGGGAAATACGACGAAGCAATTCAACAGCTCCTGCGAGCGCTTCAGCCGGAGGAGGAAAATACGCCGGTTTATACTTACGCGCTTGCAGCCGCGTATGCACGGTCGGGCAATCGCGAGCGGGCAGTGCGCTACTATCGCGAGGCGCGCGATCTTGCAGTTGCGCGCGGCCAGTCGAAATTGCTCGCCAGCATCGATCATGACCTGAAAATGCTCGATGGTGAGAAGTGAACAATTTCTCACGGCGTAATTTCCTTGGCGCGATGGCGGCGGGAAGTCTGTCGAGTCACATACTCTTGCCGCGGTCCGGCAGTCGCGAAACGGATTTGTTTCGCGACGTGGCTGCTGAAACGGGATTAGGCTTTCATCACTTTAATGGCGCAACGGGGAAGCACTACATGCCCGAGATCATGGGTCCCGGCGTTGCGCTTTTCGATTACGACAACGACGGTGACCTGGACGTTTATCTGGTGCAAGGGACGGCGCTCGATCAAAACGGAAAGCTCACAGCACAGCCACCGAGCGGATGGAAGCCTGGGAATCGCCTGTTTAAGAATCTGCTCTCTGAAACCGGGCGGCTGCGGTTTGTGGATGTGACGCAGGAGGCCGGTGTTGGCCACGTGGGTTACGGGATGGGCGTTGCCGTGGGCGACTACGACAACGACGGATACCTCGATCTGTACGTGACGAATTTCGGGCGAAATGTTCTATACCACAACAATGGAAATGGCACGTTTACCGAGGTTACGCACGAAGCCGGGGTGGAGGATTCGCATTGGTCGACCAGTGCGGCATGGCTCGATTTCGATGGCGACGGTTGGCTTGATCTATTTGTATGCAATTACGTCGACTTTACAGTTGAAGGCAATCGCAGTTGCGTTTCGGCGACGGGCGAGCCCGACTACTGTACGCCGAAGGGTTACCATGCCGTACCGTCTCGCTTGTTTCGAAACTTGAGGAACGGCCGGTTCGAGGATGTTAGCGAATCTTCGGGAATCAACCGCTCCTATGGACCCGCGCTCGGCGTAGTATGCGCAGATTTCAATGGCGACGGCCGGCCGGATATTTATGTAGCCAACGACACCGCTGCGAATTTGTTGTGGCTGAACCAAGGCGATGGCACGTTTCGCGAGGCAGGGCTCGAAGCCGGCGTTGCCTACAGCATGGACGGAAGACCTAAAGCAGGAATGGGCGTAACGGTCGGGGACGTGGAAAACAATAGCGGCCAGGTATTGTTGGTTACGAATCTGACGCGAGAGGGTGTTACTGTTTTTCGCAGGGACGCCAAAGGTCAGTTTGAGGATGCTACTGCGCAGTTCGGGTTGTTGCAATCAACTTTCGGGTACACCGGCTTCGGCGTTCAATGGTTTGACTACGACAACGACGGCTGGCTCGACCTGTTCATCGCGAATGGCGCTGTCACGCTTCTTGCGAACGGGCAAACCGGGACTTCACCGTATGCGCAGCGCAAACAGTTGTTTCATAACGAGGGTGGAAAGCGGTTCCGGGAGATGTCTCAGCTTGCAGGGCAGGCTTTTAAAATTGCAGAGGTCAGCCGTGGCGCGGCGTTCGGTGACATCGACAACGATGGTGCGATAGATATCGTCGTTACGAACAATAATGGCCCGGTCCGCTTGTTTCGCAACCAGATCGGGAAGAAAGCTCATTGGCTGTCACTCAAGCTGGAGTCGCCGAAGTTAAACCGGTTTGCAATCGGTGCGCGAGCTGCGGTCGTCCGGCATGGTAAGCAGACGCCGTGGCGCGAGGTCCGCACCGATTCGAGTTATCTCAGTGCGAATGATGGTCGAGTGCATTTTGGACTCGGCGATCAGCCCGACTTCGAAGCGGTGATCGTAGAGTGGCCGGACAGCGCGCGAGAAAGGTTCGAAGGCATCAAAGCCGATCGGATCGTTACGCTTCGCCAGGGAAGAGGGAAACGGGTGACGCGGTGAGGGAGAGCGCTCTCATGGCGGTGTGATCTCCATTTCTTCCTGGAGCTTGCTCTTTTCTTCACGATCGGCTTTTTGGCGTTGCGCGGAGTCCTCCAAAGTTTTTTTCGCAAGCTCGGTCTGGCCCGTAGCTTGATACGCCCGAGCGAGTTGATAGCGCAGACTCCCGTCTTCGTCCATTGAGAGTGCGGCCTGCAGGTGCGGTATGGCAGCTGCTTGGCGACCAAGTTGCATGTAGGCTCGCCCAAGCGCGTGATGAGCTGGCACCAAGTTTGGATTGAACTTCAGGGCGGTCTCCAGATAAGGAATCGCCTTTTCCGCTTGCTGAGAAGTCAGGAGCAGATCGCCTTTGATGAGGTTCAATTCAGGGGAGGACGGGTTCCCGCGGAGGAGTTCGTCAGTCAATTTGAGGGCGGATGGATCTTTGGCGCGGTAGAGCGAAGACAGCAGTTCCTCGCGCAAGCGCTCGTCGTTGGGGGCGTAGGTGAGCGCCTTCTGCCATTCCCTCGCCGATTCGAGATTCTGTCTTCGCGCGTGTAGCTGCTCGGCCCGTAATTCGTGAATTTCGGGGCTTTCCGGTAGCCTCTCGAGATGTTCGAACGCATTTTGTGCCAGGCGAGCGAAGGCGCGGCTCTGCCAATAATCGGCCTCGGGCGATGTTCCGCCGCGCTGAATTACCTCTTCGTAACGGCCGGCCAAGAAATCGCACGCGTCTTGGGAGGGCTGGCAATTAACCGTTGAGTCCTTCCGACGCTCTGCTTCGGCCCAATCCGGGTGGCCGGTCTTCTCGTAAACTTCGGCGAGTGATGCGTCGAGACCAGGCAGAACCGGTTGAACTGCTTCGGCTTTCCGGTAGAAGAAGAATGCGCTCTGAAATTGGCTGCGCCTAACGCGCTCATCTGCCACCAAGGCGAACCACCATGCCGATTGCGGCGCGCCTTTCTCGACGGCTTGGAACGCGGCATCGGCCAAGGCGGCGTAGCTCCGATTCAATCCATACCACGCGTGGGGGTTGTTGGATTCGAGTTCGCCTAATTTTTTATACTCGCTGATTGCATCGCGAAATTTATTAGTTGCGAGGAGCGCGTCCGCGAACGTTTGATGGCCGCCGGGATCATCTGGCTGAAGGCGGACATATTTTTCGAGCGGCTCGAGCGCGTGCTCCGGATCGCCAGCGCTCAAATAGGAAGCTCCGATGAACAGCCAGGCTGGAGGGATATCGGCGTCCAGTTTGAGAGCGCTCTTAAGCGGTGCGATGGCCTCGCGTGAGTGCCCGGCCAGGTGCAGCGCCATGCCGAGATTTAGCAGGAGCCCGGGGTTGTTCGGGACGGCTTGCACGAGCTCGCGGTAGAGGGAAGCTGCCTCTTGAAACTTCTGCTCGGCCATGAGTTCTTTGCCGCGCTTCGATTTTTCGATGAGGTCCGGCGACTGAGCGGGCGAGTGGGTCCCGATGAATAGGGCCGCAATAAGGAGAAGCCGATACGCGCCGGTGAACACAGATCAATTATCATAGACACGCGCGGTTTTACGATATCTGATGATGTTCGGGCGGGGACTAAATAGCTTCCTTGCTGTCGCTTCATTGGCGGCGGTGGCACTCCCGGCGTTCGCCCAGCCCGTTACGTTCTCAAAGGACATCGCGCCGATCATCTACGGGAATTGCGCATCTTGCCACAGGCCCGGAGAATCGGCGTCCTTCTCCTTGCTGAGTTATCAGGATGTGAAACGGCATGCAGCGCAGATTGCGCAGGTGACGAAGCGGCGCTACATGCCGCCGTTCCTGCCCGAGCCCGGCTATGGCGATTTTATTGAAGAGCGCCGGCTCAGCGATACGCAAATCAGATTGATTGAGGAATGGGTCAAGGCAGGGTCGCCCGAAGGCTCGCGAGCGGAGGCTCCGCCGGTTCCGGAGTTCGCTTCTGAATGGTCGCTCGGAACGCCAGACCTGGTGCTGCACGTGACTCAGCCGTATGAGCTGAAGGCGGATGGAGCGGAGGTGTTTTGGAATTTCATCATACCCGTGTCGATCACGGAAGCGCGCTGGGTGAAAGCGGTCGATATTCGTCCAAGCGACCCGAGGGTGATCCACCATGCCAGCATCATTCTCGACCGGGCGCGTTCCGCGCGGCGGCAGGCTGCGAATGCGAGCGGGTTTCCTGGAATGGATCTCACTATCGCGGAAAACTCGTTCGATCCTGACGGCATGTTTCTCGCATGGAAACCGGGGAGCGTGCCGATTGTTTCGTCGGAGGGCATGGCCTGGCGGGTGGGCCCTGGGATGGATCTGATTCTGAACGTACACTTGAGGCCTTCCGGGAAGGCGGAGAAAGTGAGTGCTGCTATTGGGCTGTATTTCACAGATAAGCCACAGAGCAAGTTTCCGCTATTAGTAGAGCTAGAGCACGATGGAGCGATCGACATTCCGGCAGGAGATAGCGACTACGTGGTGACAGATGAGTTCCGCACACCCCTAGATATCAACGTGCTTGCCGTCTATCCGCACGCGCATTACCTGGGTAAGCTACTCGAGGGCTACGCCACACTGCCGGATGGATCGCGCAAATGGCTGGTCCGTATTCCCAATTGGGACTTAAGCTGGCAGGGCGTTTTTCACTATAAGCAACCCATACTGCTTCCGCGCGGAACGGTGATTTCAATGCGCTTCCATTACGACAACTCAGCGGCGAATGTGCGTAACACGCACAGTCCGCCGCAGCGTGTGAAAGGCGGCAGTCACGCTGATAACGAAATGGCGAACCTTTGGCTGCAGGTTTTACCCGCGGGAGGGGGCGATCAGCGGGCGATTCTTCAGGAGGCCGTGATGCATAGGCTGCTCGAGAAGTACCCGGGCGACTTCTCCGCGAATTTCAACTTGGGAGACCTGCTGTTGAGCCAGGGTGATGCCGGGGGTGCGGTGCCCTACTTTGAAGCAGCAGTAAAAGCACAACCGGCGAACGCGCTTGCCGCCTCGGAATTAGGGGTGGCGCTTGCGTCAGCTTCGCGGATGACCGAGGCGAAGGCGCAGTTTAAACGGGCGCTGGAGTTGGATCCTAAGTTTACGGACGCGCGTTATGACCTGGGAAGCGCGGAAGCTGCAGCGAGAGAGTGGCAGACCGCAGTGGCGGATTTCAAACAGGTACTTTCCGAGCGTTCCGATGACTCGAAGACGCGGGAGCATCTAGGCGAAGCGCTGTTCGCGTGGGGGGATGAGCTCGCGGATTCGGGCCAGCATGATGCGGCCGTAGAACGCTATCGCGAGGCGCTTCAGTATCGTCCTGCGGATGCCGAACTGCGGAACAATTTAGGCATCGAGCTAGCGCGATTGGGGCGCCTGAATGAGGCTCAGGCTGAACTCGAGGCAGCAGTGCGCATGAAGCCGAGCTTACAGCCTGCGCAAGCGGCGTTGGCTGCGGTCCGCAGTCGATTAAGTGGCGGACAGAAGTAAGTCGCGCCTACCAGGCGAACCGTAAGCCGAAACGAATACTCCTTTGGTCTGCCAGAGTGCCAGCTGAGCTGGTGATGGTCATGAACGCAGTATCGTTAACGTTGCTGTCCGGCCCCGCGAAATGTGGTGTGTTGGTGATATTAAACGCTTCCGCCTTGAAGGTCATCTTCATCCTCTCCGTTATCGGAAAATCACGGAAAAGGCTTAAGTCATTGTTGATTACCCCTGGTCCCCGCAGAGTGTTTCGGCCTATGGTGCCGAAACGAGGCGTATCAACTGGCGCAAAAGCCGAGATGTTGTAATACTCCTGCAAGCTCCCAATTTTTTGCACAGGGCCTACTTGGTCCGCAGTTTGGCCGTTGCCCGGAGCGTTCAGAGCTGTGCCGTCCGCGGTGACAGTGAATGGGTAGCCCGAGTATATGGCGATGATGCCGTTGGCCTGCCATCCGCCAAGCACTGCAGCGGCGATGCCAGTGTTCAGGTACTTCTTGCCTTTACCGGCCGGGAATTCGTAGACGTATCCCAGATGGAAATTATGAGGGAGGTCATAGCCAGCCGTGGCGCGGTTGCGGCCTAGAATCGGGGCATAGTTCCAGAAGAGTCCAGTCCAGCCGTCATTGTCTGTGTAGTCAATCGCGTGAGACCAGGTATAGGCACCCTCCAGGGTGAGGTCGGTTCCCACTCGTCGGTTCACTGACACCTGGAGAGAGTGGTAGTTCGCGCCCACGAAGCCGTTCCAAAAGAGTGTCTCGGAGGTACGCCCGAACCTTTGGAACAAAGGCTGTCCTGCTTGTCCGGTGCCGGGGGCTGCGGCGTTGCCGTTCCAATCGGCAAATGAGTCCACAGTTGCTGTACCTACATAGCCGACCGACGTGACTAACTTCCACGGCAACTGTTTCTCAACAATGAAATTCCAGGATTGAATGTAGCCACGCCTCAAATGACCGTCAGTGATAAAGCGCATATCTGCTGACGGGGGTAACACAACTCTTCCTGTACTTTCGTTTGGACCGACGACGGGTGGGATACCCTGCGCCATCGTGTCATATGGCACGTAACTATTCGCTTGGGTGAACGTGTCCCCGACCGTGAGCGGATAGAATCCGCGCAAGGGCCGAGACAGAGGCAGAGGATCGCGGGTAATGCCGTAGCCCGTTCGAAGAACAGTTGATTCGTTCAATCGATAAGCGAGCCCGATTCTCGGACTGAACATCTTGTGACTCACAGTGACGCCGAGATCTTTTGGTAGCCCGCCCGCGCCGCCAAGAGTGACGATGTTCGTGTTCGGGTCGTATTCTTCTATGCCACCGCGGCCGGCCCGGGTCATGATTGGATAAAATTCGTAGCGCAGCCCCAAGGTTGCCGTCAGCTTAGGCGTAACTTGCCAGCGGTCTCTGAAGTACCAGCCGAACTGCAATTCGTAAGTGGTCATCTTTTCATACTGGATGCTTCTGCCGACGCTGGAGGTCAGACCAAGCAGAAAGGCTGCGTAGGCGTTGAATTGCGTAGTTGTGTAGCTCGGGCTGTTCAGTGCGGTCAAGCCTTGGCCAAAGTCCAATTCGCCGCGAGGCCCCGCCCCGAGCTCCGGCTGATAGTGGTTCAAGTGATGCCGGATGCCGTCGAAGCCCATTCGGAATTCGTGTGAACCGTGAACGATTCCGAAGTTCTGGCTCGTCGCAAAACTCTGGTCGTTGCGAAACGCGGGGATCCAGCTACTGTCATTGCCAACATCGGTGTACCCGCTGATACTAAAGAAGGGCAGACCGCTTTCCCTCGGATCCGGGCCGTTTGTACCGGGGATGCCGAAGACCTTAGATCCCCAGTCGGTGCCAAAATCCTTTCCGATACTGATATGCCCGAGGCGGGTGAAACCATAGGTGGCGTCATAGATTTTGTTAGGGCTCAACGTGTAGGTGTAGCCGACGGTCGCAATGTTCACCGAAGTATCACCGGTCGCGGGGCCGCCATCGCAAAGGCAGGGGCCACCCGCCGCGCCAAGGCCGAATACTCCAGTGACGTCGGCCTGCATGTAGCCGTAACGGACGAACAGGTGCCATTTCTCGGTTGGAATGATGTCGGTTTTGAAATCGACGTTCTTCCGGTCGAATCTCTGGCCTGCAGAGTTGAAGAAGTTGTTGGCAAAACCCGGCAGATTCGGTAACGGGATGAGCGCTTGCACTTTCTGTGCGATGGGGCTGATTTCGCCTGCTGGGATCATGTCGTTCAAGAAGGGTGTGCGACCGGTTCCATCGGCATTACCAGTGGCAGGATTGTAGATGATCGCGCGAGTTCCGCTGAAGTTACCCGCTCTTTGTGCGGCAGTGGGGCCGGTGAATAGAGCGTTTCGATTGACACGCTCGAACGTTCCCTCATAACCTCCAAAGAAGAACCATTTATTCTTTAGGAGAGGCCCGCCCAGCGTAAACCCGGGAATGGTTCGAATGCTCTTAGGCTTCTTCGGGTCGGTAAAGAAATAGTTCTTGGCTCCGAAGAAACTGTTTTCGAGGTATCCAAAGGCGGTACCGTGAAGGCTGTTCGTACCGGACTTCGTGACCACTGTGATAGCGGCACCCCCGGCCATACCTTGATCGGCATCGAAGTTGTCTGTTGAAATGTTGACGGTTTCAATGGTTTCGGCTGGGGGAACGTAAACCGTGTGATGCGGGAGCCACACAAAGATGTTCACCGCTCCATCTAGCTTGGTGCCGTTGTTGTTCCGATTTGTGCCATTGATATTCGTGGTTAGTGCTCGGGCCGGTGTATCGGTATTGGCGTTCTGGAACGCCCCCGGGGTGGCTCCCGGAACTAAGTCGATCAGGCTTTGATAGTTACGGTAGTTCGACAGCGGCATGTTTTCAATGGCCTGCGCGCCTAATTCCGTGTGAACGTCAGCCTTGTCGGTCTGCAGTTGTACCGCCGAAGCCTCGACGGTGACCTGCTCAGAAACATTACCCACTGGGAGCGTGGTGTCGGCTCGCGTAACCGTGTTGATAGTGATGGTTACGCCGGATTTCTCGATCGGGCGAAACCCTTGAGCCACGAATTTGAGCACGTAAACTCCGGGCTGAACGTCGCTCGCTGTGAACCGTCCTCCGGAATCGGAGGTCACGTCGCGACTTTGCCCAGTTGCGCTGTCAGTCATGGTGACGGTTGCGTTCGGTATGGCTGCTCCGCTGGGATCCGTGATATCACCGACGATTGAACCGTAAAGGACTTGAGCAAATGCATGCCCAGCCAAGGAATTGATAACCAGAAATAGCAATACGACGAGCGAGGATTTCAGGCGCATGTGGGACCCCTTTTGTAAGATGTCGGACTTACAAACCGGCGGATATCGCGAGACTCGGTTAAAGACACTGAAGAGTCACCTCCCCTTAAGGTGACTAACATTTTCGTCTATCTGGTTTGGAATGATAGGCCTGATAGGTTTGATTGTCAAGGGAATTTTGCTTCCGGCGCCGGGTCTTCCATTCTATGCAATCGCGCGCGCCAACTCACAGGGCCGAGTGATTATCTGATCATTGGGAACAAACGCCGCAACTCTTCGTCAGTTGGCTGGCGTCCGTACTCACAAAGCTCGAACGCCTCAGCACGCCTTACTTTCGCCGCCCGCTCTGGTCCGTACCATTTCTCCAGCGCCTGCCGGACTGCGGGGCTGGGCGGCGCACCGTGCAAGCCCGCTAGCCACCTCTTCCGTTGCGCTGGATCGCTCGGAACCTTCGACAATTTACCGTCGACCCACGGTAACCATTCGTACACCTGCGAGATGTGCGCATCGAGAGCATCAATTTTCTGCTGAAAGGCGTCATCGATGTCAATCGCCACGTTCGGCCGAAACGGAGCTGGCTTTTGAAAACTATCCTCGTAGTAGAAGAAGGCGGGATTCTTTCGCAGAGCCGGAGTTTCGGGGCAAACGTTGGGGACTACAACCATGTATGCGGCATCCTCCACTAGTACACCGGTATACCGGTGGTCCGGATGATAATCGTTCGGTCGTGGCGCGAGCACAATGTCGGCTTGCCACTCTCGAATGCGACGAATGATCTGCCGGCGAACATCGAGAGTGGGAAGCAACTCCCCGTCGTGATTGTCCAGAACCTCATAGGTCACGCCGAGGCGGCGGCCCGACTCCTCCGCTTCGGCGCGGCGGCGGAGGGGCCAGCGGTCCACCACCCATGCTCTGATGGCCGACATCCCCATTGGTGACAGAAACGAATTTGACCGAGTAGCCGAGCCGGGCGAACTTCGCGGCTGTACCGGCGGCACGAATGTCGCAGTCATCCGGGTGAGCGCCAAATGCAATCACGCGTACTTTCCCGTTTTGTCCGAAGATGACGGCCGCGCTCATGAGTAAGAGCAGGTGTAGGCGAAGCATGCGGGCGATTATATCCGGTGTCCTGCCCCACCGTTCACGCGGAAGAATGCGCAGCGGCGGCTATGCGACAGCGAAAGCGGGCCGATTGCTAACCTCAATCCATGAAACTCGAAAAACGGATAGGTCTCGTCCTATCGCTTACGCTCATCGCGGTGCCTGGTTACTCCCAGACCGCTAAACCAAAACTGCCCGGCGAAGACTGGGGCTCGCTATTTAATGGAAAAGATCTATCAGGTTGGGTGAAAATCGGCAAGGAAAGCTGGACAGTGGAGGATGGCGTGATTCACGGCAAAGGTGTGACCCAGGACTACGGTTATCTCCAAACCGATAAGTCCTACCAGGATTTTCAACTGGCGCTGCGGTTCAAGTGTGTGGGAGACGGGAACAGCGGCGTGTTCTTTCACTCCTCGTTCAAACCCGGTACCGCCGACGTCACTCAAGGCATGCAGTTTGAAATCGACTGCACAATGATGCACCACACTGGCGGCGTCTATGCCGAAGAGGGCGGACATTGGGTGGTTTGGCCTGCCCCCGAAAATGAAAGCGTTGTTCGCATGGGCGACTGGAACGATTATCTGGTCGAAGTTACCAGCAACCGCTATCGTTCGCGCCTCAACGGAGTGCAGATGGTCGATTTCACTGACCCCCAACCGGGAGCTGCCGATGGCACCATCGCACTACAGTTACACGCAGGCGGTCGCGGCAATATGGAATTTAAGGACATTTGGATTCGCGATCTCTCGCACCGATGATGCCATTCACTCCGGTTTATCGCCTACTCGAGCCGTGCCGCTCAAAATCATCGTGAACCGTTTATAGACTTCCTTCAAATACGCCTCGTCTCCACCCGGCAATTCCACCGTCGCGGTGCCGTGGAAACCGATCTCCTTCAAAGCCAGATAAATCGCGGGCCAGTCCACATTGCCTTTCAAAAGCGGCACCCACTCAGCGACCATCTTGTCGCTGTCCGGCTGATGAACGAACGAAAAGTCTTTGATGTGCAGCTTCACAATCCGCTTGCCGAGAGTGCGAATCCAATCCGCGGGGTAGCCGTATAGTTGCACGTTTCCCACGTCAAAGTAGGCCCTCACCCAGGGGGTCTGGAACTGATCGATATAGGTTGCGAACTCTATCGGACTGAGCAAAAACTTGTTCCAGACCTCTTCGAGAGCGATAATGACCTTCAACTCTTCCGCTAAAGGTAGAAGTTTCCGGATGCTGGTCTGCGAGCGCGAGTACGCATCCCGATAAGATGTTTCCGCGTTCACGACTGCAGGCACGATCAGCACGGTATCTGCTCCCCAGAGATGTGCGTTGCGTAAAGAAGTACGCGCTCCTTCGAGGCTCTTATCCACAACGGCCGGATCAGAGGATGACAGCGGATATTTCCAGTGATCCATGTTCATTACCGAGTGGATTTTTATGACGGCCTTCTCGGCTGCCTTTTTCATTGCTTCCGCCTGCGACTGGTCGGGCGTAGTCGGACACTCGATCCTTTCGAACCCGGCATCACGTGCCATCTGAAATCGTTCAGGGATGCTCGCGCTTTCGGGCAGCATGCTGTATTCCACTGCCTTGTGGATCGGCAGGGGGCCTTCAGCGGACGCAGGGGTGGCCAGCAGCACAGCGGTCTCCATAAATGTTCGGCGTGTCATGAAAGTATATTTAATGGCTCGCGTTTGTTGTTATGATCCAGTATCGTTCGATATTACGCTATGGGTAACGCAGGGAGCTTGTAATTGAGAATGGAAAAACAACAGACATCTTCCAATCGCCGTGAGTTCATGAAAACGGCGAGCGCTACGGCCGGCGCTGCGCTTACTCTTGGTTTTCCTGCAATCATTTCCGCGCAGACCGTCACAAACGCATTGAAGGTTGGCTTGATCGGTTGTGGTGCACGCGGCACGGGCGCAGCCAATGAGGCTCTGCACGCCGACGGCGATGCGGAACTTACCGCAGTCGGCGACGTGTTCCAGCGACAAATCGATGCTGCCCTCCCTGAGCTGGCCCGCATTGCCAAAGTGGCCGGCCGTTCAAAGTTGAAAAGTCAAACCAGTTCGTCGGTCTCGATGCCTATCAGAAGGTCTTAGATTCCGGCATCGATGTGGTAATCATCGCTCCGCCACCCGGGTTCCACGCGCAGCACCTGGCCGCTGCTGTCGAAGCCGGCAAACACATCTTCTGCGAAAAGCCCGCTGCGACCGATGCGCCCGGCATTCGCTCCGTTCTCGAGTCCGCGGGCAAAGCGTCGAGTAAGAATCTATCGCTGGTCGCGGGCTTCTGCTGGCGCTACAACAACATGATTATCGATGCTTTTAAGCAGGTCCAGGACGGGGCCTTAGGAAAAGTGGTTTCATATTATGCCACTTATTACACCAGTCCTGTGAAACCCATGCCAGCTGCGAGTACTCGCCCTGCCGACTTGAGCGACACCGAGTGGCAAATCATGAACTGGTACAACTTCGTCTGGAGTTGCGGTGATAGCCTTGTCGAGCAGGCCGTTCATAGCGCCGATAAGATCGCCTGGATAATGAACGATCAGCCCCCCACAAGCTGCGTTGCCGTTGGCGGGCGCGTCATTCCGGCCGAAGGCGGAAATATTTATGATCATTTCGAGGTCAATTACCTTTACCCGAACGGGGTCCGCGCCACACTTGCCAATCGCCAGATCGAAGGCTGCTACAACGAAACCTCCGACTACATGATGGGCTCGGACGGGTCTTGTACCCTCGGCCGCGGACCGGTTCCACGCATTGAAGGCAAAACCAACTGGACTTGGCGCGGCCAGCAATACGACATGTATCAGCGCGAACACGACGTGCTCTTTGCCTCGATCCGCCAACGTCAGCCGGTCAATAATGGCAAACGTCTCGCCACTAGTACGCTGCTTGCCATCATGGGCCGAATGGCCGCTTATACCGGCCAGGAGGTCACCTGGGACCAAGCGCTAAATTCCCAGGAGAGGCTGTTCCCGGATCATCTCACTTGGGATGGCACCCTGCCCGTCCCTCCGCGGGCGCAGCCTGGCATCACGAAATTTAGCTAAGCCCAAGAATGATCGTCTTCTTTGTTGGCGCACTCCTATTCGCGGGTGGCCAGCCAGCGGCGACCGCTGATTTCCGCAGCGATATCGCGCCGATACTAGAGCAGAACTGCACTGGCTGCCACCACAGCGCTGAGGGCGGTCATATTGATTTGACCTCTCGCGATTTTGTGCTCAGCCACAAACTCGTCCTGCCCAGTCAGCCTGAGGCGAGTCCGCTCTATACCAGCATCAAGATTGGAGCCATGCCGCCTTCCGGCAAGCTCAGTGGCGGCGATATCGAAGCAATCGCCCGATGGATTCGTGGCGGCGCGGTCTGGCCTGCGGGCCTGGCGTTGAAAGTTTCCCCGAAAGCCGATACGAAACCCGCCCTGAAACTCTCTGAGATCGAAAACGTCGGCCAGATTCGCGAGCGCATCGCTGCCAACCAGACGCACAAAGCCGCACAATCTTACAGCGTCACGATTCCGAACACCACGGTAGCCTACACCTTGGTGCCCATCGCCGCCGGTCACTTCACGATGGGTTCTACTGAGAAACCGGATGAGCGGCCGCCCCACCAGGTGACCGTCGACGCGTTTTGGATGCAAGCACACGAAGTTACTTGGGATGAGTACCGCCTCTTCATGTTCGCCAACCAAGCGGGCGAAATCGCGAAGAAAGATGATACGGTGGATGCCGTCAGCCGGCCTACCCGCCCTTACATGGAAATGAGTTTCGGCATGGGCATCAACGGCTTTCCCGCGATCAGCATGACGCAGCACGCCGCCAATAAATACGCCGAGTGGCTCAGCGCCAAAATCGGTGAGTTCTACCGCTTGCCGACGGAAGCAGAGTGGGAGTACGCTTGCCGTGCCGGGACGACGACGACATATTATTTCGGTTCGGACGCTTCACAATTGAAGGAGTACGCTTGGTACTCGGCCGACAGCGGCGGCAAATATCAGAAGGTTGCCACGAAGAAGCCGAACGCTTGGGGCCTTTATGACATGCTCGGCAATGTTATGGAATGGACTCTCGATGCGTATGCGCCGTACAAGGCAAGTCCTGAAATAAATCCGTGGATCAAAACTACCGCACCGTATCCGCTCAGCGTGCGGGGCGGGTCCTGGAACGACCCTGTGGATCAGTTAACCTGCGGTTCGCGCGTTGCCTCCAATCCTTCGTGGAAGCAGCAGGACCCTCAACTCCCAAAGAGCATTTGGTATGAAACGGATGCGCAATGGCTCGGATTTCGTCTCATCCGGCCCGCCAAACTGCCGGCTGCGGAAGAGATGTACAAGTATTGGAACAATGGTGTTGAGCATGACGAGCAATAAGTTCGCCATTGCTCCTTTGCTTGTTCTCGCCGCTTTTGCCCGCCCGCCCGCCGATAAGACTCTGAATCCTTATGAGGCAGTGGAAGCACATATGGGCACGCTCTTCCGCATCAAGCTCTATGCGCCCGATGAAAGGTCGGCGCGGCAGGCCTTCCAGGCAGCTTTCCGAAGAATTGATCAACTCAACAAGATTCTTTCCGACTACCTGCCCGAAAGCGAGCTAAGCCGCATCACCCATCAAGCAGTAGGACATCCCGTCCGAGTCAGCGACGATTTGTTCCGGATTGCTCAATCTTCTGAGCAGTTGTCGATTGCAACAGGCGGTGCATTCGATCTGACCATCGGCCCGCTTACTCACTTGTGGCGGCAAGCTCGACAAGATCATACCCTCCCGCAACCCGAAGCCGTGCAATCCGCGCTGGCTCGCTGCGGCTACCGGAAACTTCATCTGGACTCCGCGGCCCAAACAATTGAGTTCGACGCGCCGCGAATGTTGCTCGATGCCGGTGGGATTGCCAAGGGCTACGCTGCCGACGAGGCGCTAACGGTTCTGGCGAATCTCGGCTTTCGTTCCGCCCTAGTGGCCGCGAGCGGGGATCTGGCATTCGGCGATGCGCCTCCGGGTAAGGCGGGCTGGAAAATCGGAGTCGATTCGTTTGACCGTGCGGATAAGCCATTCACGCGCGTGCTGATGCTCTCGAATGCCGCGGTTTCAACTTCCGGGAGCAGCGAGCAACATCTGAATACCGTCGGCAAAAGCTATTCGCATATCATCGACCCCAAGACCGGCATGGGGTTACAAAACGACTTGACCGTAACAGCCATCTCGCGCCGTGGCATCACCGCCGACGCGGCTGCAACGGCCATTAGCGTTCTGGGCTGCAAAACAGGATTGGCGTACGCAGCCGGCCAACCCGATCTGGCGGTGTTCCTTATGGTCAAGAGCGACGGACATGCCAAGTCATTTGAAACTGCCCGGTTTCGAGATCTGGTTGGTGACAAATCATTCAAGGAAACCAGCGAAAATGACCGATAGACGTATCTTCCTCAAGACCGGTTTGGCTGCTATCGCCGCAACAGCCGCCCCGCTGTATTCCGAACCCGGGCGTACTAAGCCCCGCCTAGGAGTGGTCGTGGGTGTTTCCGGAGAAGACACGCCCGACACGGCCATCGCCAAGGTAAGAGCGCTCGGTTTGACATGTTGCCAGGTAGGAGTAGGCATGGCCCCAGCGAGTCTCGCCGAACCTTTGAAAGCGGCGCTGGCAAAGTATCAAGTAGACGCCACCGCGGCCATGACGCTTGGTCCGGGAAAAATGATTTGGAATTTCTACGAAGGCCCCTTGACCATTGGCCTCGTCCCTCCGCAAACCCGAGCCGCTCGCATAGACGCTTTGAAGCGAGCCTCCGACTTGGCCAAACTGTGCGATATTAAAGCCGTTCACACCCACTGCGGCTTCATACCGGAAAATCCCAATGAGCAGCTTTACGCCGACACCGTGAAAGCCATTCGCGACGTGGCGAGCTACTGTAAAGCGAACGGGCAAACATTTCTGATGGAGACCGGGCAGGAATCGCCTGTCACCATGCTGCGAGCGATTCTAGATACCGGCCTAGACAATATCGGAGTGAACCTCGATACCGCGAATCTCATTCTCTACGGAAAAGGCGATCCCGTGGGGGCGCTGGACGTTGTCGGTAAATATGTGCGCGGTCTGCATGCCAAAGACAGCCTCTATCCGACGGATCCGAAAGACCTCGGAGAAGAGGTAGCCATCGGGCAAGGTAATGTGGATTTCCCGGAAGTCACCCGCAAACTGTTCAAGCTTCGGTATACGGGGCCCATAACCATCGAACGGGAAATCTCCGGCGCACGCCAGGAATCCGACATCCGTGCTTCCGTTGCTTACCTGAAGCGGCTGATTGATTCCACTTACGCCCAAGCTTAAGTCGGTAATTCTTAGGCTTTAACCGCGTGGCCCTTGGCTGCGTCCCACTTGAGATATCTCCGCTTTCGGAACGACTGCACAGCCATGTCGCAGAGCACGACTCCATACATCCCCAGCATGCAGTCGCAATTCAACGGCTGGTTCGAACGGATGGCGGCCTGCAAATTCCGGTGATGCAGAGTCAAATCTTCCGCACCCTTCTTCTCATACGTGATAGGCTGCATATCTTTCTCATACGCCTTTTCCGGTTTGATCGTGAAGCCCGTGCGCGTGAAGTACAAGGTGGCTTTGTGCCCGCGAATCATATGGTCCTCCGGGGCCTCGTTCGCCATCGACGAGATCAGTTGCATGGTGGGTCCGCCCGGGAAATCGGCGAGCACGTTGAACGTGTCCGGAATCTCGGCGATGCTGTCCTTAAATTCAAACTTGCCCCCAGTCGCAACAACGTACTGCGGATATGTCAGATTCATCGCCTTCAGCAGCCGCGTAGCCCGATGAATGAACAGATCACTGGAAATTCCGCCCGAGTAGTCCCAATAACGCCGCCAGCGGAAATAGCGCTCTGGATCCCAGCCGCGCTTCGGCGCAGGTCCAAGCCACGCCCCCCAATCCAGATTCACTCCCGGCTTCGCGTCGGGGTCGATAGGATACTCGTCGCCCGCCCAGAAATCACCCTGATAGTTGCGCGAGTAATCGATTTGAGCCAGCACAATCGAGCCCAGCTCACCAGCTTTGATATGATCGCTCGCCACCGCATACGACTCATCCGACATCCCCTGCACGCCCACCTGCAGTTTCTTTCCGCTCGCCTGCACCTTGTGGACCAGCTTCTGCGATTGCTCAATCGTGTGCGTCATAGGTTTCTCCACGTAGACGTGCTTGCCCGCATCCAGCGCATCCATCGCCATCTTGAAATGCCAGTGTTCCGGCACGGCAATCAAGACATAATCGACGTCTTTGTTCTCCAGCAATTGCCGGTAATCTTTCAGCGGCCTGCCGCCAGTCAATTGAGCGGCCGCGTTCAATCGCTTGTCATAGATATCGCAAACGTTGATGATTTCAACATTGTCGCCATCGCGCATCTTCACCAGACTCTGCATGTGGTTGGTGGCCATTACACCGGCTCCGATCACGCCAATGCGCAACCGATCGTTTGCGCCCGCAACGGCAGCATATCCGCGAGCCGTAAGAAGCGATGCCGCGCCGACGGCTTGAACAAACTGCCTGCGCGTGACAGGAAGAATCATGTTGCGATTTTAAGACAAGACGCAAGACTTATGCGGAGGACCGCCTGCTGAGCCTACGCAAATAGAGCCGAAGCGAAGTAATCCTATTGCACCCGGAATAGATGATTCGGCGAAATGTCCGGATTACCCTGCATCTCTTGGAACTGTCTAGAAAACTTCGCCGACAGAGATCTAAGTCCTTGAAAAGGATTGGTTCCCCGAGCGCTACACAAGGAGGTCAACTCGGCCGAGTCTTCTCAGGCGCTCGTCGTCGCTGGGATTGCGGTCTGTGTTGCAGCGCCGCTCACCGGGGCCTGATTAGCGAGTTGCCCACTGGTCGAGGTAGTTTTCTTTCCGGCGCTTGACTTCCGTTGACCGGTAGCAGTCTGAGCGTTTCGCGCGGATCTCCGGTTTGCCCGTCGCCTCTTATTAGCGTCTGCGATGTTCTTGATCAAAAGAAAAACGAGCCGCCCACTCGGGCGTACACCTCGTATGCTGCGTCTGGAAATCGCCACGGTCCGTATCTCGATTCGAACCACCATGCGATAAGTCCCGGTTGATCGGCAATCCGGAAGCTATGTTTTTACGGGTAAGCTTCGCAAAGTTGTCGATAACAGCGGCTTCTCGCCAATGATCTGGCCTCCGGGCTCGAACGGCTTCTGGAAAATCACGGTCGCGATAAATCGCCTTGCAGGGAGTCTGCGAAGTGCAAATAGACCTGCTCGAGAGGATAGGTAATGAGAAACGCCGTTGCCATCGCCGATTCATTTTTCGCCAGCGCAAAGACATTGAAATGTGTGAAGATAAAGTAAGAACGATCCAGAGAGCGGTGCTCATGTATGTACCAGCCGCATTTGAGGCCAGGCATCTAACTTTGTAGCACCAGCCGTGCACCGAGCGGCTTAAATCCATCGGCCTGCGGGTCAACCATAGCTGGCCCTGCCATCCTCTGGCCGTAGTCCCAGGCCAGCGTTTCAGTCCATTCCCCTAAATCTCAAATGCCGAACATCCGGACATATGGCGCGGATGGCTTGCGGAGACGCGACCATTCGCTGGAGACGGTGCTGTATCTGGAGTCACGCAAGACTGCGATCCTTCACCGCACACGAAAAGGCTTAGTCGTTCGCGCGCAGCTTTGCGGAGAGAGCAATAGCCCGATTCGAACACGCGTGAAAGCTGGAACGCGCTATAGCTACTTGGAGCAGATCGGCGCTCGACATAGCTGGGCACATCGCCGATTGCCGCGGATTCCGGTCGCCTGCGCCCAAGCGCTGACCAACAACGAATTAGCGGCCGAAGTTGATTACGAGCGCCGGATCGCATTTCGCGCTGTTCAAGTGAGCGTCCGAAAGTAGGGCTTCGCAATCAACGCAGATTGAGGGCGGGTCACGTGAAAGCTCTGCCGGCTGCTGACGCCGGGCCTATCTTTTTGAAAGTAGCGGCTACGTTTTGCGCCACGCGAGAGTCGGATATCATCTTCGGGTCCTACCTTTCAGATTTTTGGCTGCGGGTGGGCCCACGGCCCGATTTCGCTAGCGACAGCGCTCAAAACTTAGTTAACAATTATGGTTAATTCCAAACCGCCTGGCGGGGGAACCCGAAGCGGCATGACGGTCGAAATCTGGCCGATTGAGAGGTTGATTCCCTATGCCCGGAATCCGCGCCAAATCCCACAAAGCGCTATAGATAAGGTTGCGGCGAGCATTCAGGAGTTCGGCTTCCGGCAACCTATCGTGGTGGATAGCAAGCGAGTCATTATCGTCGGACACGTGCGGCTGTTAGCCGCTCAAAAGCTCCGGTTAACTGAGGTTCCGGTGCATGTGGCAACCGAGTTAACCAACGCGCAGGTTAACTGCTATCGATTGGCGGACAACCGTACCAACGAAGAGGCTACCTGGGACATGGAAGCCCTGGCACTCGAGCTGGCCGACCTGAAACTGAGTGAATTCGATCTCGATCTGACGGGTTTCAACCTGGATGAAATCGACGAGCTGCTGGCCGAGAAGACCGAAGGGTTAATCGATGAGGACGAAGCGCCGGCGGTTCAAGAGTTCGCCATTACTGAGCCGGGCGATCTGTGGATGCTTGGGAATCATCGCCTGCTGTGCGGGGATTCAACCTCCATGGAGGCGATCGAGCGCTTGATGCACGGGCAGAAGGCCGACCTGGTCTTTACCGATCCGCCCTACAACGTCGACTATGAAGGTTACACGGAGGAGAAGTTAAAGATCCAGGGCGACAAAATGACGCCCGATCGGTTCCAGGAGTTCCTGGGCTCTGTATTCTCGTCCTACGTGTGTGCGCTGAAGCCGGGCGGTTCGATGTATGTTTGTCATCCTTCCTCCTGGCAGCGGGAGTTCCAGGGGGCGCTTGAATCGTCCGATTTCGAAGTCCGTTGCCAGATTATTTGGGCAAAGAACACCTTCGCTTGGGGTTTCGGCCGTTACAAGTTTCAGCATGAACCGATCTTTTACTGCCACCGCAAGGGGCAGAGCGATCCGTGGTACGGAGACAAATCCCAATCGACGTTGTGGCAGGAGAAGAAACCGGCTGCGAATCGCCTGCACCCGACCATGAAGCCGGTCGAGTTGATCGAAAGAGCGCTGGTGAACAGCAGCAAGGCGGGGGACCTCGTGCTTGATTTATTCGGCGGGTCCGGCTCGACGCTCATCGCGTGTGAAAGGATGGGCCGCTCGTCGCGGCTGATGGAGCTCGACCCTAAATACTGCGACGTAATCGTGAAGCGATGGCAGGACTTCACCGGCAAGACGGCGCATCTCCAAGACGGTCGCATATTCGCCGATCTTGAGATCAAGCGTCAGAACAGGCAGGTAGCGTAACCCGGTGAACAGTGCCGAGTTTGCTGAGTCGCAGGGCTTCTCGCGGCCTTATGTGACCAAATTGGTGCAGCAGGGCGTGATCGTACGCGACGCGAAGGGTCAGATCGATAAAGATGCCGCACTAGCGGCTCTTGCAGCACGCCGCGAACCGGCCAAGCCGCTTCGCCGTGGGCGGCCAGCGCAAAACGGAGAGGCCATTGCCCGAGCCGGCCAAGGAAGCGAAGCGTTATCGACTCTCATGCTCAAGAGCCGCATCAAGACCGAAGTCGAGCGCGGCAAACTGGCGGAACTCGATCGAAAGCAGCGCGAAGGCGAGTTAGTCGAGCGCCGGGATGTGGAAGAGGCTGCGTTTTCGAACGCACGGAACGTCCGTGACGCCCTGATGAACATCCCGGCACGTGTTTCCTCGCTCTACGCGGCCGAAACCGACCCGCACAAAATCCACCAGAGCCTCGAAGACGAGATTCGCAAGGTGTTGATCGACCTGGTTAGCGAAAGGCCAAACCTCAAATCGTGATGGACGCCGCGGCGATTTATGGGACCGCCTTTTCCCAAGGGCTGCGTCCGGAATCGCGGTTAACCGTCTCCGAATGGGCGGACAAGTACCGTCTGCTTTCGCAAAGAGCCTCGGCCGAAGCCGGCCGGTGGCGCACCACGAGAACTCCTTACCTCCGCGAGATCATGGACTCGCTCTCGTCCTCTTCGCCGTACGAGAGGGTTGTATTCATGAAAGGCGCCCAGATTGGCGGCACGGAGTGCGGCAATAACTGGCTGGGATACATCATCCATCACGCACCTGGCCCGGTTATGTCAATCCAGCCAACCGTCGAGATGGCGAAGCGCAATTCGAAGCAGCGCATCGACCCGCTGATTGAAGAAAGCCCGGTGCTCCGGGATTTGGTGCAGAGTCCGCGCTCACGCGACAGCGGCAACACCATCCTTTCGAAAGAATTTCCCGGCGGCGTTCTGGTCATGACGGGAGCGAATAGCGCAGTGGGGCTCCGGTCCATGGCTGCCCGGTATCTGTTTCTCGATGAAGTCGATGCGTATCCGCTCGATGTGGACGGAGAAGGCGATCCCATTGTGCTTGCTATGGCACGAGCCCGAACCTTCGCGCGCCGTAAGATCTTTCTCTGCTCGACGCCCTTAAGTTCCGGTTCGAGTCGCATCGAATCCGCATACGAAGAATCGGATAAGCGACGCTATTTCGTTCCTTGCCCGTTCTGCAACCATTTCCAGGTGCTTGAGTTCGCGCGTATCCGGTGGGAAAACAAAGATCCTGATACGGCGGCTTATTTCTGCGTTGCCTGCGAGGCGAGAATCGAGAACCATCAGAAGACGGTGATGCTCGAGCACGGCGAGTGGCGACCGAACGCAGTAGGTGACGGAAGAACTGCCGGTTTCCATCTGCCGAGCTACTACAGCCCGGTGGGGTGGTTTTCTTTCGCCGATGCTGCGCGGATGTTCATCTCGGCATCGACCAAGGGTGCTCAACAGTTGCTGCGGGTCTTCACCAACACTGTGGACGCCTCAACCTGGAAGGAGCTTGGCGAAGCTCCCGACTGGCAGCGCCTGTATGAACGCGCCCAAGCCGAAGCACTTCCCTACAACCGCAAGGTGCCCCAACCTGGCCTATTCCTGACAGCAGGAGCGGATGTCCAGAAGGACCGGATCGAAGTCCAGGTGGTTGCCTGGGGCCGGGGTAAGGAAAGCTGGCTCATTGATTACGAAGTGCTGGCAGGCGATACCTCGCGGCCTGAAGTCTGGGACAAGCTCACGGAATACGCTGGCCGCAGCTTCACGCACGAGTCCGGAACGGACCTGCCGATCACACGATTGGCCATCGACTCGGGGGCTGAAACTCAGATGGTCTATTCCTGGGTGCGCTCGCAGGATGCAAGCGGAGTCTTGGCCG
>JBPCLH010000244.1:0-9242 GCA_051003475.1 Bryobacteraceae bacterium
TGGCGGTCGCGGTCGGAATGTTCAATCAACTTCTCGGCGTCAACGCCATTCTGTATTACTTGAATGATATTTTTGCTCGCGCAGGCTTCAATAAGGTATCGAGCGACCTCCAGGCAGTCGCGATCGGCGTAACGAATCTGATTGCCACGATCATTGCGATGTCATTGATCGATAGAGCTGGACGAAGAACCTTACTGCTAATCGGATCCGTTGGGACAGCCTTCTGCCTGGCGGGAGTAGCGTGGATCTTTGCCACTGCCTCACATGAAGATCTGCTGGTGTGGCTGCTCATCGGCTTTATCGCCTTTTTCTCGTTCTCCCAGGGCGCCGTGATCTGGGTTTATATCAGCGAAATTTTTCCCAACCGCGTGCGTGCGAAAGGACAAAGCCTGGGCAGTTTCTCCCATTGGTTCATGAATGCAGTGGTGTCGCAGGTGTTCCCGATTTTGGCTGCATCGTCCCACGCAGCTCCATTCGTGTTCTTCGCGTCAATGGCTGTGCTGCAGTTTTTCGTTGTGATGTTCTGGTTTCCGGAAACCAGAGGCGTGTCTTTGGAAGATATGCAAAAGCAGCTCTGGATTGCGTAGAACGCGATGCTATTCTGAATCGCGATGACGAAGGTAGATGTCACGTTTAGGCTCTCGCGTGCGCTCTTGGATCACGATCTCGAAAACATCTCCCGCATTCATGCTGTCTACGGCATCCTCGCAGCTCGCGTGCTGGCGTCGAGCAACGAACTGTTCGTCGAGTACGATGCTTCACGACTGTCGCCGCCAGAGGTGAGAGGCACGCTGGAACAACACGGAATACCACTGGCATAGCTGAACACTATCCTAAAGACGAGCATGAGAAGCGGAACTCGATTCATATTTAGAACCGCATACACGTTTGCTGGACTAGGGATCTTAAGCGCCGGAATCTGGGCCTACTCGAGTGAGCCCGCCTCCGAAGCGGCCAACATCGATCCGAACCCGATGAGCGTCGATGTCGACCGTGGCGCCGCAGGCCTATCCCGCTGTCTCGCTGCAATTCGCACCCGCGCAAGCATTCTCATGGTCACAGCACATCCCGATGATGAAGATGGCGGAATGCTTGCGTACCAGAGTCGAGGGCTCGGCGCGCGAGCTACTCTGCTCACCCTCAATCGTGGCGAGGGCGGCCAGAACGTGATGACGATGGATCTGTACGACGCCCTCGGCCTGATGCGGACGCAAGAGCTTCTGGCGTCAGATCGTTACTACGGGGTCGATCAATATTGGGGGACCGTTATCGACTACGGATTCTCGAAGACCCGCGAAGAAGCGCTCCAAAAGTGGGGTCACGATAGAGTACTTTCCGACGTCGTTCGCGTGGTGCGTATGGCGCGTCCGCTTGTGATCACAGCCGTGTTTGCCGGCGCGCCCACCGACGGGCACGGCAATCATCAGGTCTCTGGCCAGATGGCACAGGAGGTATTTCTCGCCGCCGGCGATCCGAACCGCTTTCCCGAGCAGCTTCATGAAGGCTTACGCCCATGGACGCCGCTGAAGGTCTATGCTCGCGTACCATTTTTTTCGACCACCAAAGAAGGCATATACGACTACGCAACCGACAAGTACGTTCCCGTGCGGTTCTTCGATTACGTGCATCAGACCTGGATCACCGAGCGCCCTCCCGCGAACGTTGAAATCCCTGAGGGCAAGCCCGCCGCGGCTGCAGGTTTGACATTTCTGCAAATCGGCCGTGCGGGATGGGGTTATCAAAAAAGCCAGAACGGTGGTGGAACAATACCTCCTCCCGCGTCGTATCGTGCGCCCTATCACCGCTACGGATCGCGTACACACTCCGCGGAAAAGGAAGAATCTTTCTACGATGGTATCGACATCTCGTTAATGGGCATTGCGGCGCTCGCGAAGGGCGAGACGAAGTTCCTCACTGAGGGACTCGAACGGATTTCTCAGCTCGCCAACGATGCGTGCAGCCGCTACAGGCCTGATGATCCGGCTAGCATTGCGGGGATCTTGGCCGATGGTCTGAAAGCGACCCGCGCGCTCCTCCAGCAAGTTCGCGCCAGTCAGTTGGAAGAGCCAGGCAAGAGCGACGTCGCATTCGAGCTGCAAGTGAAGGAAAAGCAGTTTCAGAAAGCGCTTACCCTTGCGCTCGGTCTATCGTTCCAGGCGACGGTTGCGCTCGAAAAAGAACCCACAGGACCGTTTGCTGCTTTTGGCGGACCGCCGGTTACCTTTTCGATTGCTATCCCCGGGCAGTCTTTCACCGTTCAGTCGCACTTACTGAATCAGAGCCCCGAACCGGTGGGGATCGAAAGCATTGAGCTAAGGCCGACAGACGGAAAGACATGGAACATTCGGTCCGAGCGTTCACCAAAACCCACGCTGGGCGCAGGCGAAGATATGCGCCTGAAGTTCGCCATTACTGCGCCTTCTGATGCACGGCTGACTGAGCCCTACTTTTCGCGTGCAAACCAGGAACAACCTTATTACGACTTGACAGATGATCGCTATCGGAATCTTTCATTTGCGCCGTATCCTTTGTCGGCGATTGCGCGCCTCACTTACCGGGGAACCGAAGTCGAACTTCAGCAAATAGTCCAAAGCATGCAGCGAATTGAGAAAATCGGATTGCAGGCCCAGCCGCTTTTGATGGGTCCCGCAATTTCGGTCGCCGTCTCTCCCTCCGCGGGGGCGGTGCCTCTCAGTGCCACTTCCTTTGCTTTTTCGTGCGCGCTGCACAGCAATGTGAAAGGTCCCGCGAAAGGTGTGCTGCGCCTGCGCTTGCCTGCCGGTTGGCTGTCAACACCAAATGAGTACCCGTTCTCAATGGCCGGTGACGGCGAGACCCAGACCCTGACCTTCCAGGTTGCACCTCGATCCATTATGCCGGAGAGTTATCAAATCAAAGCAGTGGCAGAATATCAAGGCAAGATGTACGAAGAAGGATATCGACTGGTTGGTTATCCAGGTCTGGTGCCGTATCCGTACTATCGTCCCGCGACTTACAAAGCTGTCGGAGTGGATGTGAAAACTGCTCCGGGGCTACGCGTAGCATTCCTGCCGGGCACGGGAGACGATGTTCCACAGGCGCTCCAAGATTTTGGATTGGCAGTAAAACTTCTTTCCATCAGCGACATTGAAGGGGGGAATTTGAACGACTATGATGCAATCGTTTTGGGTGTGCGGGCTTACGCAGTCAATGCGGCATTGCGATCCGCAAATGCGCGGCTGCTCAATTATGTCAAAGACGGAGGCGTGCTGATCGTGCAATACAATCTGCAGAACTTTGAGGACGACTACGGTCCCTATCCGTTCAGTTTGGGCCAAAACCCACAGAAAGTAGTCGACGAGGCGTCGCCAACGAAGATACTCAATACCACCAGCCCTGTTCTAAGCTGGCCCAACAAAATCACCGAGGCGGATTTTCGCGGCTGGGAAGAAGAGCGGGGCCACGGCTTCATGCAGACATGGGATCCACGTTACAAAACCTTGGTCGAAACCCATGATCCAAACCAGGATCCGCAACGGGGCGGCCTGTTGATGGCCCGCTATGGACGCGGCATCTATATCTACGATGCGTTTGCGCTTTACCGGCAGTTGCCCTCCGGCGTGCCTGGCGCGTATCGGATATTAGCTAACCTCGTAAGTGTAGGCAAAAATCCAGAATGGAAGTAAAATTGCCAGAAACAGCAACCTGCTCGTAACTTGCGGAATCCTTTATACGAAGCATATGAATAGGAAGTTGATTATGAAACCATACATGTCTTATCTCGTTCCCGTCCTCCTGATTGGAGCGCTTTGCGTCGCAGCCCGCCCCAAAGTTGCCTTTCCTGACCCGGCCATCGATACTCCGGCAGCCGCGGCACAAGGCAAGCAGATTGCCGTTCTCGCTGGTGGATGCTTCTGGGGTGTTGAAGCTGTCTTCGAGCACCTCAAGGGCGTTACCAACGTAGTCTCCGGCTTTGCGGGCGGCGACAAGTCCACAGCGCACTATGAAACCGTTAGCACCGGCAGCACGGGACACGCCGAATCGGTGAAGATCACCTACGATCCAGCACAGATCACCTACGGACAATTGCTGAAAGTTTACTTCTCGGTGGCCCACAATCCCACGGAATTGAACCGCCAGGGTCCGGATACCGGTACTCAATATCGTTCTGCCATTTTCTACATGAATGACGAACAGAAGAAGGTAGCCGAGGCGTACATCCAGCAACTCGAAAATTCCAAAATTTTTTCCAGGCCAATCGTAACCCAGCTCGTACCTTTCCAAGGCTTCTACGCAGCCGAGAGTTACCACCAGCACTATCTCGATCGCAATCCTAATAATCCGTACATCATGTACAACGATCTTCCGAAGCTTGCGCAATTGAAGAAGCAGTATCCCCAAATGTGTAAGCGGTGAGCTGAAGCGGAAACCTATGCCCGGTATTGTGAAAACTGTGGAGCGTCCGAAAGAATCTTCTGTTCACTTGAACGAATTAGCAGCCAACGTGGAGCGCATCGTTGCGGAAACTGCCGTATTCGACGTTCACACGCATCAGTATCCGGCCAGTTTCAAAACCCTGTTTTCGGCAGGTATTGACGATCTAGTGACCTATCACTATCTTGTTGCCGAGCTTTTCCGTTCTTCAGACGTTTCGACCGATTCGTTTTGGGCGATGACCAAAGCACAGCAGGCCGACCTGATCTGGGAGACACTGTTCGTCCGCAATACGCCCCTATCAGAAGCCTGCCGTGGCGTCGTATGCGTGATGAACGCCTATGGCCTTGATCCCTACGCCCATTCGCTGAAGGAAGCGCGCCGGTTCTTTTCAGCAATCGAACCGGCTGATCACGTAAGCAAGGCAATGCAGTTAGCCGGCGTCACCGACATGGTGATGACGAACGATGTCTTCGACAGGAAGGAAAGCGCGTATTGGGAATCAAGCGCGCCAGTTCATCCGAACCTGCACGCCGCATTGCGTATGGACGCGCTCCTGAACAAGTGGGAGGATGTGCACCGGGGATTGACAAGCCGCGGATATACGGCAAATGCCACACTGGATGACACGAGTATTCGAAGCGCCCGCCGGTTTCTCGATGACTGGATCCGACGCATGAAGCCGGTGTACATGGCGGTCTCACTGCCACCTGCCTTCCGGTATCCGGAAGATTCCGTTCGCGGGCGGCTCATCAAAGAAGTTGTGCTGCCCACGGGACGCGAGCACACGTTGCCATTTTCCATGATGATCGGTGCGCGTAAAGCGGTGAATCCTGCGCTGAAAGACGCGGGAGACAGTATCGGTTATGCGGATACTCAATCTGTCGAGCGCATTTGCCTGGAGAACCCCGAAAATCGTCTTCTTGTCAGCATGCTGTCGCGTGAGAATCAGCACGAGCTTTGTGTAGCCGCGCGGAAATTTGCCAACCTCATGCCCTTCGGATGCTGGTGGTTCCTGAATAATCCATCCATCGTTCGCGAGATCACAGATGAGCGCATTGAGATGCTCGGGACAAGTTTCATCCCGCAGCACTCGGACGCACGAATACTGGATCAGATCATTTATAAGTGGAAACACTCGCGGCACACGATTGCCGCCTCTTTGACCAATTCCTACGCCGCGCTTGCCCGCGACGGATGGCAGGTTCCTGCCGATCAGATTCAGCGCGACGTCAAGCGGCTATTTCAAGAAAACTTCCGCAATTTTGCAGCAGTGCCGGCCTGACGTACTACCTTTTCGGCTCGCCCTCTTCCTTTTTCGCTTCCGTCGTCGGGCTTGCGGTGGTGGCGACGTCTAGGATTCGCACCATGTCAGCCGTGCGGTCATATTGGCTCAATTTCCTTGGTTCACTCACCGCATCCTTATAACGCGCTTGGAGTTGATAATCGACCGTAAAGCTTAGGTTATCGAAGTTATACCGGCCGTCCTTCTTCGTTATGAACGTTCGCTTTTCCTCGGCCTTGGTATCCGTCACGGTCACCAGCGCACCCTCGAGCGGTTGCCCTGAACCGTCCACGACTTTGCCTATGACCGAGCGCGAGGTGGGTTTCTTGTCTTTCTTGTTCGGCGGACGCTTATTTCCGAGAAACACACTGGGCGTGTGCGCTGGGTTGGAATCTGTTACCTGAGCACTCGCGGTCGCCGTAATCGCCGCAATAGTGACTATGGGAAATAACAGCCGCTCGCTCATCTTGAATACCTCATGCGATTTAAGGGACATTTGTATCGTAACAAGCAACATACCGGGCTTCTTTGCCTTCTAACAGGCGTGAAGGGTTTCTCTACACTTACCGCTATGACTCTGGCTGCGTTTGCTTCGGTGGGTAGCGCCGGAGGTCAGGCCGGCAGTTCCGACGAAATAATCGCCTTCGATGCGAATGCTCCGTCCCGTCCCTTCCCCCACATCTGGGAGCAGATGTTCGGCTCGGGCCGGGCAGTGCTGAGCCTTCGTGAAAGCTATCGTGCCGATCTGAACGCCACAAGAAAAATCACCGATATCAAATACGTTCGCTTTCACGCCATCTTTCATGACGAGATGGGTGTCTTCGATGAAGATCCGCAAGGCAGGCCCGTCTACAACTTCTCGTATGTGGACCAGGTCTACGACGGACTCCTTGAAAACGGTGTGAAGCCCTTCGTTGAGCTTAGTTTCATGCCGCGCAAACTCGCCGCGAACCTGACGCCGCACGCCTTCTGGTATAAGCCGCTTCCCTCACCGCCCAAAGACCCGGATAAGTGGAGCGCCTTAATCGAAGCATTCACAAAACATTTAGTGGATCGGTACGGCAAGGATGAGGTCGAACAATGGTATTTCGAAGTCTGGAACGAGCCGAACATCGATTTCTGGGATGGAGTTCCAAAGCAGCCCACATATTTTCAGCTATACGACGTGACTGCGGCGGCGGTGAAGAAAGTCGATGCGAAGATTCGCATTGGCGGCCCTGCCACTGCACAGGCCGCATGGGTCGACACCTTCATTGCACATTGCGCACAAAAACACGTTCCATTCGATTTTGTTTCCACGCACGTTTACGGAAATGACACTTCAAAGGACGTCTTCGGCAGTAACGTTCCGATTCCGCGCCGCCACATGGTGGCAAGGGCTGTCAAAAAGGTTTACGACCAGGTGAAAGCTTCCGCCGCACCAAACACGCCCATCATTTGGTCTGAGTACAACGCCAGCTATATGACACAGCAGGAGGTTACCGACAGCGCTTTCATGGGCCCCTGGCTCGCCAACAATATCCGCGAGTGCGACGGCCTTGCCGACATCATGTCGTATTGGACCTTTTCTGACGTTTTCGAAGAACAGGGCGTAGTGAAAACGCCCTTTTACGGCGGCTACGGTGTTATAGCGGAAGGCGGCATCCCGAAGGCGGCGTTTCGCGTGTTTGAACTGCTTCACCGTCTCGGCGATCGTCGTATCCCCATCAAATCAGAGAATGCTCTAGCGACGAGGCGAGGCGACGGGACACTTGTGCTGGCTCTCTGGAATTACGCGGAACCGGGCGAGAAGGTGCCAACGAAGACATTTCGACTCGACATCAAAGGAGCTCAGGCAACACGTTACCGGATGCAATTCGTAGACCCGGATCATGGCTCGGCGCTGAAGGCTTGGCAGAAGATGGACAGCCCAGCAAATCCGACACTCAACCAAATTCGCGAGTTAATCCAAAATTCTGAACTCTCACCTGTCCAAGAGCGTCCTATCGCCGAAGCCATCACCATTGCCGCCCAAGCGCTTGCGGTGATAGAGTTGCGTTGAGTACCGAATCTACTTCAAATTCGAGCAACTGAGGAAATTATGAAGCTATTGAACGTTCTGGCGTTAGCTGCCGCGATGAGCACGCTCGTATTCGGCCAAGCCAACACTTCCGCGGGCGGCACTGCGCCTTCATCAACAAAATTGAAGGTCGGTGACATGGCGCCCGACTTCACGTTACCAGCCACAACCGGCGATAAAGTCAATCTCTCGTCGTTTCGCGGGAAGCAGAATGTAGCGCTCGCCTTTTTTCCAGCGGCATTTACAGGTGGCTGCACAAAGGAAATGCAGACCTACCAGTTAGGAATCGATAAGTTCAAGGGCACTGATGCCGCAGTCTTCGGCATCAGCGAAGACAACACACCCTCGCAAAAGGAATTTGCAAATAAACTCGGGCTCACTTTCCCTCTATTGAGCGATTTCGCCACCCGCAAAGTCGCCGAGGAATACGGAGTGTTCGTTCCCGAGTACGGCGTAGCAAATCGCGTGACCTTCGTAGTCGATAAAGATGGAAAGATCAGCTATATCGAGGCCGGCAAGGACGCGGTCGCAACTCTTGGCGTAGGCGAAGCGTGTAGCCGTCTCGCACATAAAGGCGCCGGCGCCAGCCAATAATGAGCCCTAGCCAGTATTAAGGCAGGCTAAGGCGTTCTGTCAATCCAGCAGATCGCTGACAATCTCGAATCGATAACCCTGATCTTTCAAGACCGGGACGATCTGGCGAACCGCTCTCAACGTTGCCGTGATATCAGGATTCGGCTGCACTGTGCGTCCATCATGCAGGCAGACGATCCCGCCCGGCGATGAATGCGCGAGCACGTGTTTCCCAATGCGATTTGCCGACCATCGCCAGTCATTACCAATTACAGTCCACATCACGCCCAAAAGCGCCAGCTTCCGTTGCACTGTTTGCATTCCAAACCAGCGGAACCCATACGGCGCGCGTAATAGCATCGGGGTGAAACCTGTTTCCGATTGGATGATCTTCTGCGTCCTTGTAAACTCCTCATCGATAAAATCGCGAGACTTGAACGGAAGCCTGGGGTGCGAGTAGGTATGATTACCGAGCTGATGATTGTGTGCGGCAACCTCGCCTGCAACTCGAGGCAGTCGGCGAACGTTCATTCCGCATTGAAAAAACGTACAGGTAACTTGCTCTTTCGCCAAATACTCAAGCAGCGGCAGCGTCCCTTCACTAGGACCGTCATCGAAGGTCAAGGCAATGGAACGCCTGCGTCCCGGACCGCGGTAAACGGAAGGCCCAAAAAATTGCGAAGATTTGGACATGCTGCCGTAGGCGAGCGTTGCAGAAACACTACCGAGCACAGCCCCACCCGCAACAGCCGCTGCATTGATACGTGGCATCGCCCTCAGCCTATCACGCGAGAAACGTCGCTGCACTGCTAAATTTATTCACGCACCTTCTCTCGGGCAGGTGCAGAAGCGTGATACTCATTCCGCACGCGCTCAGAGTAAAGCCTCAGCAATTCACCGACGCGCTCATAC
>JBPCLH010000245.1:0-4392 GCA_051003475.1 Bryobacteraceae bacterium
GAGCTGGAGCAATATCCAGAAGACAAGACAGAGAAGGACCTTGAAAAACACGTGGCGCCGGCAGTCAGGTACCACATGAAAAACTTTCTACACGCGATCGACACTCGTTCCAAGCCGGCCTCAGACATCGAAGCGGGTTACATTTCGACGGCTTCGTGCATTCTTGCGAATATGGCCATGAAACTTGGACGTACCCTCACATGGGATAGTCAACGCCAGCAGATCGTTAACGATATTGAGGCCGCGCGATTACTCGCCCGATCATACCGTCAACCTTGGAGTCATCCTGATCCTCTAAACTTGTAATATTAAGAGTCTTTCGACGAAGGTATACAGTCGGAGAGTTTAGCGGGACCTCCAAGATCCATGGTAGTGTCCTAAAGTTGCGTGGATAAATGGCTTCGTAGGGATGACTGTCCGAACTCACAGTCGTGGATCTCTTACCTGAAGAAATTCGATTCCTCTGAAGCCGTCACCTCGCTTTCGGTTCTGACGCGGCTCGATGCCTTAAATGAGCATAGCTTCCATGGTGACAATTAAGTCCGTAATGTTGAGGTGGGATAAGTCTGCATCCTCTTCCAGCGCGCCGTTGTCTTGGACCGGATAAATACCGAACCAAGAAAAACGAGTCCAACGGCCCCTTAGTCGATCTCTCGCGTGGTGTTCCAGGAGCCGATCCCCAAGATTTCGATGGGTTGTACGGCCAACGTAGACCACGCCTTGCTGATCATGTAATAGATAAATACCGAGCTGTTTGCAAAAGTCGACCTTGATTGTGCCTGCTTCCTGTTCACCCAATAAGCGTGGCCTTTCTGCCCACTTGACGTCAGAGCGCTCCCAGAACATTCCATAAGCATTCAGATAACCAGTGGATTGCCGCTGGAGTTCTAGTTCTTTTAAGCCTGGCTCGAAGCCAACAACAAACCAGGTCGATTTCAGCTTCTGAGAGCGAAGGGCAAAATCGACCGGGGAGACTTTCACAAAGGGCGATTTGGCTCCTTGTTTATACATGGATGTAATAATCGTTCGCGCTACTGCTGCTGCGGGAGCTGTCCCACGATTTTTGAGCAGATCGCGGCGGGCGATTTCATCGGCTATATCTACGGGATGAAGCGGGCGCCCAGCCTCCTCCAATACCTTTTGGATGGCTTTGGGCCAGCTGGTGGTTTTCCACATCATTGGATAATTCTAGCAAGCGCTTGCTGTTTGTGTTACGGTTGAGGATGGCAAGCCCATCAAGCAAGCGCGATCTCAAAGCGCTTCGTCGCCTCATAAAGCAAGCTGACCTGGTTCTCGACGCAATCCCTAATCCCCATCCATCTATCGCTAGCGCACGTGAGTCTCTGGCCGCTGCACTCGCGCTTTCTGCCGATCTTGCAAAATGCCAACTGGACGCCGCCGCACTGGGAGCCAAAGGCGGGAAGGTAACGGCGAAACGCGGACCGGAATATTTTGCCAAGATTGCCGCCATGCGGAGGGTAAAAGCGGGGGGAAGGCCAAAACGTAAAGCATCTGGGGAGAACTGAGCCTGGCTCGTCACTCACTTCCGTCCCGGATACCGGTACTGCCTGCCCTCAGTACATGAAACGCTGCGCGTGACGCCTGCGATGGAAGTCGGAACAGCGGATCACGTGGACAATCCCGGAACTGCTGGCGTAGTATGCCGTCGGGTAGTGGTGCTTTAGCGGTGGAGAGATGAACGATCGATCAACTTAGCGGACGTCAGTCACTTTCCCGTCGTGGAACTCAACCATCAGATCCTTGTATTTGTACAGAACCTTCTCACCCAAATCTACACGCGTGAGCGGGACCCCTAGAGCCTGCTCCACCTCTGAAAAAGACATCCCGGCCTTCACTTGGTTCACAAAAACACCACTGGCGGTGTTGCCCAGTTTTGCGGCATCGGCGGTATCGAACATACGGAACCAGTGCGAAGCGAGGGCATCGGCTGCATCCATATTCTTTTTGTCCACCGCTCCGCTGAACTTGATTTCTACAAGACCTGCCTCAACTCTCTGGTGCTCATACGCTCCAAATGCCACGTTCGATACTGCGCGGAGAAATCGCCCGCACGCCCAAGTCAAGAAAGCCGGATTTAACACCCACGTAAGACACGTGAAGAACTTCTCCTTTGTGCATTGGCTCAACAGCACAAGACCCGAAAGGAGGATTAATCACACGAATATCACTCGGACTAGAGACGACTAGGCTAACCAGGTGCAAAGCGTCGTTACAAAACCCCAGAGACAATCCATTCTCAATCACTAGCAGGAACTTGTCTTTGTATTTGGCGACAACCGCATCCTTCTCAGAAGAGACCCCCGAGGTTGGGGAACGCCGTAAACAGCAAGAATACGTAGGTCAGTCCCTTCATGGCTACAGTAGTATACAAAAATAGCGCGCGCTACCAGATCGGAATAGATCTCCAGCTTGTGTCGTTCGCGCCCTACTACTGGGGTGCAAGCCCCACCGCGAGAGCCTCAACGCAGCTTTAGGAACCTCCAAGATCCATAGACACGTCTGGGGAGCGCCATTTCGTGATATCCCTGGTATTCGAAGTTTTTCTTATCAACGTATTCGAATCGATGAACATGAAACATCCAGCCCTAGCCTGTATGGTCGGTGTGCTTTTGACCTCGGTGGCTTACGCGCAAGGTGTCAATCGCGCCGCGCAGCTGCCGGATGCCCCCGGTCAGGAAACTGTGAAAAAAATCTGCGCGGGGTGTCATCCGGCGGAACTTGTGCTTGGGAAAGGGATGTCTCGGGAGCAATGGGGCGGAATCGTCTCCAATATGATCAGTCGCGGAGCTAAGGGAACGGAAGCTGAGTTCGCGGAGGTGGTCGATTATCTGACGAAGAATCTTCCACCGCATACAGACGCACAGGCTACTACGCGAAAGCGGGGCGGCGGAGGCGGGGGACTGCTGGCCCAGGCAGGCCCGAGCGATAAGCACATTGTGGATGACCAAGCGGCCGAGCGCGGCAAGACGACTTATACCGCGGAATGTATCACCTGTCACGGTCCGAAAGCCAGAGGAACGGAAAAGGGTCCGGACCTTGTCCGATCGCTGATTGTCCTGAAGGACCGGTACGGCGATACGATCGGTCCGTTTCTGCGAAAAGGCCATCCCACCCAAAGTGCGAGTTCGAACGCCGATTTAAAGCAGACGGAGATCGTGGATCTTTCGCACTTCCTGCACCAGAAAGTCGGCGACACGCTGCGGACCGGGCCTTACAACAAGGTGCTGAATGTTTTGACAGGAGATCCAAAAGCAGGAGAAGCGTATTTTAACGAGAGCGGCAAATGTAACACCTGTCATTCACCCACCGGCAATCTTGCCGGGATTGGAAAAAAATATGATCCGCCGGTCCTGCAGCTAAAGTTTGTTTTCCCCCAGACAGTCGCTTTCGGCCGCGGTATTACCACGGGCGCAAGAAAACCGGTTATGGTCACTGTGACGTCCCCGTCGGGCGAGCGCATCACCGGCGTTCTAGATCACATCGACGATTTCAGTGTGTCTCTGCGCGATGCCTCCGGCCAATACCGATCATTCAAGCGCGGCCCGGATGTCACAGTGGAGAAGAGCAATCCTTACGCGGCGCATATCGCGCTTCTAGATCAGTACACCGATAAGGATATCCACGACGTCGTAGCTTATTTGGAGACCTTGAAATGAAACGCATTGCGCTCTTGTTGGGATGCGGGCTCATACTCGCGAGGGCATTCCAAGTGGTCGCAGCCGAAGGACTCGATCCGGCTAAACTGCTTCAGCCGCCGGTTGATTCCTGGCCTACTTACAACGGCGATTACTCGGGCCGGCGCTTCAGCACACTTTCGAAGATCAACGAGTCAAACGTGAAATCGCTGAGTCTCGCCTGGCTTTATCGCATCAGCGGTGCAGAGGATCCGTTTGCCGGCGTCATCAAAGCGACTCCGCTCGTGGTGAACGGGATCATGTACTTCACCGTTCCCGACAGAGTCTGGGCCATTGATGCGCGCACGGGACGGGAGATCTGGAACTACACCTGGCAATCGAAGGGCGGCATTCATCTCGGCAATCGTGGCGTAGGCATCTATGACAACTGGCTGTATTTCGAGACGCCGGATTGCAATCTCGTTTCGCTGAATCTAGCAGACGGCAAAAAGCGCTGGAGCCAGTCGATTTGTGACCTCGACCAGATGTATTACGCGTCTGTGGCTCCGATTGTCATAAAGAACCACGTGATTACGGGCGTCAGCGGCGACGACCTCGACATACCTGGCTACCTGGAATCCCGTGATCCGGAAACCGGCGAGTTGCAATGGCGCTGGTACTCCGTGCCCAAGCCAGGAGAGCCCGGCGCGGAGACATGGCCCAACGCCGATGCGATGGTACACGGAGGTGGCATGAC
>JBPCLH010000246.1:0-9468 GCA_051003475.1 Bryobacteraceae bacterium
TCTCTTCCGGCGCGTTGTCGATCGAATCGAAGCTCCGGAACTTTACCTTCGGATTGTGCTTCGATAACGTCTTCGTGATCGCCGCCGTCAACGTCGTCTTCCCGTGATCGATGTGCCCGATCGTCCCAATATTCACGTGCGGCTTGCTGCGGTCAAATTTCTCTTTCGCCATGGCTGAAAATCTCTCCTGTCGGTCTCCCTACTTGATTGCGATCCCGCCTTTATTGCGGTTGATAATTTCCTCAGCTAGATTTTTCGGAACCTCTTCGTACTGGCCAAAGTGCATGGTGAAGCTGCCGCGACCCTGAGTGCGGGAGCGGAGCTCGGTCGCATAGCCGAACATTTCCGATAACGGCACCATCGCCCTGATGATCTGCGTTCCTCCAGCGATCTCGGTGCCTTCCAGCCGGCCGCGCCGCGAGATCAGATCGCCATTCACTGTGCCCATATATTCTTCGGGGACGGTCACTTCAACACGCATCACGGGCTCGAGCAGCACAGGCTTTGCTTTGCTGCAAGCTTCCTTCACGCAGATGGAGCCGCAGATCTTGAACGCCATTTCGGACGAATCTACCTCGTGGTACGCGCCGTCGAACACGGTAACTTTGATGTTGTTGATCGGGTAACCGGCGAGAATCCCGCCCTCGAGCGCTTCAACGACACCCTTCTCTATCGCCGGGATAAATTCCTTCGGAATGTTACCGCCGGTAACTTTATTCTCAAATTCGAAGTTCTGTTGGGGATCTGGTTGAACCCGCAGCTTGACGCGCGCATACTGACCGCTGCCGCCGGTCTGCTTTTTGTGGGTATAGTCGTACTCAGCCGGTTGACGAATCGTCTCGCGATAAGCGACCTGCGGCTTGCCAACGTTGGCACCCACGTTGAACTCTCGTTGCATGCGATCGACGATGATCTCAAGGTGCAGTTCGCCCATTCCGGAAAGTATGGTTTGACCTGTTTCCGGATCTGTCGCGACATGCAGTGTCGGATCTTCCGTAACGAGCTTGTGGATCGCTACGCCTAGCTTTTCTTGATCCGCCTTCGTCTTGGGCTCAATCGCAAGCTGAATAACAGGGGCCGGGAAGTCAATCTTTTCGAGCAGAATGGGAGCCTTCTCATCGCAGATCGTGTCCCCGGTGACCACCTGCTTTAAACCGACGGCGGCGCAGATGTCCCCGGCGTACACCTCCTGGATCTCCTCACGCTTATTGGCGTGCATCTTAACCAGGCGGCCGATGCGTTCTTTTCTGCCTTTCGTTACGTTGTAGATCGAGTCACCGGTGTTCAACTTGCCGGAATACACGCGAATAAAGCAAAGCTGCCCTACGAACGGATCGGTCATGATTTTGAAGACCAATGCAGCGAAAGGCTCCGAATCGCTTGCCTTACGCTCCTGCTCCTCGTTGGGATTGTCTACGGCGACTCCCCTGATGGGAGGGACATCGAGGGGCGACGGCAGATAGTCGCACACTGCGTCGAGTAGGTTCTGAACGCCTTTGTTCTTGAATGCCGAGCCGCAGATGACCGGAAAGATTTTCTGCGCGATGGTCGCTTTGCGGATACCCGCTGCCAGTTCCTGTTTGGTAACTGCTTTGCCTTCGACAAACTTTTCGAACAGCGTGTCGTCGGTCTCGGCTACCGCCTCGATAAGCTTCTCGCGATACTCCCTGGCCCTGTCGATCAGGTCGGCCGAGATCTCAACCTCATCGTATTCAGCGCCGAGCGTCTCGTCGCGCCAGATCCGCGCCTTCATGGTGATCAAATCGATGATGCCCTTAAACTGATCTTCAGCGCCTACTGGCAGTTGGATCGGCACCGGACGGGCATTGAGGCGGTCCACGATGGTCTCGACCGAGCGATAGAAATCGGCGCCCACGCGGTCCATTTTGTTTATGAAGCATATCCGCGGAACGCGATATTTGTCGGCCTGGCGCCAGACGGTTTCCGACTGTGGCTGCACGCCGGCAACCGCATCGAACACGGCACACGCGCCGTCGAGCACTCGCAAGCTACGTTCGACTTCAGCCGTGAAGTCAACGTGCCCCGGAGTATCGATAATGTTGATCGTTATGTCGCGCCACTCGCACGTCGTCGCGGCGGATGTAATCGTGATTCCGCGCTCCTGCTCCTGCGCCATCCAGTCCATGGTGGCTGTGCCTTCGTGAACCTCGCCGATCTTGTGTGTACGCCCTGTGTAATACAGAATGCGTTCGGTCGTGGTTGTTTTACCGGCATCAATGTGCGCCATAATGCCGATGTTGCGCATTTTCTCGAGCGGTACGGTGCGGGGCATATCTTTAATCCAATCGGATGTTTGAATCCGAGTTATTTACCAGCGGTAGTGCGCAAAAGCCTTATTGGCTTCAGCCATGCGGTGCACATCATCCTTCTTCTTCACAGCGCCGCCTCGCATGTTTGCGGCATCATTCAACTCGTTAGCCAATTTCTCGGCCATGCTTTTATCCGGACGCGATCTGGCGTTCGTAATCAACCAGCGCAGCGCAAGACTGACGCGGCGGTTCTGCGGCACCTCGATCGGTACTTGATAGTTCGCTCCGCCCACGCGGCGCGTCTTCACTTCGAGAAGCGGTTTCACGTTCTCGACCGCCTTTTTGAAAAGCTTCAACGGATCATCGCCCGAGCGGTCGCGGAGCGTATCCATAGCTTGATAGAACAGCCTCTGCGCAGTGGTTTTTTTCCCGTCCCACATCATTGAGTTGACGAACTTCTCGACGAGTGTCGAGTTATACAGCGGGTCCGGAACAACATCTCTTGGCTCTGGCCGTCTGCGGCGTGGCATCCTTTACTTCTTTCCGCCCTTGGCTGGACTGGCTGCGCCTCCGCCCTTGGGACGTTTTGCACCATATTTAGAGCGGCCTTGCTTGCGGTTCGCGACACCTGCCGTGTCGAGCGTTCCGCGCACCACGTGGTAACGGACACCGGGCAGATCTTTCACGCGGCCACCACGGATCAGCACTATCGAGTGCTCCTGCAAGTTGTGGCCGACCCCCGGGATATAAGTCGTCACCTCGATGCCGTTAGTGAGCCGCACACGGGCTACCTTCCGCAGCGCAGAATTGGGCTTCTTGGGCGTGGTGGTATACACGCGCGTACAGACTCCACGGCGCTGCGGGCAAGCCTGTAGGGCGGGGCTTGCCGTCTTGTAGCGGGTTGCGATTCGGCCCTTTCGCACAAGTTGATTGAACGTCGGCATCTATTTTTTTTAACCGGCACAACGGCAGCAATCGCCACGTGCGCTCGGAAACGTCCTTTCTCAAGATAAAAACATCACCCGCGAGGGCGCGCCGCCACTTCGCAGGTTAGTTCAAGCTTTGTAGTGCCTCTACGGGCTTTTATAAGCAGGCGCGAACACGGTCGGCTGCAAGTGAAATTATTACCAAAGAAGGCTGATATAGCGAAATTCACCAGCCTCAAATGCGAGGGTAACTACTTCGGGTATGGCCCATGCCGGATTCCCAACGTCGCTCCCCCAAAGGTTGACTTACGGGAGCTTATCGGTCCGACAGCGGGGCCCGACTTCCGGCCGGATGCCTATGAAGACACGGTAGCACGGAGGCCGAAGAATCAACTCGCCAAACTTTATGAGTATAAAAGCGAAAGGGCTAGGTGTCAACTGCAGATCGCATTGTGCGAACCCTAGCAAGCCTGACCAGGCATGTTCGCAGTAACCAAAAAAAAAAACCGGCTGATCGAGTTTAACCTCGATCAGCCTACCTAGTTTTGGGTTGGAGGAGAACTCTTTAAGAAAAAATTTTTGCGATTTCAGTCGCTGGGACGAACATTGCTACATCCCTGCGGACCTCCCCAGAGGCGCCCTACGATTTGTATTAAATTTCCTTTAGTATGAGACTATTTCGTCTCCGTTGTCAACATCCAAATAGTTCCTTTCCCTTACTTCGGAGAAGAACACGTGCGTCCTGCCTACTCACTCCTTAGTGCGCCGCGAGCCTCTCCTGTTGCCATTTGCCGCTCTGGCAACCGGCATTCTGATTGCGCATTTCGTTTATTTCCGATTCTCTGACCTGGTTATTCCTGCTGCTAGCGCTGGCGTATTGGTTGGAGCAACATTCCTGATTGTCAGCGCGCACCGGATCCGTTTGGCTGCGGCATGCGCCCTGATTTTGATAGCCGGGATGGCGACGCAAGTTATTCATCGCCAAGGACGTACACCCCGTCTGAACGCTGATGACAACGAAACGGTACTGCTCTCGGGTTGCGTGATTAATCCGCCCGTTTTCTCGCCCAATCGCGAACAATTCACCCTGGAGCTGGGTCCCAAAGCAGCCGCCAGGATTTCGGTCAACCTCCCATGCGATGCGCGGCTACCGCTAGTCTACGGCCAGCCCGTCGAAGTTGCAGCCAAAATCCGTTCCCCCCGAAATTACCAGAATCCTGGCGCGTTTGACCTTGTAACGTACCTTGCCAACCAACATATCTATTGGAGCGGCTCCGTCTCGGGGATGAGCGGCGTTCGGGTACTGCCGGGCCGATGCGGCTCGCTGTTGCTTACCTGACTATATGCAATTCGGACCCGGGCTCTTGCCCAGTTGGCCTTCCTGTATCCCAACGATGTACAAACTCGGGGGCTGCTACAGGCAACTTTGATCGGCGAGACGGCCGGCGTTGAACAGCGCTGGACCAACGATTTTCGTGTCACCAGCACCTACCATGCAATTGTTATTTCCGGCCTCCATATCTCAGTTCTTGCAATCACTTTGCTGTGGATCTTTCGCCTGCTTCGGTTTAAGCGCGCACCGGCGCTCCTCGCGGCTGCCGTCGCGTGTTGGTTATACGCGTTCATCTCAGGCTTCAACTCTCCAGCCGTCCGAGCCTCAGCCGGATTCACGCTCTTCATGGCCGCAAGTTATTGCTTCCGAAAGACCCGTGCGTTGAATTTATTAGCGGCAATCGGGATTGTATATTTGGTCCTCGATCCAGACCAGTTGTTTGATCCGAGCTTTCAACTCTCATTCCTTTCCTGCGCGATTATCGGGTCGCTTGCGATTCCTGTAATGGACCGTTTTACCCACCCCATGCGGGCATCAGTAAAGCGGTTCGATCAGATCACCTACGATCCTCAAGTGGAACAAAGGGCGGCACAGTGGCGGGTCGAATTGCGTCTTGCCGCTGAAACCCTGCGCACCTGGAGCGGCTTCTCTAAGCCAATGGCACAATTTGCCGTCTCGAAAACCGTACGTGTGTCAGTGTTCATCGCAGAAATTGTAATTATCTCGGCGTGCGTGCAATTTGGGCTGGCATTGCCGATGATCAGCTATTTCCATCGGCTTTCGATCACGGGTCTTTCGGCAAACATCATCGTAGTACCGCTGCTGTGTGTGGTCGTCCCGCTTGGCTTCGCTTCCATTCTCACTGGCTGGCACGCCCTCGCGGTCCTAACCCGGGCTGTTTTTGAGCTGGGCAGAACGGACCGCAACTTGGCACGCCCAGTTCGAGCCTGGATGGCGAATCGCCGTGGTGCCGCTTTGGATCGCGATTGCATTCTCGGCCTCGCTTGTGCTCATGGCCTTTATCATCCGGCGAAGCCGGCGCTTTACGGTACTCGCTCTCGCTTTCTCGCTAGCTCTTTTTTGTACGATCTGCTGGCAGCCGTGGAAGCCGGAAGTCCGTCCAGGCATGCTGGAGCTAACCGCAATCGATGTAAGTCAAGGCGATAGCTTGTTGCTCGTGTTTCCGGACGGCGAGACGATGCTCATCGATGCCGGCGGTTTCCCTGGCATGGGCCGCATGCTCCGGAAGCCGCGGCTCGATGTAGGCGAAGACGCGGTATCGCCGTACTTGTGGAGCCGCCGTATACGACATTTGGACTACACAGTGCTCACACACGGGCATTCGGATCATATGGGCGGGCTCGCTTCGGTTCTCGACAACTTTCGGCCACGCGCCTTATGGATCGGGGCAGAACCTGAGACGGAGGATTGGAAAAAGGTCCAGCAACATGCGGCAATCGACAATATCCGTATAGTCACACTCAATCGCACTTGCCGGCCCATTACAATCGGCGGAACCGTCGTTCGCATTCTGGCGCCGTCCCCAGAGTATGTCCCTGGCGAGGCCCCAAGCAACGATGATTCGTTGGTGCTTGAAGTGACATATAAGAAGCGAAGCGTTCTTCTGACGGGCGATGCGGAACGACCTATTGAAGACGACATGCTCGCAAATAATGAGCTTCATCGGGTCACTCTACTCAAAGTCGGACACCATGGCAGTAAGACCTCTTCCTCCGAGGAATTTCTTAGCCAGGTGAATCCGCAGTTCGCCCTGATTTCAGACGGCTACAAGAACCAGTTCCATCATCCTAGCGCCGAAGTATTGGAACGCCTCGCACAACATCACGTTATGGTTTTTCGCACGGATCAACGCGGTCTCATTACCTTTCGTACGGATGGTGACAAGGTTGAATTGGAGTCATTCCGGTAAGCAGCGGTCGAGGAGGTTTCTTAAAGAAGGAGCATTATGAACTGCTGCTGGTACGCCGCGACATCGATGATCTGCTCAAAATTATGCGATACTCGAACCACACTGGGGAAGTTCCATGCACCACCGTTTGTTAGCTATCTCGATACTTGCTTTGTCCTGTAGCGTTTCATACGCACAGAGACCGGGCGGAGGGGGAACATCCGGGGGAGCAGGGCGTCCTGGTTCGACAGGGGGGGCGGGATCGCCTGGCGGCCCGACGACAACCACTCGGAATCCAAATTCGTTTCCAAGCTCAAACCGAAGTTACAACACAACAGGGCCTTATGGAACGCGCTCGATCTTCCTTTCTGGCGCAGTCATATTCGACGATGGGACGAAGGCGAGTTCGGATATACGAATTGAGCGGGTATGTAATGGGAGCCCGCGGCTCGAAGGCCACACGGACTCGAAAGGCCGGTTCTCATTTCAGATGGGACAGGAGATGGCGGTTGATGCGGACGCAAGTGAAGAACAATCAGGAAATTTCGGCGGGGCGAACGGGCGGCCTTCGACATCGATGTGTTCAGGTTCAGGGCGGAATGGCACGAACGCCTTATGGAACTGTGATCTTCGCGCCACGTATCCTGGGTACCGCTCGGACGTGGTGAGTCTCGCGACCCGGAAGTCGATGGATGATCCAAACGTCGGCACAATTGTCTTGCACCGTTTGGCAAATGTACAGGGATCGACCATCAGCGTAACGACGGCGCTGGCGCCTAAGCACGCGCAAAAGGAATACGAAAAGGGATTGCAACTGGCGAATCGTGGCCGCTTTGAGGAGGCGGAGAAGCACTTGATTCAGGCCACGGATGCGTATCCTAAATTTGCAGAGGCGTGGTTCGAGCTTGGGCAGGTAGAAGAAACCGCAGGCAAGGCCGAAAATGCGCGGAAATCATACCAAGCGGCCATTTCCGCGGATGGGAAGTATGTGAGTCCGTACGACCATCTGGCGCTACTCTCGTCACGTGAAGGGAAGTGGGACGAAGCAGCTAGTTTCAGCCATCAGGTGATTCAGTTGAATCCGGTGGAGTTTCCCGGTTCTTATTTCTATAATGCTTTGGCGAACTACAATTTGAAGAAAATGGATGAAGCGGAGAAAAGCGCCAAAGGAGTTTTGAAGCTCGATACAGGACATAAGTATCCTCAGGCCGAGGGACTGCTAGCGCAGATCCTGATCCAAAAGGGCGATTATTCAGAGGCAGCGACGCATTTGCGCGCGTACCTGACTCTTGTTCCGGCCGCGAAGAATGCGGATGCTTTGAAGCAGCAGTTGCAGAAACTGGAGCAGGCGAGCGCAGAAGCGAAGAAATAACGGCTCGCTGCTCGTTGTGTGTTGGCTCTCCGATTACTCATTCAATTTACCTGTTCGCCTTCGCCCCCACGATTAGAGGAATGAGCCGGATACATCGAGTGTAATTGCCTAAGAGTTGCGGAAAACGCCGCGCTACCCTGGATTTTGATGGCGTTACCTGAGTCGGCTTCCGACGGGGCAAGAGAAAGGCTAGTAGAGATCCGGCAGACGCTGCTGGTCTTGCACAAAGCTCTGCTCGATTCGGAACGGACCTCCTACGAAATTGTGCATGGGCCGATTGCATCGCCGGCGGCATTTTTGCAGTTGTTGATCAATGACGACCGGTTTGCGTGGCTGCGCCCTATTACAACACTGGTAGTGCAGATTGATGAGGCATTGGCCGCCAAAAAACCAGCAGCAACTTCGGGAGACTTTGAACGATTGTTGAATGACACCCGCGCGCTGTTATCGGCGTCGCGAGAGGCTAATGGATTCTGGCACCGCTATTCGGGCGTGATGCAGCGCGATCCGGGAGTTGCGGTTGTTCACGAGGAAATCGAGGACAAGTTAGGCTGAGTAAGCCGTCTTTTCCGAGCGGCTCGCTTCAGCGGTAGGCCGGGATCCCGGTTATCCTCTCGCCAATCACTAGCGTGTGAATGTGCTCGGTGCCTTCGTAAGTCTTGACCGTTTCGAGATTGCACATGTGACGCATGATGGGGTACTCGTCCATGATGCCGTTCGCACCGAGTAGGTCGCGGCTGAGGCGGGCGCACTCGAGGGCGATAGCGACGTTGTTGCGCTTCAACATTGAAATGTGGGCTGCCTCGACTTTGCCTGCATCTTTCAGCTTCGCTACTTGCAGGGCGAGTAATTGCGCTTTAGTGATTTCAGTGATCATCCAGGCAAGTTTTTCTTGGACGAGCTGGTGTCCTGCGAGCGGTTTGTCATCGAACTGCTTGCGTGCAAGAGTGTAGCTACGGGCTGTCTCATAGCAATCCATGGCGGCACCGAGAACACCCCATCCAATTCCGAATCTCGCTTGCGAGAGACAACCGAGAGCAGCTTTCAGACCCTTCCCGCAGGGCAATTGGTTCCGCTCCGGAATAACGCAATCGGAAAAATGCAAGCTGGACGTAATGGAAGCGCGCATCGACAGTTTGCCGTGAATGTCGGTGGTGGAATACCCGGGCGTGCCTTTCTCGACGAGGAACCCACGGACGCCTTCGGGCGTGCGGGCCCATACGACAGAGAGGTCTGCAACGGAACCGCTTGTAATCCAAGTCTTCTCGCCGTTCAAGACCCAATCATTGCCGCTCTTTTCCGCGGTACTGCGCATTCCTGCCGGATTCGAGCCGAAGTCCGGCTCAGTGAGACCGAAACAGCCGATGGCCTCGCCAGATTGCAGCTTCGGAAGCCAATGCCGCTTTTGCTCCTCTGATCCATACGTGTAGATGGGATACATCACGAGAGCACCCTGCACGCTCACGAAGCTGCGAAGGCCGGAATCTCCGCGCTCGAGTTCCTGCATGATGAGGCCGTATTCGACATTATTCATGCCGGCGCAGCCGTAGCCTTCGAGGTTCGCTCCGAAGAAGCCGAGATGAGCCATTTCAGAGATGAGCTGGTTCGGGAAAACACCACTATTGAAGGCATCGCGAATGATTGGGAGCACTCGGTCA
>JBPCLH010000247.1:0-18002 GCA_051003475.1 Bryobacteraceae bacterium
TTTTCAAGGTCCTTCTCTGTCTTGTCTTCTGGATATTGCTCCAGCTCATACGTGACATCGCGGTGAACCGGTTGGTGACTGCCCAGCGGAATGAAATCGTAGCTGTAAACGCTGACTTTCAAGGTTCCCTTTTCGCCGTAAAAGGTCGCACCCCATGGATATTTTGAATCTGGTGCTTCTCCCCAACTGCGGTGCTGCCACACCACTCGCAGATCGTCGAAGTCGAAAGTTGCTGTTTGTGTGTCGGAGATGTTCGCCTTGCTGCTCTTCTCAACGAAGATCCCTCCACTGGACGCGATTTTCGTAGGCCAGCCGAGCTCTAGCATCCAGCGCGTCATGTCGAGCATGTGCACACACATATCGCCGATAATTCCGTTGCCGTATTCCATGAAGGCGCGCCAGCGGCGCGGATGGACCAGGGAGTTATATGGCCGCATCGGAGCGGGCCCCGTCCACATCTCGTAATCCAGATTGTCGGGTGGCTTGATGTCTGGCGGATTCTCAGTGGCTCGCATATGGTAATAGCAATAGATTTCAACCAGAGCGATCTTGCCCAGCATTCCTGTTTTGATGAAGCGTTCCCTGGCTTCGATGATGTGCGGCGTACTACGCCGCTGCAAGCCCACCTGCACCACACGACCATATTTATGGGCCGCGACGACCATCGCCATGCCCTCAGACACATCTACACTGATCGGTTTCTGCACCCAGACGTCTGCGCCGGATTTCACCGCGTCGATCATGATCAAGGCGTGCCAGTGATCTGGAGGCGCGACGAGGACGATATCGAGATCTTTTGCAGCGAGCATCTGGCGATAGTCATTGTATGTACGTGGAGTCCTTCTCGAGGCTTGCCGGGACGCAACCATGTTCGCGGCTTCCGCGAGCATTTGCTTATCCACATCGCAAAGGGAGACCACTTCAACGGGCGCGATTTGAATCAGCCGGAAGAGGTCAATCTTCCCGTACCATCCGCAGCCGATAAGGCCGACTCTTCTCGGCTTGCCATCTGCAAACGCACCCGCTGCACCGAGTGCGATCCCTGCCCCTGTTGTTTGTAAGAATGTCCGACGATTCATTTCTGACGTTGCAGATGAATGTTGCTGCGAGCTTGTTGTCAAACCTGCTGGAGTTGAACCCTTTTGCCGGCAAGCGAGAGATTTTCTCTAATAAAACTTTCGTCCCAGAGGTTCGAATTGACGGCCGAGATGTGAGCATTCTGAAGCACCCATAAGTACGCTTTCATGGGCGGTTTCATGTCGCCCGGAATGATGCGGTTGATCTTGTCGATGCGCCACTGCGGGATGGGCTGCAACGGTTTGTGGTGCGTCGCCACAGCATGTGCGGTCTTCATCGCGATAATGCCCACGTCCTTGGCGGATGCGTTCAGGATGGCTTCATCGACGTACCCGCCGTTGATGACGTTGTAGGCCATCATAACGGCATCGTAGTGTCCCAGCTCGGTGGCCTTGTTCAACACCCCGGCTGGACAGTTATGCGACGTTACGCCCAGAAAACGAATCTTGCCCTGCTTCTTCATCTCTAAAAACGTTTCATAGATGTGCGGGTTGTCGAGCTCGCTCGCGAGGTTCGCCCCGTGCGGGCACATCAAAAGATCGAAGTGGTCGGTGCCTACGCGTCTGAGGCTTGCATTCAGCGAATCCGTAATGCACTTCCGAAACTGCTGGCTGCCTTCGACCAGATGACCATAATCGGGCATCATGGCGGCGCTCAAATACGCGCCCGAGAATTGATCGTGCTGGCCTGGAAAATACGTGATGTAATAACCGGGCTTTTCCGCAAGGTTATTCTGCTTCAGATCTTCGACGCGCTTCATGATGGCGTTCTGTTTGTCGGCGGGGAACCCGTTGAAGACGTCGCGATAAAGGCGATTGCGTAGGTTGCCAAAGGCGCTGACTTTCGTTTGAAGGAACACTTTGTTGCGTTTGGCGGAGCCGCCCAGAAAGCGCCCGATTGCAATCTCACAATCACCGTACGCAGGGGCCATATCGAGATAATTCAGGCCCATCTCCAGCGCCAGGTTGAGGTGCTCGTAGTTCTCGGTACGGATCGGATCTCCTCCGGCAACGATTTCGGAGATCATCAAGTTCGTCCGTCCAAGCCGGCGATAAGCCATGCCAGGCTGCTTGTTTCGCCACTCGGAATTGGCGGTTGGACCAATCGAGAGGTTCTCGGCAAATTCGGCGGCTGCGGCCGACCCAATGGTTGAGACCAACGCGCCCTGGAGGAGAGATTTTTGCAGGAACTGACGCCGCGAGTCTTGTGCGCTCATGAGAAACCTCCTAGAGATTCACTGTACAGTAGAATACTCACGTGCCGAGCGCCGAACCAAACCCAAGTCTTTCCGGCAAAATTGCCCTCATCAGCGGCGCCAGTAAAGGCTTGGGAAGAGCCATGGCGCTCGCCCTGAGCGAAGCCGGTGCTATCGTCGCGCTTGTCTCTCGGGACTCCGAAAAGCTTCAGACCGTGAAGCATGAGATCGAGAGTTCCGGTGGAAAGGCGAAGGTTTTTGTTGCAGACGTCGCCAAAGAAGAGAACGTACGCGGTCTGGAGTCTGAAGTTTCCGAGCAGCTCGGGAAGGTGCAGATCCTGATCAACAACGCTGGGATGAACATACGGAAAAACCTTGTTGATTTCTCGCTAGATGAGTGGCGGACCGTGCTGGACACAAACCTCACCAGCGTGTTTTTGATGTGCCGCGCATTTGTTCCGCACATGAAGGGGACGGGTTATGGGCGAGTGCTAAATATGACTTCGATTATGAGTCATGTTTCGCTTCCGGGTCGCACGGCCTATTCCGCCAGCAAAGCGGCATTACTCGGACTTACTCGTGCCCTGGCTTTGGAATTCGCGGGTGAAGGCATTACGGTAAACGGTATCAGTCCAGGTCCATTCGGTACTGAAATGAATTTACCTCTGATGCAGAATCCAGAAGCGAATGCACAGTTTCTCGCCAGCATTCCGGTAGGCCGCTGGGGCAAGGTGGAAGAGATTGGCGCCCTTGCCCGTTATCTGTGCTCCGAATCAGCCGCCTTCATCACCGGGACAGACATCTTGATCGACGGCGGCTGGTGCGCCCGTTAAGCACTTCGATGACGCGCCGCGATGCAGCTTGGGCAATTCTAAGAGCCGCTGCGGTAGTTGGCGGCCAGGAGTTCTTCAGCGACTGGATGCGTTCCGCGCAAGCTGTCAGCCATAGCCCACACACACACGCTTCGCATGCGCCGCCTGAGCCGGACCGCTGGACCTCCTATAAGCCAAAGTTTTTCTCCGCGGAAGATTTCCGAAATCTGGATGCTTTCACCTCTATTCTTATTCCAACTGACGAGACGCCAGGTGCGCGCGAAGCTCACGTGACCGCGTTCATCGATTTCGTCGCGAATGCGGCGGCGGAGTACGCTCCCGAAATGCAGGACGAGTGGCGCAACGCGGTGAACTGGCTCCACACCCGTCACTTCGCTGATTTGCCCTCCGGCGAACAGCGTTCTCTCCTGCAGCGCATGTCGGAAGGGGAGCACGACGTCGCAAACACACAGCCGGGGTGGCCGGTGTACCGCCTCATCAAAGAGATGACTGTACACGCGTTCTATACCTCCCGCGTAGGACTGGTTGACGTGCTCGGATACAAAGGCTTTGCTTATCTGACCGAGTTCCCGGGCTGTCATCACCCCGAGCATCACACGCTCTGATCCGCTATGCAGAGGTACGACGTCGCTATCGTAGGTTCCGGAGCATGCGGAGGATGGGCCTGCATGGCGCTCGCCAAGAGTGGATACAAAATCCTCTTGCTAGAGGCCGGTTCGCATATCGATCCTGCAAAGGAATTCCATCATCGATGGCCCTACGAGTTGCCGTTCCGCGGTGTTGGGCAACCGGGCTTGCTAAAGAAGTATTTTCAAGATTCAACTGAATACAACTACCGGATCATGATTGATGACCGGGAGAACCCCTACACCACACCAGAGGGCAAACCTTTCTGCTGGTACCGTTCGCGCGTTCTCGGGGGACGAACCCTGCACTGGTCGCGCGCTTCGGATCGGATGTCCGATCTGGAATTCGAAGCCGCGTCGCGGGATGGTTATGGGGACGATTGGCCGATTTCTTATGCTGATGTTGCCCCTTATTACAGCCGAGTCGAACAGTTTATCGGTGTAAGTGCTGCTTTGGCTAACCTGCCCCAGTTCCCCGATGGCGCCTTCCTTCCGCCGATGCCGTTGAACTGCTCAGAAACCATCTTTGATACGGCGTGCCGTAAAATCGGGCTCCCGGCGACGCCTAGACGCGTAGCACAACTGACACGGATATGGAATGATCGACCGCCTTGCCACTACTGCGGCAATTGCCTTAACGGCTGCGATGTCGGTGCCATGTTCAACACCGTTGCAGTTACGCTCCCGCCTGCGCTCAAGACCGGCAACGTCACGCTTGTTTGTGATGCGGTGGTAAGCCACGTAATGATGGGTGACACCAACCGCGCTCGAGGGGTTCGCTACATCGAGCGTTACAGCAATCGCCACGTCGAGATCGATGCGCGCGTGGTAATCCTCGCCGGTTCAACGCTTGAAAATACGCGGCTCCTTTTGAATTCGCGCAAGGGCGGCCTGGCCAACAGCAGCTCTGTCCTAGGGCAGTATCTAATGGACCAGGTAGCTGGATCTGGCATCACCGGATTTCTGCCCACTTTGAAGGGCACGGCAATTCGCAATGATGACGGCAAAGCGGCCGGTGTCTACATTCCGAACTTCTCGAATATCGGCCCTCATTCAGGTTCCGGCAAGTTTATCCGTGGCTACGCCATGAGCGCCTCGGGTGGGGCGGCGCAGTACCCCACGTTTGCAGCAGGTCTCGCTGGTTTCGGTTCTGAATATAAGAAAGAGGTGAAGCGCTTGTACCCGGCGCATGCACGGGTGTGGATGTCTGGCGGCGAGATGCTGGCTCGCAAGGAGAACTTTGTAGAGCTCGACCCGGAAGTGCGCGATAAGTGGGATATCCCCGCGTTACGAATTCACTGCGCACATAGCGACAATGATCGAAAAATCTACCAAGACTTTTTTGAGCATGCGCAGGAACTATTTCACGCGGCAAAAGGTGAAATTGTTGAGGCGGACCCGTTGATCGGAGTGCCCGGCAGTCTTATCCACGAAGTTGGGACATGCCGCATGGGTGCCAACCCAAAGACTAGTGTCTTGAACTCTTTTTGCCAAACTCACGATATCCCGAATATTTTTGTGTTCGGCGGTGGCTGCTTCGTGACGACAGGCGATAAGCATCCAACTCTGACCATGATGGCGCTCACGGCCCGGGGCTGCGATCACCTAATTGAGTTGGTCAGCCGAAGTGAACTGTGATGCGCATGGACAACACACGATCGAGCCTAACCGGCATCACGCGACGGCGTGCAGTTGCGCTTAGCGCGGTAAGCGCTATGTCGTACCGTAGAGTTCTGGGGGCGAATGAACGCATTCAGGTAGGAGTCATTGGATTCGGCCTAATTGGTGGCCAGCATGTCCACGACTTGCGTAATCAGAAGGACGTGGACTTGGCTGCAATGTGTGATGTCTACCAGCCACGTCTCGAGCAGGGCGTTGCTGCCTGCGGACAAGCTGTCCGGGCTTATTCGGACTTTCGTAAGCTGCTCGAGAACAAAGATCTTCAGGCGGTGGTCGTCTGTACGCCCGATCACTGGCATGCACTCATGACAATCTTGGCCTGCCAAGCAGGAAAAGATGTTTACGTCGAGAAGCCTCTAACTCTGTTTGTAAAAGAAGGCCGCTGGATGATCAACGCTGCACGACGATATAACCGCGTTGTTCAGGTCGGAACCCAGCAGCGCTCTGGCAGACACTATCAGCACGCAAAAGAGCTTTTGGAAGCTGGCTATATCGGCGAGATAATAAGCGCCCGTGCTGCCTCCTTTCGTAATGTCATGCCCGGATTTGGATCGCCTCCCGATTCTGTTGCTCCGAGTGATTTCGATTACGACATGTGGCTAGGTCCTGCGCCAAAACGGCCTTACAACAAGCTGCGAGGCCTGTATCATTTCCGCTGGTTCTGGGACTATTCCGGCGGCCAGATGACCAATCTCGGTGCGCATGAGATCGACATCATTCAATGGGTGAAAGGCGAAAAAGGGCCCGCGTCAATTTCCTCCACAGGTGGACGATTCGCGTTAAAGGGCCTGGGCGAAACCCCTGATATTCAGGATGCGCTGTTCGAATACCACGGATTCACGAGCGTGTATTCATTTCGCGAGGCAAGCGTGGGTCGGCGTGCGGGCGAAGCGCTTGAGTTTTTCGGCACGAAAGGAAGCATGACAATTTCACGTTCCGGTTTTCAGGTGATTCCGGACATGAAAATCAATCCCTCGAATGCCATTCCGGTGTTTCAAGGGCATCCTACCGGCGGTCCGGTTCGCGAGAACGTGCCGTCCGAACCATGGATTCGCGCTATAAGAGAGCCGGGATCGTCTAACGAGCAATTCGATCTTCACATCCGCAATTTTCTCGATTGCATCAAGACGCGCCAAAGACCGATTGCGGATATCGAAGGGGGCCACCAGGCGACAACAGCTTGTCATCTGGCCAACATCTCTTTACGAACAGGACGGAAGATCAAATGGGATGCGGATAAAGAGGAGATCATTGGCGATCGAGAAGCGTCCGCCATGCTGGTGCGCCCGTATCGAAAGCCGTGGGATGATGTGCTGGCAAAGTTCGTCTCATGAGAAGACGCGCATTTCTTGGCGCCGCTTCGGCAGGGCTCGGCATGAGCTCTCTTATTCGTCCACTTATGGCTCAACCGTCGAACGATAGTGCCCGCCCGCTCAACATGGGGATAGCCACTACGTCATTCATGATGGCGTGGAAACCGAAAGATACATACGAGTTTCTCGAGCATTGCCACGCCCTCGGCGCAGCGGGTATTCAGGCGCCGATAAACGGCGACTTGCACAAGATCCGCTCCCGCGCCGAGAAGCTGGGAATGTACATCGAGGGAATGGTTGAGCTACCCGACAGCGACGATACATCGGCATTCGAACATGCGCTTCAAAATGCAAAGGCGGTAGATGCCGTAGCCGCGCGCTCCGCATGCCTCGACACTCGTCGTTACGAAACGTTCGCATCGCTCACTGATTGGCGGAATTTTGTGGCTCAGAGCGAGAGGTCTTTGGAAACTGCAGTTCCTATTCTCGACAGATATAAAATCCCGCTTGGTCTCGAAAATCACAAAGACTGGACAGTGGACGAGATGGTTGTCCTTATTAAGAAGTATTCGACCGAATACCTGGGCGTCTGTCTCGACTTTGGAAATAATATTTCTCTTCTCGATGACCCTTATGAAGTGGTGGAGAAACTTGCTCCGTATACGGTCTCTACTCACGTCAAAAACATGGGCGTTGAGCGCTATACCGACGGCTTCCTACTTTCCGAGATGGCGCTTGACCAAGGATTTCTGGATCTCCCGCGAATGATTAAGATGGTCCAACAAGCGCGGCCTAACACTCACTTTTCATTGGAAATGATCACACGTGATCCGCTTCAGGTCCCCTGCCTGACGGACAAGTATTGGGTGACGTTCCCTGACCGGAATGGCCGCTACCTCGCGCGGACGCTCATGCTAGTGCAGAAGGAGCAGAGTTCTCAACCACTGCCTCACGTCGCCCAATTCTCACACGATGCCCACGTTCGATTGGAAGAAGAGAACGTGGTATCGTGCCTTCGCGACGCTCGCGAAACTCTCAAGTTGTAAGGTTCGTTACGTGTAGTCGTGAGTGGAACCCGTGCTTTGATGGAGGTGCAGTGAATGTCGCGACCATCATTGATTCGAGTGATCCCACAATTTTCGACGTGCAAACCCATGCCCGTGGTCCGGCAGGATCGCTTCCGATAACGGGGGAGATGCTGCTCGCCGAACCTTCTGGGAATCTATTCGGATTGACTCAGAACGCTGGCATGGGGTGGGCTCCGGAAGCACTTGGCGGCAAGCAGGTGCTGCTGTTGAGCACTCATGGAGGTATTCGAGCTGAGGACGGCACGCCGATTGCGTTGGGATACCACACCGGCCATTGGGAAGTGGGACTGCTGGTCGCTGAAGCGGCTCGCCAACTGAAGGCGCTCCGGGCGATCCCATTTGCAGGCGCTTGCACTGACCCTTGCGACGGCAGAACACAGGGTACGCCAGGCATGTTCGATTCGCTGCCTTATCGCAATGACGCGGCCATTATTCTTCGACGCTTGATCCGTTCGCTGCCGACACGCAGCGCTGTGATCGGGGTGGCTACCTGTGACAAAGGTCTGCCCGCGATGATGATGGCGCTCGCCGGCACGCCGCATCTGCCCTGTGCACTTATACCCGGTGGTGTGACGCTGATTCCGGAAGATGGCGAGGACGCCGGTAAGGTCCAGAGCATCGGAGCTCGTTTCGCCCATCAGCAGATCACACTCGAAGAAGCAGCCCTTGCAGGTTGCCGCGCCTGTGCATCTCCCGGCGGAGGCTGTCAGTTCTTGGGAACTGCTGCGACGTCGCAAGTAGTGGCGGAAGCCCTCGGACTATCTCTCATGCATGCAGCGCTGGCGCCATCCGGCCAACCCGTTTGGCTGGATATGGCGCGGCGCACGGCGCGAGCGATTTTGAGGTTAGAAGAGTTGCACATCACGACGCGCGACATTGTGACGCTCGGCGCCGTCGAGAACGCCATGATCCTGCATGCAGCATTTGGCGGGTCCACTAACTTGCTGCTGCATATTCCCGCAATTGCGCACGCCGCTGGGCTGCGCCGCCCCACAGTAGCCGAATGGACACACGTCAACCGCAGCATCCCTCGCTTGGTCGACGCTCTACCGAACGGGCCGCGTAACCATCCCACGGTGCAGGTCTTTCTGGCGGGAGGGGTTCCAGAAGTTATGCTGCGTTTGCGGCGAGCAGGTCTGCTAAATACGGATGCGCTCACTGCGTCCGGCGAAACACTCGATTCAATGCTCGACTGGTGGGAACAATCCGAACGACGCGTACGCTTTCGATCCCGGTTGCGAGAACTCGATAGGGTTGATGCCGACGACGTCATTCTGTCGCCTGATGATGCGCGATCGCGCGGACTTACTTCGACCGTCTGCTTCCCCCACGGGAACCTCGCCCCCGAAGGGTCAGTCGTCAAAAGCACTTCTATCGATCCATCAGTAGTTGACCCAGATGGCGTGTATCGTATTCGTGGACCTGCGCGCATCTTTACTACGGAACACGATGCCATTACCGCCATCAAGAAGCAGGAAGTGAAAGAAGGCGACGTGATCGTACTTATCTGTCGCGGACCGCTGGGCGCGGGGATGGAAGAGACGTACCAAATCACTTCAGCACTGAAGCATCTGGCATTTGGAAAGCATGTCGCCGTAATCACCGATGCTCGGTTCAGCGGTGTCTCCACGGGTGCATGCATCGGACATGTCTCGCCGGAAGCTCTGGCAGGCGGACCTGTCGGAAAGTTGCGCGATGGCGACGTGATTGAGATCGTGGTGGATCGCAACAAACTAGAAGGCCACGTGAACTTTATCGGTGAAGCGGGAGAAATATTCGATGCCGGAGAAGGCCATAGGCGCTTATTAAAGCGACCGTTCCGAACAGATCTCCGCCCAGATCCAGCATTGCCCGAAGACACTCGGTTATGGGCGGCGTTGCAGCAAGCGAGCGGCGGAATTTGGGGCGGATGCGTCTATGATGTCGAGGCAATCTTGATGCACGTCAAAACGCGGGTAGATAGCCACCTGATTTAGGGTTTAGGCAAGGCTCGTACCGCGCCGGTGGAAATGCCACCATCGACCAACAGAGTTTGTCCGGTGATATAGCGGCTCGCCTCTGCAGCAAGGAACACAACAGCAGCATCTAAGTCGCCCAATCGTCCTGGGCGTTTCACGGGAATTCGGTCGGAGAGATATTCGACCCATTCCTTGTCTTCGTACATCACCTTGTTCTGATCCGTCCGAAACCAGCCTGGGGCCAGGCAGTTGATTGTAATGCCGTGTTTTCCCCAATCATCGGCCAGACTCATCGTAAGTTGCTTGATGCCGCCCCGGCTCGCGCCGTATGGAGCGAGACCGGCATAACCGTTCACGCTGGTCACTGACCCGATATTGATGATACGGCCATACCCGTGTGGAACCATTCGGCGGGCCACAGCTTGAGCAACGAAAAAGCTGCCCCGAAGATTCGTGTCGAGGATAAAGTTCCAATCTTCCCAAGTGACTTCGAGGGCCGGTTTGCGAACGTTCGTGCCGGCATTGTTGACGAGGATGTCTAGGTGGCCGAACGCTTCTTCTGCTGCTGCGGCCATTTGCTCGATACTCTGGGGATCGCGGACATCGAGTTCGAGCGACACTGCGCGTCTACCAAGAGTCTTGATTTCTGTCTCGAAGGCGAGCAGATGGTCACGGTTACGGCTCGTAAGGACGAGGTCGGCACCGGCGTTTGCCAAGGCACGAGCAAATTGCTGCCCGAGCCCACGGCTTGTACCGGTCACGATGGCAACACGGCCATTGAGATCGAAAAGGTTATCGCTCATTGCACTTCGTCTGGCGTGAGGATGACTTTCATCAAGTGCGGCTCACCCGAATCGAGGCGTTCGAACCATCGTGGACCTTCTTCCAAAGGAGTGACCGCTGTAATCAGCGGCTTCACCTGCACCGCGTTCCGGGCTAACATGTCAATGCACTGGGGATACTCTCCTGATGATGCCGCTGAACCTTGCAGGCGAATCTGCCGGCTGACAACCGCTTGCAACGGTATCTCGACCATTGGCGAGATGTTGCCGATCAATGTCACAGTGCCGCCCTTGCGGACGCTGTCGATGGCGGTCTTAATAGCCACGCTGTTCCCAACCGCCTCCAGAGCTACATCCACGCCCATTCCGGAGGTCAGCTTATGGATTTCAGCCGCCGTATCCGCCTTTCCGGCGTTGATCGTTGCTGTGGCCCCAAGTTGTTCAGCGAGTCGAAGGCGAGTGTAATCAATATCGGTAACATAGATGCGCGAGCATTTCGCTGCCCGTAGTGCTTGCAATACTAAAATCCCAATCATGCCGGCGCCAACTACGAGAGCTGTGCTGTTCTTGCTGACCTTTGAAAGAGAGACCGCGTGAACAGCGACCGCTAAGGGCTCGACCATCGCGGCTTCCGCGAAGGATATGTCATCCGGCAACTGGTACATGATGCGCTGAGGTACGAGCAGGTATTCGGCGAAAGCTCCCGGGCGGCGATATTCAGGCGTGGAGACTCCCAACACTTGTCGCCGATCACAGAGGTTCACTTCGCCTCTCGAGCAGTACGCGCATGATCCGCAATAGATTGTGGAATCGAAAGTAACCCGGTCGCCTTCCCGAATGCCGGAGACTTTTGGTCCCATCGCCGCAACTACTCCTGCAGCCTCGTGGCCCATTACAATTGGCGGGATGCGTCGGCCAGAGGAGCCATCATAACCATGTACGTCACTGCCACAGATACCGCACGCTTTGACACGCACGAGAACCTCATCTGGGGCTGGAATAGGGACGGGAACATCGACGAGCTCCAGCCGCTTGTACTCGCGGAGCATCAACGCTTTCATGACTGGAATGTTACCGAATTACGTCGTTCGACTCCGACTAGGGTCGGACAGGCACGCCGCGTAATCAGGTTCAATAGAATTAGAAGTGGTTTCGTGTAATCGAGTCTTCCTGCTATCGCCCGCAAAGGCGGGTGGCCGCCGATACGACATGCTGCTACGGGAGCAGGCAAGCTTCGATTTGGCCGTAGAGCTTCGGGAGGGCACCGCTGTTATCGGCGAGGTCTACAGTTTTATTAGCGGCTTGTTTTTCCGGGGCAAGATGGCTTATGCGGAAGTATTTCGTGCCACTCCCCCGGGCATTCCTCCCGCACTCGTCATGGTGCCCGGTATGGGCCTCGTTCCTCCCGACACGCCTGTCGCGATTGAGCAACTGCGGGCAATCGCCGAGATCCCGGTCGATGAAAGCAATCACACGTATCGAGAAGCACTGCTGCGCGGGGCGAGATTACTGGATCAACACGCAGGGCCAGCGTGCCTGTACGTGCTCCTCGGCAGTATTGCGAGCGGCAAGTACACGAGCCCGCTTCTCGAAGTTTTTGGCGAGCGTCTGGTATTGCCGGCTGATTTTGTGGGTCGCGGCGACATGAGCCGGGGTGGCCTAATGTTGCGGTGCGCGCACTCGGGAATCGAATTGTCGTATACCCCAGTACAGGGAGCAGTGCGGCATGGCGTGCGCCCACCCAGGTTGGAGCGATAGCGGAAGCCGTAATCTTCATCGGCCTGCAAGGGTCCGGCAAGACAACGTACTTTACGAATCATTTTGCCGCTACTCACACGCACGTCAGCCGCGACATCCAAGAGACTGCGGAGCGGGAAAGGGCATTAATTCGCGAGTGCCTTCAGTCGGAACGCTCGTTCGTGGTGGACAATACGAACGCTACTCGAGCGGTGCGCGCCCCCTACATCCGAGAGGCGAAGGCGGCCGGATTTCGCGTGTTCTCCTATTTTTTCGATACGCCCGTCCGGACGGCGATCGGGCGCAATAATCATCGCAAAGACAAGAAGCCGATCCGTTCCGGCGATGCTGCGCACGGCGAAGCGCCTGGAGCCGCCCTCCTTTGAAGAGGGGATCGATGAAATCCGGACTATCACGGCAGAGCGCAATTCGGCTCGCGACAAATGAAGTGAGGCCGTGAGCCATCCTCGAGATTTAGCTCGGAAATTTTTGCATTCGCCTGTGGTATACGTTGCTCGGCTGTCCGGGAGATTAAGTCTGTCAGGATAAGGAACGATAAGCATCCGAAAGGCTTGTGAACTTTGAGACATAGCATGAGACCAACTCTGTTGAGCGATACGCAAGGATTTATCAAAAGTGTTGGTGCGTTGTTCTTTTCGATAATTGCGCTAAGCATCGGTCCCGTTTCAGCCTTTGCGCAAAATGCGAATGCGCTGCAACGTCCTCCGGCAGTGCCTTTGGTTGCCTATGATCCTTATTTCAGTATTTTGGTCCATGACCGACAGATTGACCGACCAGAACACGAAGCACTGGACCGGCACGGAGCAGCCATTGAGCGGTTTAATTCGCGTTGATGGCGCAATATATCGCTACATGGGCACACGACCTGGGAAGGCGATTGCGGCAATGCGGCAAGTTTCACTCTCTGTGCGGCCTACCCATACGATCTACACGTTAGAAGAAGCCGGCGTTCGGCTGACAATCATTTTCTTCACACCGGCGTTCCCCGAAGATCTCGACCTGTTATCGAGGCCTGTCACTTATTTGACCTTGGATGTAACTGCGCTCGACGGGAAGAGACACGATATTTTGATTTATCTGGACGCCGACCCTGTTCTCGCGGTCAATACTGCCGACCAGCAGGTTATTGGAGCCGCGCACGGGCGGGCGCCCTCACCGTTCTGAATGTAGGTTCGCGGGATCAGCGTGTACTCGGCAGTTCCGGCGATGACCTGCGCATTGATTGGGGCTACTTCCGGCTGGCAGTGCCGGACAGTGAGCAAGCATTGCTGGCGAACGCAGCCGATGCGATGACGTCCTTCATCACCGCTGGCGCGCTGCCCACTGCCGATGATCTCGAGATGCCGAAGCCATCGAGAAATGGGGCATCGCATTTGGTGGTCGTTTTTCCGGTCTCACTCGAGGGATCGCGATCTGCGAGCTGGCACGTGCTGCTTTCCTACACCATACTCGATTGAATATTTGAATCGGAAGCTCCGGCCTTACTGGCAGAGGAACGGGAAAACGCCTCAGGAAATGCTCAACGACGCTGAGGCGCAGTACGCCGCGCTCGAGCAGCGCGGGAAGCAGTTCGACTCACAACTAACCGAGGACTTGGAGGGCATGGGTGGCGAGCCGTACGCGCAGTTGGCGACGTTGGCGTATCGGCAAACCCTAGCGGCGCATGGATTCGCTGCGGACATGGACGGCACGCCAATGCTGTTCCCGAAGGAAAACTTCAGCAATGGCTGCATCTCGACCGTGGATGTACTGTATCCATCCGCACCGTTCTTCCTGTTTTTCAACCCGTCCCTGTTGGAGGCGCAACTGAAACCCGTGCTGGAGTACGCCGCGCTGCCACGCTGGAAGTGGCCGTTTGCGCCGGATGATCTGGGCACTTATCCGCTTGCCGATGGGCAAGTGTATGGCGGAGGCGAGCGTACCGAAGAAGACCAAATGCCCGTCGAAGAGAGTGGAAACATGCTGATTTTGCTGGATGCGCTGGGGCGGAAGCAGGGCAACTGGCATTTGGCGCAGCAGTATTGGCCACAGCTCACGAAATGGGCGGAGTATCTGCGCACCAAGGGTCTGGACCCGGAAAATCAGCTCAGCACTGATGACTTTGCGGGGCATCTGGCTCATAACGCGAACCTGTCGATCAATGCGATTGAAGGGCTCGCAGCGTATGCGGAGGTGGCGAACGAATTAGGCAGAGTCGAGCTCGCAAAAAATTATTCCAGTGCGGCCAAGGAGATGGCCAGAAAATGGGAGTAGATGGATATCGCGACCACTACAAGCTGGCTTTTGATAAATCGGGCACGTGGAGTCAAAAATACAATCTCGTCTGGGATCAGCTCTTGCATTTGAATCTGTTTCCGGCACGCATTCGACAAACGGAGTTGGCCTTCTACCTGCGTCATCTGAATCAGTACGGGTTGCCGTTGGATAATCGGGTCGACTATACCAAGCTGGACTGGGAGTTGTGGACGGCAACGCTGGCCGACAGTGCCGACCAGTTTAGCGCTTTGATGGCGCCCATCGCAAAGTGGGTGAACGAAACACCGGTTTGGGGACCAATGTGCCGATTGCGACAGGCAACGGCGAAGACGCTCTGTTGGCATTGGTGAACGGCAAGTTCGTAGTCCTCCGCCTGCCCTACCCAATGAGTTTCTTCGCGAAAGGGATGGACGGTCGGATCGATGATCCGAAAACCGGCTGGAAAGGCAAGGGACTCTGGTCGACCTGTGCCACGCGTGCAGTGGCGCACATAGAGGGCGGCAAAGGGACGACGAGCAAGGTATTGCACTTTCAACTGCGCCCAGACCCTTTAGCAAACTAACTGTGTGTCGAGAACATCAACTTCGCGCAGGCATTGGAGCTTGATAACGGCGTTCCAGTGGTTTGGTCGGATTGATGAACGGCCAGCAAAGAGTACCGATCAGATACATCGCAGCCATCGAATACAGGAACATCTCGTATTTTCCACCCGTTGCTTGGAGAATGTAACCCCCAACTACGGGTCCCACAAAACCGGCAAGATTACCCATCATGTTCATCGATCCGGATAGAGTGCCGGCATATTTCCCGCCTACATCCATACAAGTCGCCCATGCGCCGGGCATGACGAGATCGTTGCAAAAACTCGTCATGCCGAGGAAGGCAATCGTGGTTAGCGGATGCTTCATCTGAATAGCAATGCACAGCGCGAGCGCCGCGCCAAAGAAGCCTGTCATTGCCAGCGCGCGCCTCGCCTTTGCGATACTGCCGAGCCACTGAACTACGCGGGGCGCAACTAATCCACAAAACAGCGATCCCAGTCCACCAAAAAACAGGGGGACAAAGGCCAGGGTCGCTCGCTGATCGTCGGAAAGCTCAGGATATCGGGTGCGGAGGAACTGGGGCAGCCAGGTGATGTAGAAATACCAGGGATAAGTCAGGCAGAAATACTGCGCCCAAAGCAGCCAGACGGTCCTTGACGATATGAGCTTTCTCCAAGGCACATCTGCATGTCCACCGCCCAGATCTTCGTTCCCCGCGAGCAGAGCCAGTTCTGCTGCATTCACCGATTTATGTTCGCTGGGCTTATCCATGAACCAACGAAAGAACAGAACGGCCCAAACGACACCGAGTGAACCGAACAGAGGGAACGCAACGTGCCAACTGACTAACTTCAGAACCTGTACGGCCAGTAGTGGCGTGATAGCGCCCGCCCAGCGCGCCGCCATCCACATGATGCTTTGCATTTTTACGCGCTCATGAATTTGTAACCATGCGCTGAATGCCTTAGTCAGGTTTGGAAAACAGCCTGCTTCACCTGCTCCAAACAAAAACTGGATAATGACGAGCGAGGAAAAGCTCCAAGCTGCCCCTGTTAGTGCGGTGAAGCACGACCACCAGATGACCACACGCATCAGCACTCTCCGCGGCCCCAGCCAATCGCCCATCCAGCCGCCGGGCAGTTCAAAGATGGCGTATGCGATGGCGAATGCGCCGAAGATATATCCTCTTTGCCACGATTGGAGGCCTAACTCAGCTGCAACTCCTTTCGGTCCGGGCATAGCCTGCGACATGAGTACGCGGTCGATGTAGGACAAAATGGCGAGCGCAACCGCGAAGACCACGACCCAGTAGCGCGTGTGCGTCGGGGTCTCGCCGGCTATCGAAATTCGTCCGGGAATGGATGCCATTGCCTTTTAAATTCGCACATCAATTGTTCTCGAGCCGGTTGAAGACCGCCTCAAGAATCTCGTCCATGGAATTGCGACCGCCCAGGTCCGGAGTTCGAACGCGAGCTTCGGCAAGCACGGATCGCGCGGCACCGTCAACTCGGTTTGCGGCCTTATCAAGACCTAAATGGTCGAGCATCATTGCCGCTGAGAAGATCGCGCCCAGTGGGTTCGCGATTCCCTTATCCGCGATGTCTGGCGCGGAGCCATGCACAGGCTCGAACATTGAAGGGAATCTTCGTGTCGGGTCGAGATTACCGCTGGCCGCAAGGCCAATGCTGCCGGTGACCATTGCCGAAAGATCGCTCAGAATATCGCCGAACAGGTTCGAAGCCACTACCACGTCGAATGTCTGAGGCCGACGCACAAAATTCATGGCTGCTGCGTCGACGAGCAGAGATTCTGTTTCGATATCGCTATAGGCCTGAGCAAGTGCTTCAAATACACGGTCCCACAGAACCATGGTGAAGCCCTGAGCGTTCGATTTGGTGATTGAAGTGACTTTTCGTTTCTTGTTGCGCCGGCGCGCCAGGTCGAAGGCGAAACGAATCACACGCTCCACCCCCTGTTTTGTGAATACGGCCGTCTGGATTGCCACCTCTTGGGCGTGGCCCCCGTGAACAAATCCGCCGACCTGCGCGTATTCACCTTCGGTGTTCTCTCGGACGACCACCATGTCCACGTCGCCTGGTTCAAGCCCTTTTAGCGGCGAATTTACACCCTGATAAAGAATCGCGGGGCGAATGTTTGCAAATTGATCGACTGCGGCGAATCGGAAGCAGCAGGCCGTTCAGGGTTACATGATCCGGGAGTTCAGGATGGCCAACAGCACCGAGGAGAATGGCATGGTGACGGGACAGCAGGTCCAATGCATCGTGGGGCATCATGCCGCCATGCTGGAAATAATATTCGCTGCCCCAGTCGTAATAAGCGGCTTCAAGCGTGGCTCCGACGTGTGATGCTGCGCGACCGGCTGCTTCAAATGCGGCGGGCGTCACTTCACGTCCGATTCCATCGCCGGGAATAATGCCGATTGAGAAGTTGCTCATTATCGATTCGTGCCAGAGACTTGCCGACTCCTAGTCGAAGCTGTAGCGAGCATGGTCGGAACCGTTCGGCAGCGCGCGTCAACCGTATGCGAACCACTCATTATGGATCGAGCCGAATAAATGAATCGTTGCTATTGCTGACCGACGCTGGCAAAGGTATTTTACATTCTCTACTAGACGGCGCTTCCTCCCTCGATGAGACTGGCACGGTTCGGTTCCTCATACGCGAGTTACTGCGCAGTCGTGGTTGCGCATAATACCGCTTTAACATTCCCCCGAGGATGTGTTGCGAATACCGTTGAGACGATCTGATAGGCTGGCGGTCCATGCGTAAGTGGCGACCGGCGGTGTTCAAGGGACGGCATTTCGAACCCGAGATCATCATATTGTGAGTGCGACGTTATCTCCGGTTTTCACTCAGTTATCGAAACTTGGAAG
>JBPCLH010000248.1:0-8430 GCA_051003475.1 Bryobacteraceae bacterium
CCACCCATGCTTCTTCGCGTTATCCTGCCTTCGGGTCATCTGGTCCTTTCCTTTCTTCCGCCGCTAACGGAATGTGAAAGGTCTAGCTTGACCCACCTCCCTTTTGCAGAATGACTGAAGCTTAACCTAAAGAAATGGAGCAGAGCGGGGCTCGCATACCAGGCCGCCGCGGCACCGAGCGCCGCTCCCGCCAAGGCAATAGCGAAGCTTTCCATCAGGTACTGGCGGATGAGGCGCCAGCGTGCAGCGCCGATGGCGGTCCGAACAGCAAATTCGCGCTGCCGTGCGTAGACCTTCGACATCATGAGGCCGCCCACATTGACGCAGCACAGGAGTAGAACGATGACGACGAGGCCCTGCATGATGAAAAGAGGCTCTGAATAGACGTGGCCAAAGTACGTAGGTAATCCGCTGCGCGCAGAATCGACTCGCAAGCTGGCTTTCTCGAAGTAAGGCAGGTGCTGATATTGCGCTGGAATGAACTGGCGGAACAATTCTTTTTGGTAGAGAGCAATTTCAGCCCTCGCTGCAAGGATGGTGACTCCCGGCTTCAAGCGTCCGATGGCGGCGCAGAAAGAGAGGGAGCCTGGCGTGTTCAGCTCATCTTTACGTAATAGCGCTGTCGCGAATTGGATCGGAAGATAAAGCTTGGGATCGCCGCCCGGCCAGACGCCATGGAAATCGGGCGGGGTGATGCCGACGACGGTTACCGGGACGTTCGAGATCTTGATCTGCTTTCCTATAATCTGCGGATCGGCGCCAAATCGATCATTCCAGAAACCAAAGCTCAGGACAACGGGCCAACCCTCGGCGGGTCCGCCACGAACATCGTCGCCAGGTGCAATCAGTCTTCCGAGGTGCGCTTTCATGCCGAAAAGCGGAAATGCGTTGCCGCTTACCAGGCCGGCGGTGTAAATCCGAAGAGTCCCTTCGTTATCCTGCATCGTCACGCCATCGCCATCCCAGGCTGAGATGCCGATAAACGAATGCTGCTGACGCCGAAGCTGTTCTAACATCCGGTAGGGGATGACGGAGTCCGCGTCATTGTATTGGGATGCGCCGCTAATAACTCCGATATGAGCGAGCTGCTGTGGATTCGCCACAGGCAGACTGCGCAAGAGAAGCCCGTACAACAACGCGAAGATTGCGGTGTTTGCTCCAATGCCGAAAGCGAGCGTTAGAATCGCCGTAAGGCAAAATGCCGGATTCTTGCGTACATTGCGAAATCCGAGGAGGAAATCACGATACCAGCTCTCGAGCGCGGTAATTAAATCCTGATCGTGCACTCTTTCGATGACGGACGGTGTGCGACCAAGCTGTAGGCGGGCACGCCGTTGCGCCTCAATGCGCGGCATGCCGGTCGTGAAATAATCCTCGGCTTGCATTTCTAGGTGACCGCTCAACTCATCTTCGAGATCCGAATCGCTTCGGAAGCGGCCTATACGTGTCCAAAGTTGCGATAGCCAGCGCTTCATCGAATCTCCCGTCCGATAACGAACAACGGTAGGATATCTACCTGTAGAGATCCTATCATTTTGGTGCGCTAGCATTGTCTGGCGAGGTTTAATGCCTAAAACCGAGGATACAAAGCTTGGTCTCCTGCAGGGGACACTGGACATGATGGTGATGCGAACGCTGCGTGCCGGACCGGCAAATGGTTATGAGATTGCTAAGGCGATTGAGCAGCTATCGGATGATGTGCTCGCAGTAGACCACGGATCTTTGTATCCGGCGCTCCACCGGTTGGAGAAGAACGGACAAGTAATGGGTAAGTGGGAAATCTCGTCCACCAACCGGCGGGCGCGGTATTACCGGCTGACAACAGCGGGAAGAAAGCGGCTGATTCTGGAGCATTCTAAATGGAAACAGATGGCCGCAGCTATCACTCGCGTGATGCGCCCAGCGTAAGTGTGCTGGAAGTGGATTGCACAGCGGCGCCTCGCTCCTCAGCCATTTCAACCTTGAAGCCAACGCGTCGAACCATGGATTGGATTTCAGCATTGGCCATGAAAGTTTTCCAAATCAATCCAATTCGATAGTTCTCGATCATCACCACCATGGGTGCCTGGTTTAAACCCATGTCGATGCGGGAGAACCAGTCTTCCTGCAAGTTAAACGCATCGCGAAATCCGTAGATGTCCCAAAGGCGGTCGCCGAGTTCACGATAAAAATATTTCAGAGCCTGCATTGAGGCTTTAGGCGTATACGGAAACGATGCGACGGCTCCGGTCGGGGCTATGGTGCCGTCGTCTAGTTCGGGATTTGCCCCTCGGTTACACGAATCTGCGCCCGGACGGTTATCTTGGGGGCGCTGGCACGGATTACAGCAACTCCACTTTCATGCAGCCGAACGGTAATTTTCCGAACGGCGCGCTGGCCTACTTCACCGTGCCTGTTTTCACCCCGGGTGGCGGAATTCCCCCTGCGCCTTCGGTCGGACGGAACCTGTTGCGGGGACCCGGCTACTTCAGCATTGATGCAACGCTGCAGAAGTCGTTCGGACTTCCGAAGCTTCCGATACTGGGCGAGAATGCGCGATTTGAGTTTCGCGCCGACTTTTTCATCATCTTCAACAAGCTGAATCTAAGTCCGTTGCCCCCGAGTGGTACTGCGGACGCCAGCAACACGATCAGCTTTGACGGTACGACAAGTAACCCCCTGTTTGGCCAAGCGCAAAGCGCTCTGAACGGACGTATTATCGAGTTGCAGGCAAGATTCAGCTTCTAAGGCACGATTGCGCGAGGTGGCGGCGAACCCACTTTTTTGTGCGCTTTGCTTTATGTGATCGATGACTATTGCTGTTCCAGTTGCTTGACAAGTTGGAGGAGCACGTCGCCGACCACTTGAAAGCTATGGGCGCTTAGCTTGTCCATGGTGTCGTTCGCAGTGTGCCAGTAGGAGCCATTGGGCCCGTAGTCTAGATCGATGATATCGATTGCATTCACACCCGCATCGACGAATGGCTTATGGTCGTCGTCGATTCCGCCTGCGTCGTGACGGAAGGATTTGTCGTAACGGAGATTCGCTGCGATCTGCCAAACCGAAGTACGGAGCGATTGCGACGAATTTTCGTCGTTTGCGATGTCGAGGTTCCGATCTCCGATCATATCGACATTGATCAGTGCCTTGATACGGGATAAGGTTCCTTCGGCCCCCCACTTGGCGACAAGGTGGCGGCTCCCATAACGGCTGTCGGTCTCACTCCAATCCGTGCGTACCGCCTCTTCGCCATCGAAAAACACGATGTAGATGTCGTCTGAATGCTTCATGGTCGAAACAGCCCGTGCAAATTCAATCAGGAAACCAACGGAGGAGCCGGCGTCATTTGCGCCCACGAAGTGGACCATGGGAATACGCTTCGTGTCGTAATGTCCCGTAACTACGATGGCCTTATTGGAAGCGCCAGGGAACTTCAGAACGATATTGACCATTGGCACGGGACCTACAGGTGTCTGGGCCGTAAACGAATCGAGCGAAAGCTGTCCGCCCAGCGGCTTTAATTGCGAAACGATCCAGTCGCGCAGATGGCCGATGGCGTCCGATCCGGAAGGACGTTCGCCGAATGAGACAGCCCGGCGAGTGTCGGCGAACGCCGCTGATCCCCGGAACACAGAAGCCTTCGGCCGCGCTGGGTTGGTGTTCGCTGTACAGAGGCTGATGGCAAAGCTAAAACCGACCAAGAAAAATGTGAACTGGTTTAAAGCTGAAGGCAATTTGAGCCGATCAGATTTACACGTCTTTAGAGGTCCGGCTGGGTGGCCGAGGGGTTCAGAAGAACAACCAGGCTGAGAAAAACGGCTAGGCAAAAGACTGTTGTATTATAGCTTTTACACTAAGAAGAGCGAATGTTCGCTCCCGGGGAAACAATGGAGTCAGTAGGAGAAAAACTCCGGCAGCAACGTGTACGGCAGGGACTTACGTTGGACGATGTCTGCGCAAGCACCCGGATTTCAGTCAAGAATCTAGAGGCTATCGAGAGTGATGAGCTGTCGCGGATCAGCTCAGCCTTCTTTTATCGAAGCTTCGTGCGCCAGTTTGCGCAGCGACTTGCTTTGAATTATGACGACTTAGCTGCAGCCGTCCAGAACTGGGCTAATACGATGCCTGAGCCGGCGATGCCCGGCCAGTTGCAAGCTGCGATGCCGAAGGTACCTCCGCTCCAGTCCACCCGGCCGAAGAGCTTTCGCTGGCTTTTCTCCTTCATCGCTCTGATAGCAGTGCTGACCGGATGCTCAAGCCTGTACGGAATGTGGCAAAGCTCCAGATATAATTTGCAGGCGTCGGTCGTGAGTTTCGTGAATTCGCTGACTGGAAATCCGAAAAGGCGTATGCCGGGAACCGCTGTTGTGAGTAGGGAACGGGCGAGCTCAGAGGTGAGACTTGCCACAGCGCCTCACAGGGCTGCTGCCCTGCCTCTTGTCACTCGATCTCGGGAAAAATCAGCGCTGAGTGATGGTCCAGCTGAGCCGGTTACGGCTGCAACGCTTGGTGGGGAGTCCGCCTCCGGATTCCGCGTAGAAGTCGCAGCAGTTGAATCCACTTGGATTTCCATTACCACCGATAACAAGGAAATTTACAGCGGCGTTCTCGAGGCTGCTGAAACGAAGTCGCTCGAGGGCCACGATAGCGCTCGCATTCGCGCGGGCAACGCTGGCGGCGTAAACGTCCTTTTTAATGGAAAGATGATTGGGTCGCTAGGGCCACGAGGGCAGGTTCGAACGGTCCTCTTTACAAAGGACAATTACGAAATTGTCGAGCCTCCCGCTCATATCGCACTCACGAGTTTTAGCCCGAGCGGCGAATAGCGGCGGTCTCCTGATTATCGGCGGCTGCTCTCTGTAACCGACGTTTCTGGCGTTCCAGCAGAATGAGTTCGTGCCTCCGGCGTAGTTTGATGCTGGTGTCAACTTTGCGCCAGAATTTTCGAAAATAATCCACGGCCGAAGCGAGCCCGATCACCACTACGGCCCACATGGCTGCAAGCGCAAATGTTCGAAGATCCGGCCAGCGTATCGAGAGCATGACGAGTGTCACGCCGATGACCTGCAGCATCATTTTGAATTTCCCAAGCTCGCCAGCTTTGATCGTGTATCCCTCCGCTGCGGCAATGCTGCGCAGGCCCGAGACCGCGAACTCCCGGCCGATGATTAGAATCACCATCCAGCCTGGTAGCAGACGAATTTCAACCAACGCGATGAGCGCTGCAGAAACGAGAAGTTTGTCGGCAACGGGATCTAATAGCGTTCCAACGGTTGTCACTTGCTTCCAGCGTCGCGCGAGGTACCCATCTAGAATGTCCGTGACCGCGGCCGCAAGAAATACAGTCAGCGCGAAGAAATCATTCGCAACCAGCAGCTTATTACCGATTTGAAGGCGCAGATTCTGCTGAACCAAGGCCGCTACGACCAGGGGTACGAGAAAGATCCGGATTAAGGTCAGCAGGTTGGGAAGGTTCATCGACCAATACAAAAATGATAGAACATCTTAGCGGATGGCATTAAGCGGTAAAATGCAGTTGAAGAGACAACTCTGCAATGAGCTTTCATGCCGTTCTTGTAACTGCCGGAATAGCACTGGTCGTCGGCTTTCGGCTTTTAATTGCCGGCGCCCAATTCACTGCTAAAAATAACCTTGGAATCATTCCGGGAAAGTGGCAGCTTTGGATGTTGGGCCAGCCGTGCCACGGCAAGGCGCCCCAAGTAGACAACACTGTGATCTAGTCGGGCATCACACCGGCCCAAGATTTCATCAACCAATTTCTTTCGCACTGCCTTACCACCGTCGAGGACTGTTCGATGGTGGTGCCTCGCCTGCTCGTGGAGGGTTGATCGGTGGTGAGGTGGTGTTTGATGCCGGAGCGCTTGGCGGCTGAATATTATTCGGAGTCAGGCCGCTGTTTATTACGGTCGTGAGCCGGCCGGTCTTTTCGCCGCGTAGCCATACATAAACGGCTGCGTGCGCAATCGGCGGATTTGAGAGATTGACGCGCAGGGACTGTTTTTGCCCTTGCCCGGGAATTGGCGTGGGAAGTCCAGATACGTCGACGCCATTGGCCTGATCCCATCCAACTTTCTCGATCATCTCCAGATTGCGACCTGTGAACACGCCGACGTGTGTGCCAGGGGCCGCTTGTTCACCGCTCAACTTGAAATCATCGATTTGAGGCAATCGAATGATTTTTCCTAAGCCAAACGGTTCCGATTTTCCGTCACTGCCGTTGTCAATTAGTGCCTGGACGGGACAGCCAGCAGGCCAGCCACCTGTATCGAAGGACAGGAAAAGCTGATCTTGCGATAAACGCTGCAAACTCGCGGACTCGGTCTGCTCGCCGAGACGCAGCGACAAGCGCGGCCCGACGTCGTCGAGACAGGCCAGTCGCAACGTGCTTCGAGTTTCGATATTCTTCACGTCCAGCATCGCGGATAGGGTGTAGCCGGCTGGAAACTCCTCTGGCTTGAGCGCAATGGCCACATCGGACGGCAACGACAGCTTGAAGCTCGCGATGACCGGCAACGGTCCGGTGATCCGAAGCGCATCCGGTAGCCTCAACGGTTCGTTGCGGTCTACGAAATAAGCTTTTATCGGCAGAACCGTTCCTGGGCGTGGGTCAGACTTGAGATGCACTGTTACGTTTCGCTCGGATTCTGTCAAGGCAGTTGGGCTCAAATCAAATACCACACCCGGTGCCTCGAGCCTTGCGAGCAGATTCAAACGCTCACCTTTCAGAACGTAATGTTGTGCGGCGACTCCTTGATTCGCAAGGACTGGAAGATTCTCTATTTTTGAGACCGGCGGGAGAACTTTTATGCCCACCGGATTATCTTTCCCATCTTGTTGGGAAACGAGCAAAACATATTCGCCTGGTTCGAGGTCGCCGGTATCAATTTGTACATCGACGCGATCCTGAGGGCCTTTTCTCAATCCGTTCGGCAGAATGAACCGCACCGGCAGGGCAGTCGCGAATTCGTCGCCAGCCTTTTTCAATTCAATCTTAGTTATGAACTCAAAATCATCGCCTTGAAGCGTGACAGGCAATTTCCCAGTCTTCGCGATGAGACTGTCTTGCGATGCTGGCTCCAGCTTCGCTTGCCGAAAATCGCTTAATGGGCGGACATGCACGCCTCCTGTCGCTTGGAACGGTGTCCAATCCCAGTAGCCGGCCAGATGATAATTACCGGGAGGCAATTTAACTTTAGTCAGATCAATTTCTATTGCTTTTTGGTTTGCAAGCTTAAGCACTGTGACTGGAGTCTTCTGATTTTGGACATTCTGCAGCGCCCAAGCTCTGGCTCGGTCGAGGTATTTCCACTGTGGGTCGGGTACTTCGACCGGGACTGGACTCTTCTGCGTAGTGGGAATGAAATCCGCGCTTCCGATGCGAATGGAGGGCGGCGGGATGTTCGGGATACGATTTGCCCAGAGGTAAGCAACCCGAGTATGAGGAGGCGCCGGGGTACGTTGTCCGCACAAGGTCAGATCTTTGTTATCGTGTACCACCTGGGCGAAGGAGGATCGAAATTGGGTGCCGGGGAACGCAATGGCACGTAAGTCAAGCAGCATGGCCGTTCCGCCGGCAGCTAACCCAATAGGACTGCCGAAAAACAATGTTGCGGCGGCGGTCGCGACGCTTGCGGTTTGCCCGATCTTTGCCCCCGTTGAGGGCGTTAGCGGATCGTAAGCTGCAAGCTGCGGGTTCATGGTGGCAAATAACGTTTCCGCCTGAACTTGTGGAGGCGCGTTCCGATCGAGTTGCACAGACAAGCCGTACTGCGACGCGAAGCCCGTAAGCGCCGCATTCACGCTTTCCGACGAACTGTTGAGGGACGAGAGTGCCTGAAGGAGCGCTTCTGTTTGCGCGGTCTTCTCCGCATAGTCTGCAAGCTGCGCGATGAGGAGATCGTCACGGGATAAGAAGCCCCTCACCTTTTTCTTGCTTAAACCTTCCGGCCCATACACGAAGGCGACCAGCGAAATTGTTTCAGTGATTTTCCACTCCTGCAGCTTCTCCGCGGGCTTCGGATCGGTGACGATCAGCGCATCTTTTTCGGATTTCCGCTTGACAGGAACCATGACGAGGGACACCTCGCCCGGGCGCTTCTCGCGACCCCTGAGAACCGGCGAATATAGGACCGTATCGCCTTCGCTCAGATGGTTGATGGTGCGAAAAGGCAACGGGTCGCCACCTGCTGAGGAGCGTACACGGAGATCCACCGCGCCGATTGGACCACCAGCGGGACAAGTGATAGGAGGCGGTGCTTCAGAAGGAACCTTTTCTGGCGTGTCTCGAGCCTTAAAGGAAGGCGGAGCTGTTGTATTTTGTCCGTTCAGCAGAAACAGTGCCGCGAGCGCCAGGCTCGCACCGCGCAAGACCATCTATAAGTAAGCATATCGTGGCAACCTAGGTCAGAGCCTTGGGAAAGATCGTCAGTA
>JBPCLH010000249.1:0-13992 GCA_051003475.1 Bryobacteraceae bacterium
CAGCAAATGCCGCCTCAGAATGGCGACTTTCTCTTCTGCGCTGTAATGCTTCCGTTGCTTCTTCATGCGTTCTCCCCGTTATCTTAACGGCGGAACGCTCTCTCCATTTCCAGCTGAGGCAGGATAGCATTCCCACGTGTCGCGGTCGCGATAAAAACGAAAACCACCCGTATGGTATCGATCCGCTCGCTTATGCGAATGTTTAGCAAGCCATTCGAGTCCCGCTGCAATGATCATCAGTATCACTGCATATGTCGCGGTTAGAAGTGCTTCCAGGTGAAACATCTGCTATAGGTCCGAGCTTCCGTGCTCCGTGATCTCGGCAAATAGAATTTCCACAGGTTCTTCGAGCGTGGTCTTCACCACCGGGGACCGAACGGCCAACCAACACAGATACAAGGTGGGGAGCACGCCGCCAGCGATAAATACTACATCACCGGGAAAGCGCAGCCATTCGATGAAAGCGTTCACCGGATTCCCAATATACTTTAAGCTACGTGCCTCGAAGTACCCATGATTCACGGACTCGTAAAGCTGTAGCAGCCCGAGCGGAAACAAGGTCGCAAACACCATCCACGCAAGCCCCGCATTCAGCGACCAAAAACTGATCTTCGCAGCACGTTCAGACCAGCGCGCCTCAGGAATCATGTACCGGATACAGAAGAGGGCCAAGCCAACGGCGAGCATGCCATACACACCCATCATGGCTGCGTGACCGTGATTTGTCGTTAGCGCGGTTCCAATCTCGTAGTACGAAACGACGGGCAAGTTGATGAGAAAGCCAAAAACACCTGCACCTAGAAAGTTCCAGAAGCCAACCGATACCAGGAACATCACGGCCCAATAGTGTGGAAAAGAAGTTCGCGATCTGGCCTCTTGCTGCGCTCCCAACTGGAGGAAACTCCAGGCCTCTACCGTCAGGAAAGTCAACGGAATCACTTCTGCGGCGGAGAAGAACGCTCCCAACGCCATGTGCTCGGCCGGGGTACCGGAGAAGTACAGATGATGCATTGTGCCGATGACTCCACCGACCGAGTAAAGCACGATGTCGAGATAAACGACGGTGAGGGCTACACGTTCCGCGATGACACCAAGCAGAACGAAGATGCACGCAACCATGATGGTTGTAAACAGCTCGAGAAAATCTTCGACCCACAGATGCACCACCCAGAAGCGCTAGAAATCAGTTGTGGTGAAATGCGCCGCCGGTTGCGCGAGCAGGCCCACGGCGTAAAACGCAGGGATGGACAGTGCCGAGAAAAAGAAGAGCCAAGGCATGTTGCCTTTGTGCTCTGTCCGCAAGCGTCCCCGTAACCCGATATACAGCATTCCCACCCAGATGCACAAGCCGAGCGTGAGCAGGATTTGCCAGAAGCGGCCGAGGTCGAGATATTCGAAGCCCTGATCACCAAACCAGCTCCAGTATTTGCGTATCCAGCCGTGAATACCCAGAAACTCGCCGATGAGGCTCCCGAAAACGACAATCGCCAGCGCTCCAAGCAACCCGATTGCAAGCCACTTCTGGATCTTCGGTTCACGGCCACTCAGCATAGGAGCTAGGAAAATTCCAGCCGCGAGGTAAGAAGTAGCGACCCAAAGGATCGCCAGCTGGATATGCCAAGTTCGCGCCAGATTGAACGGGAGTATTTGCGCTAGATCGAACCCGAAGAAGCTCGTTACGTCCGCGCGGTAATGCTGGGATGCGGCTCCGGCGAACGTCTGAATCAAGAACAGAACAGCCATGACCAGAAAAAACCAGGCTGTGACGCGCTGTGCCGGCGTCAAAACACACCTCACCCGGAGCGCGGAAGCTGAGGGTGTTACGCTCGCGGCCGTGGCAGCCCAGGAAATTCCATCTGCCGAAGGCGAAGAAGAGTACGCCGATCCCGCCCAGCAGAGCGGCCAACGAAAGCATACTCCAGGCAATCATGTCAGCCGTCACGCCGTTATTTACAAGCGGTTCAGGCGGCCAGTTGTTTGTGTACGAGTAGTTATGCCCGGGCCGCAACGCTGCGGCCGCCCATGCAGACCAACTGAAAAACGCGGTGAGTTGCTTAATTTCAGTTGGATCGCTAACGGCCTTGGGCCGGAGTCCGAAGCGGGTACTGGGCTCAGAAAAAAACTTGCCGTAGTAAGCCACTAGCTCGGTGTATGCTCTCGACTGAGCGGGCGTGAAAACCAGCGTGTTGGTATTTGCGTCGAAGCGATTTGTTTTGAATTTCAGCGCGGTCTGCGCTCGCGCTTGCTCCGATGTGTTCCTGCCTGGGTATGAATTGGCCACGCTGGTGGCCGCCCGGCGCAGATAGTCGGCCGTGAAATCCGGTCCGAGATAGGCGCCATGACCGAAGATGGAACCGTATTCCATGAGGCCATTTCGAAGAAACACCTGTTGGACGGCAAGAATATCTTCCCCCGTGAACAGCACGCCTCGACCCGCTTCGACAACACGCGCCGGAATTGGAGCCTCGCCCGAATACGTTCGGTAAGCAAGAAATCCCAGCACGAAGAAGCCGAATAGAACGACGAGCACAACGGCCTGAATCCATCCCTTTGAAACGAGTAATTCCCTTTTGCCAAACCGTTGAGGCTCGCCGTGTTCTGGATGGATGGGGGGCATACGGTAGTGATCCTAGAATCTAAAATACACGGACGCATCGTCATCCTTAGGCCATGCGTAGAGGTAAACGACGCGGTTTTAGATCGCCGCACTTCAAGAGGCCATCTTTTCCAGTAGTATGCCTTGAATGTCGTTGCTGGTGAGGAGTCTGAGGCGCCACACCGTTGCTCAATCCTAAGGTCTGGTCGGAAATACCTGAGGCGTTTCCCCTGGCCACGAAGCTTTTGGCGACTGAAGCTTCTGGCGTGCTCTTCCGATACACAATCAGGATTACTGGAATTGCAGCCCAAGCCGAATTGCGAGCAGCGGAACAAGCTAGCAGAAGCGCTTATGGACCTCTCGATTGTCGCCTCGCAGATGGGGGAACTCGCCGCGGTCGACACGCGCGCCTTCGAAAGGGCGAAAACCGAGATGCAACGGCTTCGAGATGAATGCGAAAACATGAAGGCCGAGTTCGACCGTCATCGCGCCCAACATGGGTGCTGACGTTTTAGTACTTACTCGGGCTGGCTAGCTACTTCGCCTTCAAAAGTACTAACCAAACAACAGTACTAGCGTACTCAAGGTTCTTGCTCCTGGCGCTCCTGCTTGCTTACAGTTGACTCACCAGCTCTTCCCACGAGGGCGGCTAAGAGCATAGCGGTGCTCAACCTGGATAAGGTTGAAGACACTCAAGGGGCTGCGTGGTGCAACGCAGCCCAGCTCTTTGATTCTCTGCAGGGACTCTTCAGTTCATGTTCATGCCGCACATGCCGCCTTGGCACATGCCAGCCCCACACCCGCCAGCTGGCTGGGAATCGTTTTTGGTACCGTTCGTTTTTGCTGCAAACGTGGAGTACTGCGTGGTCAGATGATCTTGACCGCATGAGGGGCAGCGCACCGCGTTAGCTTCTTCGCTTCGGCGCACGAGTCTCTCAAATTTGCTTCCACAATCATCGCAAGCGTATTCGAAGATGGGCATGCTTATAAAGTAGCAGGATTTAGGCGGCCTGGCGGCTCCTTTTTAGCTGGCCGGCGTCATTTACCATAGAGATATGCGGCGCAGGAGTTTTCTAAGAAACGGCTTATGGATCACCGCGGGTGCCGGGTTGACTCTCGGGAGCAGCTTCAGCGCGGCGGCATTCAATATGTTTCGGGGTCGAAAGGTTGTGAAGCTCGTCGAGTTCACAAATGCTGGCCAACGAAAGGGAGTCATGGAAGTTGAAAAAGTTGCGAAGACTGACGCTGAATGGCGCCAGCAGCTTACGCCTGAGCAATATGAGATCGCCCGGCAAGCCGGGACGGAGCGTGCGTTCACAGGCAAGTACTGGAACAACCATGAACATGGCATGTATCGATGTATCTGCTGTGGTAACGCCTTGTTCTCATCCGAAACCAAGTTTGAATCGGGCACGGGCTGGCCCAGCTTCTGGCAGCCGATCGCGAAAGAGAATGTGGTGGATCGCATCGACGCGGCCTACGGGATGACTCGAACTGAAGTCCGGTGCGCCAAGTGCGAAGCGCATCTCGGACATCTGTTTAATGACGGCCCGAAACCGACGGGGCTTCGCTATTGCATGAACTCCGCCGCACTTGATTTCGTCAAGAGCTAGGAAGCATCGCCACGCTTGGTCCATACAATCACCGGAGCAGTCAGACTTCACGACGCCTTCCGTTCGCGATTCGTTAAAGAGCCTCGCGACATCATTGTTTATCTGCCGCCGGACTACGATTCCGCGCGATCCCGCCGATACCCAGTGCTCTATTTGCACGACGGCCAGAATCTTTTTGATCCCGAAACCGCATTCAATCACAACGAATGGGGTGTCGACAAAGTCGCGGAACACCTGATTCTGAATGGCGAGATCGAGCCGCTGCTTATAGTTGGTATTTACAACACCGGCTCCAGGCGGATGGTCGAATACACGCACGTGCCGGATTACCGTGGTCGTGGTGGCCTCGCGCGCGAATACGGCAAGATGATCGCGAGCGATCTGAAGCCCTTCATTGATCGTGAATATAGAACCCTGCCCAGCTCCGTGAACACTGGCCTGGGCGGCTCTTCGCTCGGAGGCCTCGTCACGATGTATCTCGGGCTCCGGTATCCGGAAGTCTTCGGGAAGCTGCTCGTCATGTCGCCCTCGGTTTGGTGGGGCAATCGCGACATTCTCAAAAAGGTGTACAGGGCAAACCACAAGGGATCGCAAAAGATCTGGCTCGATGTCGGCACTTGCGAAGGCAGCAATCCCCAAAGCTGCTTACGAAATGTCGAAGACCTCCGCGATGCGCTAATTCTCAAAGGCTGGCGATTGGGGCAGGATCTCGAGTTCGTCGCAGATGAAGGGGCTGGGCACGATGAGAAGGCCTGGGGGGCCCGTGTCGGGCAGGCGCTGAAGTTTCTGTTCCCGCATCCGGTGCCTTCTCCAGCTCCGGTGTCCAGTTTTCGCGTAGGATAGAAGACTTATGGCCTTCTGTACCAATTGCGGCACACAACTCGGCGATAACGCGAAATTCTGTTTGAATTGCGGGCAGCCGGTCGGAGCTGGAGCCGCCGCAGCGACCTATTATCCGCCTGCGCCACCCGTGCAGCCGCTCAAGTACGACATTGAGGGTCACAACCTGCAAATCGCCCGCGTACATCTCCAGGCGGGCCAGGAACTATACGCCGAAGCTGGCAAGATGGTCTACAAATCGGTGAATGTCGACTGGCAAACTCGCATGACTGGCCAATCGCTTGGCGATAAGCTGATCGGGGCTCTAAAGCGGAAGCTCACGGGCGAATCGCTGTTTTTCACCCATTTCCGGGCCAATGCTGCTGAAGGCGAGGTCGGTTTCGCGGGCCACTTTCCGGGCAAAATCCAGGTCTTCGAACTCGCGCCCGGACAGACGATCATGGTCCAGCGAGACGGTTTTCTGTTTGCTCAAGACAGCGTAGCATTTGATATCGCCATGGTTCGAAAGCTGGGGGCGGGACTGCTCGGCGGCGAGGGCTTCATCCTCCAAAAATTCACCGGGCCGGGTGCCGTATTCGTGCATGCAGGCGGAGATCATGTCGATTTCACTCTTGCACCGGGCGAGATACTGCAGGTCCAGACAGGGCATTTGGTCGCGTTCGAACCGACCATCGACTATGACATTCAAATGGTGGGCAGCATTCGCACGGCCATCTTCGGCGGAGAGGGTCTTTTCCTAGCCACACTCACAGGTCCTGGGCGCGTCATTCTGCAAAGCATGACGCTCGAGCGCCTGCGTCACGAGCTCTCTCCTGCGGGGCACGAACATAGCGGGGACGAGCGCAACCCACTCCGAGCGGTTTCCGGGCTGGGCGGTCTCGGAAGCTTCTTGTCTAGTGATGACTAGGACTACGGAGACTAGGCCGCTTTTTTACCAAACGAACTCCCCTCTTTTCGGGTTTGGGTTCGTTTTTTCAAAATGCAAGAATGGGGATTCGTGGCAGCCGATGCGCTTGTTCAGATTGACCGGTTTGTGCCCGCCGCTGCTGCTCCCTCAGCCCACCCTCATCTCCCCGACTGGCTGCGGAAGAGCCGGACCCATTTCGCATCTGTGCATCTGCTGAAAACCGAGCTGCGGCGTCGTCGCCTTCACACGGTGTGCGAGTCGGCGCGCTGCCCGAATATCCATGAATGCTTTCACCGGGGCGCTGCAACGTTCATGATCCTCGGGAATCTTTGTACTCGAGGATGTGGGTTCTGTTCGGTTCCGAAAGGGTCGCCTACTAAAAAAGAATTCTCGCTGGATCCGGACGAGCCTTGGCAGGTCGCCGAAATGGCCGCCCGAATGAAGCTGAAGCATGTCGTGATTACCTCGGTCAACCGGGATGATCTTCAAGACGGCGGTTCGCATCATTTCGCGGAAACCGTGCGCCAGGCCCGCACGGCGCTTCCGAATGCGCGGATAGAGGTTCTGACTCCGGATTTCTGCGGCGATCTGGACGCCGTTGCGCGCGTGCTCGATGCCGCACCGCATGTGTTCAATCACAACATGGAGACGGTTCGCCGCCTTTACCGGCGTGTGCGGCCTCAAGCGGATTATCTGCAATCGCTGCGGGTCCTGAAATTTGCAAAAGAACACCGACTGGACGTTCTGACGAAATCCGGCCTGATGGCCGGCCTCGGAGAATCGGAGCGAGAGGTACAGGAACTGCTCCGAGATGTATTGGCTGCGGGCGTCGATGTGGCGACGATCGGACAATATCTTCAGCCGACGCGGCGAAATCTTCCAGTCGCCGAGTTTGTTCGGCCAGCCCAATTCGATGCGTACCGCGATTACGGACTTTCGATCGGATTCAAAATGGTGGTCAGTGGACCTTTTGTCCGCAGCTCTTATATGGCCGACGATGTAAGCGAACGAGCTGCCCGGGCAAATGCCTAGGCTATTTCAAGTTTTTCTCGATACTCTGCTCGCACTGCTCTCTTCAGTTCTGCTGCTCCTGATCTTTCCGAAATTCGATTTGCGCTTCCTGGCGCCCGTTGCGCTTACGCCCTTGCTGATCGCGCTGGCGAGGACAAGAGATGGTTGGCAGCGCTTCGTATACGGATGGGCGGCGGGCGTCTTCTTCTGGTTCTTCCTATGTACCTGGATTCAATTCGTGCTCGAAGTGCACGGCGGGATGGGGCGGTGGGGAGCCTGGGGCTCGTTTTTTCTCTTCTCCATTTTGAAAGGTCTCCATCTAGCGGTCTTCAGCTGGTTGGCGGGTCCCCTCATGAGTCGCGGATACGCGTTGCCGGCCGTCGCAGCGCTCTGGACCGGCCTCGAACGTACCCACGGAACATTTGGATTTGCGTGGCTGGCGCTTGGCAACGCAGGCATCACGATGTCAGTGCCCTTGCGGCTTGCGCCATTTATCGGGGTCTACGGAGTGTCTTTCGTGTTCGCAATGCTAGCAGTTGCGCTCGCTTGCGTGCTATTGGGATACTCTCGGACTCGATTGATTCCGCTGCTAGTCCTTCCGCTGCTATGGTTGCTTCCAGCGATTCCAGAGCTCATGCCGGCGAACGAGAAGGCTTTGATAGTTCAGCCCAACATCGATCCCACAACCGAATGGACTGGCACGGTTCAGCAGAAGACAGAAGAGCAGTTGACGTTGATCTCGGATGCGCTGCCCGCGACCCTCATCCTTTGGCCTGAGCTGCCCGCTCCTTTTTACTACTACAGCGATCCGATGTTTCATGAGGTAGCGACCGAGATCGCGAGACATCACGGATATTTTTTGTTCGGCACCGTGGCGTACAGCTCCGAGAACCAGCCTCTGAACTCAGCGTTGCTGCTCGGACCGGACGGAACAGAGGCAGGCCGCTATGACAAGATCAACCTGGTGCCGTTCGGCGAGTTCGTCCCGCCCCTGTTCTCGTTCGTGAATCGGATCACGCAGGAGGCAGGCGATTTCGTTCCGGGTCACGACATCAAGCTCCTTCCGGCTGCAGGACACCGGCTGGGCGTGTTCATTTGCTACGAGTCCGCTTTCCCGGATCTGGTGCGCGAGTTCACAAAGAAAGGGGCCGACGTTCTCGTTAATTTATCTAATGATGCATATTTCGGCCGGAGCGAAGCACGTGAGCAGCATCTCTCATTAGTTCGCATGCGCGCAGTCGAAAATCGACGATTCATAGTTCGCGCGACCAATGATGGGCTTAGCGCCGTCATTGATCCCGGTGGGCGGGTGATCAAGCGAATTCCTCCATATGAGGAGCTTGCGGCCCCAGTCAAATACGGCAGCGTGCAAAGTACGACTTTCTATGCCCGTCACGGCGATTGGTTCGCCTGGAGTTGCCTGGCCGTGGGTTTAGTGCTGGCTGGCGCTGACTCCCGGTTGGGACGGAATCGGCGTGGATGATGTTCTTATCTTTTTGTGATGCGAGCGCCGGAAACGCCGCCGTCGCGGGTGATGAATCGCGGGAACTTTGGATTCCAGTTGCTGCTTAGGCGGGTTTAGACCAGGGGTATTTGAGGCTGAGAGATTTGTCGGAGGGGCACTTTCTGAATTCTTTTCAGATGATGCCGGATTTTGGATCGCGGCCGAAGGATCAGTAAACCATGCATTCCGAACCACGGCTCCACTTCTAGTCTCGACCGTGAGGATTGCATGAACATTTCCAGTGTGATGCGTGAACAGCAGAACACCGCTGGGTTGGAAAATCTCAGTAATATTCAGGTGCTCACTCGAAGTGCCATCGAAGATATCAACATGAGCGCGCTGAGGTCTGACCAAATTCGATTTCCAGGACAGCAGCAGCTTGCCGGCATGAGGACGCAAATTCAAAAGGAGATTGGCGGGAGGCATCTGCGTAAGCTGCAGGAATCGCCATGCGCCCAGGCACAACAGCGCAATGGCTCCTAAGGACGCTAACAGAACCTTCCATCTGGCCGGCCTGCGGCTATGCTTACTGGCTTTGACCGTGGCATTAGCCAAGATAGACACAGGTTCCACTATGAGCTGATCAGCGGGAGCAGACTCAATCACACTCGCGTTATATGGCAAAGTGCATGCGTGTTCGTTCACGCGCGGCGGAACTGGACGCGAACTGAAGGGCGAGAGATCATATCTGTTGCTTGCGGCCGTCCGGTTGAACCGTCGAGCGGTGTCGAGCTCCGGTAATTCCAGAATTGTTGCCGGACACTGAGAGTCCATGATGCCATCGGCGCCCCGTAAGAATATGCCTGCACTGACATTTCGCAGATCGCGCGGCTTAAGGACGATCACGAAGTCATCCGCACCGGGGAAGTAGGTATCGTGCAGAACCAATTCACGGTCCAACAAGAGCAGGTCACTGCGAGTGTGAGAACAGTACCAGCCGACGATGCCGAGACCGTAGAGTGCGGGGTCAATGGCGGGAGCTCCTATCAGATCGCAAAGGCTTCGCTCGTCGCGGTCGGAAAGAATGAAACGAGGGCCCTGCGAATGGTCACAGACTAGTGGGCGGAAGTCTTCGACCGTGATGAAACTGCTATCACGGCGCCCGAACAGAAGACCACCTATCTCCAAACCGCCATGCGGCGTGGTGGCATAACCTTCCAGAACAAGCTCTGTGACTTTATCGAGTAAACCCGGGACGACATGCACCTTCACAGGCGCGAACGCATTGCTGTATAGAGCCGCCGCTACTTTGGCCGACATCCGAGAATGAGATCCGAGTCTTCTTCTGTGTTGCGGTCCCGCGTTGCCGGTGAATCACATTGCGCGTCTTCGACATGGCACGACACGCCGCACAGAGGAGCAACCATTTAAAGCCCGAGAATACACCTGAATGCTCAAGCTTGCAACAAAATTTATTGGCAAACCGTTTGGAACACTTGGGTTTGAGGTTGTCAAAAGGCAGTCTGAGACACAGCTCAGGAGCGTGCTGCCGTTGTTTAGGCGATCTATCCTAAGTTCATCCCCACGTATGAGCGAACCAAAATTGATCGAGCGGCCGACTCGCGTGCAAGCTGCCGGCAACAAGCCAAAGTTGATTGACGAGTACATCGGGCGAGTAAACTCCGACAGTTCGGAGGTAAGCATCGCGCATATGCGTAGCCCGGGCGGCTGGCAGGAGCCAGGTCAAACGCCTGATTTCGATGAGTTCACGGTGGTCCTGAGCGGAATGATCCGAGTTGATTATGCAGGCGGATTCATCGACGTCCTGGAAGGGCAAGCCGTTATTGCCTACAAAGGCGAGTGGGTCCGTTACAGCACACCGGAGCCGGAGGGAGCGGAATATTTTGCAATCTGTCGTCCTGCATTTTCGATGGACCTGGCTCACCGCGACGAATAGTCCACGAAAGTGAGTTGCGAACCGTTATTATCCAGATGCAGTCTTTAAGAATTGAGTTTTACTTTCGGGAATCGCCGCTGATAGCTTCGCATGCGTTCTTGACAGCGCTAGCCAGTGTTCGAGTGGAGGTGCTGTAGATAAGATCGTCATTCTTAGTGAACACGGCAACTTTGTTCCCGTGAACGAAGAGGGTTGTGGGATTCGGTTCCTCGTGGTCTAAGCGAACCACAAAGTCGGCCTTGTCTCTGTTTCCGGTGACCGTGACGGCCGGACAGCGCCGCAGAAAAGTCTTCATGACCTCGACGTTCTGAGGGCTGGTGCCGCCCGTCAGCGACAGGCCGCCCTTGGCATCCCCGAGTGCAGCCTTACCGGAGAGCTGCAAAGACTGGCTTTCTGTAATGAAGATGCGAGGCTTCTCCGTGACTACACCGCCCAGCAGCAGCGCGGTAATGATGAATCCGGAACTTGCTAACTTGACCTTCATTGATGCCCTCCTGCAATGAACCCACCCTGGGTTGAACCGCTTTTTGCGCGTTCTGAGCACACCTCAAAGTTCCTTGCCCGTTGGGACGTTTACCAGCAAGAGCAAGTTTCAGCCGACATACTGCTTCATTGCAATGTGCGGCGCTGAACCTGTGAGAGCATGCGGAAGATGAGTACTGCGGAGACTGTCCGCTCACCGCGAGCCGTCGACGAGCAAGCAAGTAAAGCTGGACTGCGCACTGTTGCCAGCATAGAAGCTCTTAAAGGCATAATTGTGCTGCTCCTCGGGTTGGCTTTACTGGGCTTGATTCACAAAGATGCCGAAGATGTGGCGGGGGATTTCCTTGAATATCTGCATGTCGATCCTGACCGGAAGCTTGCCCAAGCACTTCTGCATGCTGCGTCACGACTTACTGACACGCGTTTATGGACTATTGCAGCTGCCGCGGTAATATACGCCGCGGTGCGGTTCACTGAGGCTTGGGGCTTATGGAACCGCCGTGTCTGGGCGGAATGGTTTGCGTTGCTTTCGGGCGCCCTTTACCTGCCGTGGGAGGTCCTTAAAATTGCGGAGCGTCCTAACTGGCAACACATTGGAATCCTTTGCGCAAATCTGTGCATTCTTCTCTACATGCTTCGAATTCGGATTCGCGCGTGCCGTACCGTCGTTGGATCGGGGTGTTCCGGCGTGTCTGAGGTAGCGGGCAACGAGTAGAGTTTTAGAGTTCAATGACCGTAATTGTTGGGATTCGTAAAGCCTTGCCAACTACCGCGAACTTATGCTCTAAAGTCGCTGGGCTCATTCGGGTTCATCGGGGTATCCGAATAAGTCAGAGCGATTTTTCAACTGGTCCGCGAGAGCCTGCATCGCCCTATCGAGCCATTGGGTAGCCAGAACCAAACCAGCAGGAGAGCAGTAAGTGGAACGAGTCCCGATATTAGATTCATCGTCTGCAAGGCGTGCGCCATCACGTACTCTGAGCCTGCCACTGTTCGATGCGCGCCTTCAGGGTCGATGGAAGACACTCTTCTGAGGTGACCTTCAGTTGCTGCCGGCACGATTCGCAGCGACGCTCGGGCGGTAGCTTCCGAGATACCCTGCTCAACCAGCTTGTCTCTGGCCTGAGGGACAAAGATGCTCATGATAGCGACCGTATACACAGTGGGCCCCAGGGCGTAAAACGCCTGTCCGATGCCTGACCTCGCCGCCGAGACCGAGCCTGCTGACTCGGGCGACGCATAGCTCATCATGACGTCGGACTGAGGTGTCTGAGCAAGTCCCCAGCCGACCGCCAGCAACGATAGCCAGCCCGCGGCGGCGATCGGGGATGCCGTCACCCCGAGCGTTGCCAACCCCAAGCAGCTGACGACGATAATCCCTAAGCCGCTTATCATGATTGAGCGTGCGGTAAACCTCGACATCAGCCACCCGCCAACTACTGACGCACCGGCTTGGGCGGCGGCCGCTGGAATGAGAATCAGCCCGACCACGGTCGAAGGTTCGCCTTTCACTAATGTGACCCAGTAGCTGATAGCGACGACGATCCCGCCCATCGAGAAATTGATCACCGCGCCGACCGTTACCGCTGCGTTGAAAGGGCGGAATCGAAATAGTCGCAGATCCAGCGCCGGATTCGGCGTGCGCAGCTCCCACCAGATAAAGAGCACACCAGCGATGAGCCCGATAACCCCCGGCACGATGATACGAGCAGTCAGCCGGTTCTGCATTTGCGAGATGCCATAGACGAGCCCGAGTAGCATCACTGCTGCGGCCAGCATGCCCACGACGTCCACCCTTCGGCGCTCGGCCCTCGGGCTTTCCGGCATGTACCGTAACGCAATCGGCAGAGAGATGAGCGCGACCACTGGCGAAACGGAGAACATGCCACGCCACCCAATCGTGTTTGCCAGCCAATCGCCGATGGTGGGAAGAGGCAGATGCGCGAGCGCAGTCGCGCCCAAGAACAGGCCGATTGCTTGCGCCCGGCGTTGGGGTGCCACGGCCGAGGAGATGATCGCCAGCGCCAAGCCGAACAGGAGTGCGAAGCTCACTCCCATGATCGCCTGTGCCCCAATCAACACCGCAGCGGAGGGTGCGGCCATTGACGCCAAGTCGCATGCGATCGCTCCCAACAGACCGATGACAAAGAGCCGCTTGCTGCCGAACAGATCGCCCAATGTGCCGGCACCGAGCGTCGCTGCCGCCGAAGTCAGAGTTGCCAGGCCCGCAATGAAACTCGCCGTGTCAACCGTGACATTCAGGCCCGAGACAATTTTGCCCAGGTTTCCTGCCAGGATGGTGGGATCTCCCGCCGTAATTGCCACGGCGATTCCGACCGCAAGCACCGTGAGTTGCGCGGCAGGCTTCAGTCTTTCCGGTTCGGCCGTCGGAGCAGTTTTCGGCGCGCTCATCCGTGATCTCCCCAATTCTATAAATACGAATGGCGCAGTCCTTTCTGAAAGATTTTGGATTGGCCACGATCTGTGACGAAGATGTTCGCGGGCTTGATATCCCGATGGATAATGCCCCTTTTATGAGCGGCGTCGAGCGCGTCCGCGATCTGGATGCCAGACGTTAATTACCTTGCCGCACAGTCGAACATTTCGTAAAGCGTCTTTCAGGCCGATGATTAGTACCGTTGTGTTGTTATCACGTCGGCCCGCGCATGAATCACCGGCGGCCACTTGCCTGCTTCACTCCCGCTGCAGTGATTGCGAAATCGTTTTCGGCAGCGCGAATCCCACAGCGATCAGCCAGATGAAACCCGGAAACCTCACCAGCGGAACGAGGAAAACAACCTGTGGAAAGACCAGGTTGAGCCAACTCAGCTCGCCCGCAGACTTCTGCAACGCATTGCCGATCAACAGGGGCTCGCTCGCGGTGTGCATCCCGGGTATGCCTCTGGCGCCGGGGCGTCGCCAGTGAAAAACTCTTTCCGCGATTAAGTCACTCGAATTGCGATGGGCTTCTACTAATCTGAAAAGGCATAGATGGCCACGATAGTTTCCGAATCACGACAGATCTCTATCGGAAGCGGCCCGGCAGAAATCGCCGAACGAAGGTGTAATGGTCGGGGCCGGGGCGCTTCGGACCGAGTCGTAAGAAGGAAGCGGCTGCGCGGCGATTTGGCAACTACGAGT
>JBPCLH010000250.1:0-2854 GCA_051003475.1 Bryobacteraceae bacterium
AGAAGCCGTTATGTCGCGACTCCGTGAAATCGGCTGGCGTTGGACCACTTCTCGCAGTTAGAAGAAACTCGTGATTCGCGGTTAACCAACAGCGTCAAGAAAAGTTTCTCGTTTCCATACCACGTAGCCAGCAGTTTGTCTCTTTGCCAAAGATCACGATTAGATCTAGCGTTCGCGCGGATCGCCCAGTAGCTTGGTGACGCGATCTTGGCGCCGTCCATAACCTCCCGGTTACCCGGGATCCCACTCAGGGTTTCCTTCGCCCTCTCGCCACAACGGCGGTTCGAAGGAACTCTTCATTCTGACGAACGCCTGCGCCAAGTGCGCCGGCCAAAGGAATACATCCATGCCATCACGTATACCGCCGGAAGATCAAAGCACTCCCATCGACCGGCCACTTCCTCCCGCATCTTCCGAAAGGTCGCCTATGCCATCCCCACTGGTGATTGAACTCTGGGCTGTCGAACGTCTCTCGCCCTATCAGTGCCCGCTTCGCAAGAACGATCACGTCGTCGACCGGATGATCGCCTCTTTTCGCGAGTACGGCTTCAAGATTCCGTTGTTGGTCTCGCAGGATGCAACCCTCATCGACGGTCATCTGCGGTTGAAAGCAGCGCAAAAGCTTGGATTCACCGCAGTTCCGGTGATCGTGTGCGACGACTGGACGCCGGAGAAGATTCGAGCCTTCCGCTTGATCGCCAACCGGTCCGCCACCTGGGCCGAATGGGATCTGGACGCGGTTGCCCGGGAACTCGCCGAGCTGAACCTTCAAGGTTTCGATTTATCGCTCACCGGATTCGATCCCAAGGAAATCGATGAGCTGTTAGTCCTGCGGCCAGACGAGCAGTCCCTCGCAGTGATCCCCGCACTCCCCGGCCTGCCGGTCAGTGCGCACGGTGATTTGTGGGTTTGCGGAGATCACCGCGTGCTGTGTGGAGATGCCACAGAGCCCGAGAATGTCACTCGACTGTACGCGTCTGTGGCGCCGGTGATCATGGTTACGGACCCGCCCTACGGCGTCGGATATGTTCCCGGCTGGCGCGAGAGAGCGGGGCTGGGGAAAATCCGGCAGGTCGGCCTAGTTGAGAACGACGATCGCGTGGACTGGTCGGAGGCGTTCCAGCTGTTTCGAGGCGATGTGGCGTATGTTTGGCACGCTGGTCTGTATGCCGGGGAAGTGGCGGCCTCACTGCGGCAATGCGGCTTCGAGATCCGATCGCAGCTCATTTGGGCTAAACAACACTTCGCGCTGAGCCGCGGCAATTATCACTGGCAACATGAGCCCTGTTGGTATGCGGTTCGGCGAGGGCAAACGGCGCATTGGTGCGGCGGTCGACGGCAGTCGACCTTGTGGGAAGTCTCGAACTTGAACCCGTTTGGCGGCGGAAGCGCGGATGAGGTGACCGGGCACGGAACGCAGAAACCGGTAGAGCTGATGCGCCGGCCGATTCTCAATCACACCGAACGAGGTGCAGTGGTGTACGATCCGTTTCTCGGGTCGGGAACCACTTTGATCGCCGCTGAAGATACGGGCCGCATCTGCTATGGTCTCGAGCTCCAGGTTGCGTACGTGGACGTGATTGTGCTGCGCTGGCAAAATCTGACCGGGAAAGCAGCGGTTCTCGAGGTTGATGGGCGTACCTTTGATCAGGTCCGGGCCGAACGATTGCCGGAATCCGAAACGGAGGTGTACATCGATGCCGCGGCCTAGCTTTAAGCCTACAGCAGAGCAGCGCAAGCTGGTGCGATCGCTCGCGGCGGTGGGCTTGCGGCAGGAGTGGATCTGCGAGATGCTGCGCTTGCGCTCACCCAAAACGCTACGCAAACATTTTCGAGCGGAACTATGGAAGGGTCAGGCGGAAGCAACCGCTGCCGTAGCTCGCACGGCGTATGAGATGGCGCTTTCGGGCCGCTATCCAGCCATGCTGCTGTTTTGGCTGAAGTGCCAGGCTCCCGCCGATCCGCTGCTCGATACCGTACTTGAGAAACGGGCCCGGCAGCCACCAGGCTCCGGGGGAATGGTTGTCCTTGGGCTACCGATCGATAGAGGAACGGAGGACAAGCTCGATGCCGCGGCATAAATTTCAATCGACGGAGGAACAACGCCGCATGGTGAAGGCCCTGGCCGGTTACGGTGTGAAGCAGCAGCAAATCGCTGCTCTGCTGGATCTGGCTTCCACGACGACGCTGCGTAAGCACTTTCCTGAAGAACTCCGGCAGGGTGCACTCGAGGCGAAAGCCCAGATGCTAGGCACGCTGTTTAAGATGGCCGTTTCCGGCCGACATCCCACGATGACGATGTTCTTTCTGAAGACGCGCGCTGGGTGGTGCGAAACAGGCAACCAGGAGGAGCCGATCGAGCCCAATCGCCGGCCTCAATGGGTAGTCCGGGTGTATCAGCCACCGCGTAGTTCCGAACAGCAGAAGGAGCTCGAAACAGCCAGCGAAGGCGTGCACGAAGTGGCGGAGTGGGAGGAGTTCACTCCAATGTAAAAGTAATAAGCTAGACCGGCCACACGACATCGTCAAAAACGGCGTGCACCCAACATCCCCGGTGCACGCCAATCCTAACTGGAGATGTCCATTGCTGATCGGTGTTGAGATCCACAAAGACGAGCTTGCTTTTGGCCTCCGAACGGAGCGTTCATGGACTCTGGGGGAAAACCCTCAGAGAGAAACACGCTGCTATGGACGATGCCGTTGGGATGAAAATCGAAAGTCTGAAGACGTTGAAAACAGGAGAGCTTAGAACACGCTATCGGGATGTATTCGGAGAAGCATCGCACTCCTTCAATCGAGAGCATCTGTTTCGACGGATTGCCTGGCGCTTGCAGGCCGAAGCCGAAGGGGATCT
>JBPCLH010000251.1:0-15174 GCA_051003475.1 Bryobacteraceae bacterium
CACGATATGGTACGGTTTCTTCACGGCGGTGGTGTCCTTTCCAAGGATTGTTTTTGGCGAATCGATTCTAACGAACCGGCCGCCACCGCCGCCTCTAGCCTTCAACTAAGCCTGGGACACCCTCAGGTACTGCCGCCAATTCGGCATGTCGGCGGGCTTGAAGTTTTCGGAGAATGCCTCGTGTATAAGGACATCGCATTTCTGGCAGTTATCGATCAGCACAGGACTGGGGCTCGTGCCGCCGGAAATCACCACCGTTCGATTGGGGGTCTGGAATCGGTAGCCATACGCCTGAAGCTCGCCGTGCGCGACCGGAAACGCGGTCACTTTAACATTTGGGTCGTCGTAGATAAGGCCTGGCTTCACGTCGTGCGCGTCAACGGCCACACTGCTCGGGTTGCGCTGCTCCAGACCATTACTCCGAACGTCGATGTCAACCTGCCAGGCGAGCATGATGTATTTCGTCATCGCCTCGATACCTGTGGGACCGTATACCTTCAGGGATCCGCGCCGGCCTTGCACCCACGTCGTGAAGATCAAATCGGGATAGCCTACCGTATGGTCGGAATGCAAGTGGGTGATGAATGCTGTCCGGAGATTCGCGACCGCTAGTCCTCTAATGCCTTTGTCATACGCGGCAGCCGCACGTCGGACAATTCCCGGTCCGGCGTCGACGAGGTACGGTGTGTCGTTAACCACGATGGCCGTGGCCGGTCCCGAGCGTTGGGGGTCCGCCCGCGGCGTTCCAGTTCCCAGCAGCACGATTTGTGTGTGGCTCGCTGAGGTGGTCGAGAGCTGTGCTCCGGCTGCGCGATGCGAGGTAACAGAAACGAGCGCTCCGATGACTCCGAACCAGCGGCCACTCACTGGATTCTCAGCCCTCTTAATCCGCTCTTATAACGTTGGCTGCGAGGTGACAGCTCCATCGGAAGCCGACCCAACCAGCGCCACATACTTCGCCATAACGCCGGAAGTGTACTTCGGCGCAGGCCGCTCAAATTTCGAAAGGCGACTGTGAAGCTCTTGGAGCGGAATGTCCAGGCTGATCTCTCGAGTCTCGATATTGATCGAGACCAAGTCGCCGTCGCGAACCGCGGCGATAGGGCCGCCAACCGCTGCTTCTGGCGCAACATGCCCTACCATGAAGCCACGCGTTGCACCGCTGAATCGTCCGTCGGTTACCAGCGCTACGCTTTCTGAAAGCCCCGCTCCCACAATCGCACCTGTAACCCCGAGCATTTCGCGCATCCCAGGTCCGCCCCTTGGTCCTTCATAACGAATGACAACAATATCGCCGGCTTTGATCTTTCCATGCACCACGGCTTCCATGGCCGCCTCTTCACTGTCGAAGACACGTGCCGGACCCGTCTGTGATTTGCGGTCAAGACCGGTCACCTTGATTACGCATCCTTCCGGCGCAAGCGAGCCTTTCAGAATCACGATTCCACCGGATTTCTTGATCGGATTGTTCAGAGGACGGATCACATCCTGCCCCGGAGTTTCGGTTGCGAACTGAACCTGCTCCCGGAACGTCTTCCCCGTTATTGTCATCACGTCCGAATGAACATAGCCGCCATCGTAAAGGCGTTTCGCAATCACCGGAATGCCACCCGCCTTGTCGACATCCGCGGCTGTATATCGTCCGGCGGGCTTCAAATCCGCTAACAGAGGAGTCTTGCTGCCCAAAGCTTGAAAGTCGTCGATGGTCAGCGGTATACCCGCCTCGCGCGCCATTGCGAGCAAATGGAGCACTGCGTTCGTCGACCCGCCCGATGCGGCGACGCTTACAATCGCATTGTCGATTGCAGCACGCGTGACGATATCGCGGGGCCGGAGATTGTTGCGCACGGCATTCAAGATCACCTCTCCGCATGCTCGCGCGGCATCATGCTTGCGAGCGTCCACTTGCGGGATGGCGTTCAGTCCCATTGGCGATAATCCGATAATCTCCATTACGGTCGACATCGTGTTCGCTGTGAATTGCCCCCCGCACGCGCCGGGTCCTGGGCAAGCTGAATTTTCAATTCCCAAGAGCTCCTCGTCGCTCAGCCGGCCCGCCGCGTTAGCGCCTATGGCCTCGTACACGTCTTGAGCCGTGATATCTCGCCCTTTGTACCTGCCGGGTAGAATTGTTCCGCCATAAAGAATTACGCCCGGCACATTCAGGCGGAGTAGTGCCATTGCGGCGCCAGGTATCGTCTTGTCACAGGCCACCAGCGCAACAATACCGTCGAACATATAGCCGCGTCCCACAAGTTCAATCGAATCGGCGATCACTTCCCTGCTGATGAGCGAAGTTTTCATTCCTTCCGTGCCCATCGTGATTCCATCGCTGATTGCGATAGTGTTGAATTCCATCGGCGTACCGCCCGCCTCGCGAATGCCGGCCGCTACATCCACCGCCAGCTCGCGAAGGTTGAAGTTACACGGCATCGTTCCAATCCACGTATTCGCGATACCGATAATCGGCTTCTTCAAATCGGCGTCGGTGAATCCGATGGCCTTGAAGAAGGATCGAGCCCCGGCACGTTCCTTGCCTTGCGTAATCGTATAGCTCTGCAGTTTCATAGAACTCCTATTTAACCAATCGAGCGATGAAGAAACCTGAATGGGCAAGCGGAAACTTAAGTGGGAGGCTTCTCCCCTTGCATTCAAAGGGGTGCTGTGAGACACTTCCCTAGGAAGCAAAGGGGACGTACATGGATAGAATCCAGCTCGAACTCGTTCGCGGCACTTTGGACGTCCTGATCCTCAAAGCCCTGGTCTGGGGGCCGCTGCACGGCTACGCAGTCACCGGCCTGATCCGCCGCCAAACGGAGCAAGCTCTGCTGGTCGAGGAAGGCACGCTCTACCCGGCCTTATGGCGGTTGGAAGGTAGAGGTTTAGTCGAGGCCGAGTGGGGCCTTTCGGAGAACAACCGTAAGGCCAAGTTCTACCGGCTCACGCCGGAAGGCCGTCGTCACCTGCGCCAAGAGACCAAGACGTGGGAGGCCTATGCCGCGGCCGTGAGTAAAGTGCTTAATGCCACGCGGCCTCCTTTGCCGGAGGAGGTGTAATGACGCGAGTTCCGTTATGGCGTCGCTATGCGCGCCTGTTCGGACCAGATCCGAACGCGGATGTGAACGACGAGTTGCGATTTCACCTGGAGGCTAAAGTCGACGAGTTGATCGCTCAGGGTTGGCAGCCCGGCGATGCACGGCAAGAGGCTGAGCGGCAGTTCGGCGATCTCCGAAGCGTACAACGGACGGGCGAGCGCCTGGGTCAGGAAAGGGACCGGCGTAGACGACGCAGAGACTACTGGGACGAGTGTGCGCAGGATCTTCGCTACGCGTTGCGCACGCTGCGCAGAGATCGCGCCTTTACGATCATCACCGTACTCATTCTGACCTTGGGTATCGCTGCGAACACGGCAGTTTTCAGCGTCGTGAATACCGTTCTGCTGCGGCCGCTGCCATTTCCAGATGCGCAGCAACTCGTTTGGCTTGCATCGGGGCGAAAGTTGAGTGCCGGATTGCTCAAAGCTGCCGGGCTTTCGGGCGTTACCTACACCGTGTCAGCCTACGAGGAGTTCCAGCGCCACAATCAGTCTTTTCAAAGTGTAACCAGCTATAACCCCTTCTTTGGAAGCAGTGAGTACACGCTAAAGGGCCGCGGTGAGCCACGGCCAGTTAATGGTGTCATGGTCGCCGGGAATTTCTTCCAAACGCTGGGCATACAGCCCGCATTAGGGCGGCTCTTCGCGCAAGAAGAGTGTCAAAAGGGTGGCAGGCTCGCGGTCCTGCTGAGCAACGCCTTTTGGCGCCGCCAATTTGGCGGGAATCAAATGATTGTGGGTCAGGCCATCACGCTCGGCGAGCAGTCGGTGACCGTCGTCGGCGTGCTCCCGTCCACCTTCGATTTCGGTTCCGTATTTTCGCCCGGACTCAGGATAGACGTTTATGTTCCGGCCATCATGGATGATATTCGCGATTGGGGAAATACTCTTTCCCTCATTGGCCGCCTGAAGCCGGGAAGGTCCGTGACCCAGGCCCAAACCGAAGCCGATATCCTCTTCCAGCAGCTCAAATCTGCTCACCCGGATTGGGGGATGGACTATTCGTCCACTATCACTCAGCTCAAAGATTTTGTAAGCGGCAAGTTGCGCCGATCGCTCATTGTGCTTTGGTGTGCGGTGGGTGTGATCTTACTCATCGTCTGCGTCAATCTCTCGAATCTTTTGGTTGGACGCGCTACCGCGCGGAGCAAGGAATTCGCCATGCGGACTGCTCTGGGGGCAGGGCGAGGAAGGCTGTTCCGTCAACTCCTGACCGAGAGTTTGGTGCTGTCGGCTGCGGGTGCATTGTTCGGTCTGAGCCTTGCTTTTGCTGTCACCATCTATCTGGCCCATCAAGGATCGATTGCGCTCCCGCTTCTGAGTAGTGTGAGAGTGGACACTGCCGCTCTGGTTTGGACTCTGCTGATCACTGTGGCAACCACGCTTCTTTTCGGGTTTGCCCCGGGACTCAAATTGTCGGCCGGCAATATTCAGGATGCATTGAAGGACCGCGGACAAGGAATGAGCCCAGGCAGCAAGCACGAGCACCTACGCTCTTTAATGGTGATTTCGGAGGTGGCGCTCGCGTGCGTGCTGCTGATCGGCGCAGGTTTGCTTCTAAGGAGCTTTCTGAACGTACTGAATGTCGATCTGGGATTCCAGCCCAGCCAGGCAGCCGTCATCAAGATAGATTATGATGGCAAAAACCAAGCGCAACGCGGAGCCGTCCTGCAAGAGATTTTGCGACGCATCGATTCCATTCCTGGCATCGAATCGGCCGGCGTTACAGACATGCTTCCGCTGGGTCGTAATCGAAGCTGGATGTTTTCGGCAAAGGGAAAGGGATACAGCAAGGGGGAGATACTCGTCGCCATCGTTCGCATCGTGACGCCAGGTTATCTCGGCACTATGGGCATCCACGTGCGGGAGGGCCGCGATTTCAATTGGCACGACTCTGCCAAAAGTGAGCGCGTCGTGATCGTCAATCAATCAGCCGCTCGCCGTTTCTGGCCTGGCGAGAACCCGGTCGGGCGCATCTCGCTTGTGAATGGGGCAGACACCCAGATAGTTGGCGTGATCTCCGATGTCCGGGAAAACAGCTTGGAAGTGTCCGCAGGCCCTGAGATCTATCTGCCTGCGACCCAAGCCGATCCGGAGGGAGCAGAACTGGTAGTAAAGACGAAGCTTCCTCCCGGCGCACTCGCTTCAAGCGTCATGAAGATGCTGCGTTCGCTGAATCCAAGTCAGCCCGCGTCCGAATTCCGCCCGCTCCAGGAGATCGTAGACCGAGCCGTCTCGCCGCGGCGCTTCTTTGTGGTGCTGGTCACGAGCTTCGCGGTGCTTGGCCTGGTTCTAGCGTCTCTCGGAATCTATGGCGTTATCTCCTATTCGGTCACACGGCAGACGCATGAGATTGGGATTCGCATGGCGCTGGGCGCAACTGCTCCTCAAGTGCAATTTGGCGTGATCGCAAGAACGCTCCGGCTGACTTTCGTAGGAGCTGCCCTTGGAATCATTGGAGCCTTCGGAGCCGCCAAATGGATCGCGTCGCTCTTGTTCGGAACCAGACCAGCAGACCCAGCAACCTTCGCCGGAATCGTTTTACTGCTCGGCGTTGTAGCACTGTTTGCTGGTTACATGCCGGCGCGCCGAGCCTCACGTATAGAGCCGATGATCGCTCTGCGCAGCAACTGAGGATGAACTCTATTCTTCGCCTAGACTGGGAAGTCACACATAGCGGGTCAGAGGCACGGCTATGGCAAGCCTTAAGCAGGGTTGACCTAAACCGAAGCGGGTCCTTTTCTCTTCAGCCGCCGGACACTGCCGACCATGAGGAATCCCAAGCCGGCCAGCAACAGAGTAGCCGGTTCTGGCGTTCCGACCAAGAGGGCTGAGGGTGTCGCCAGCTCAAGCGCGTAGGATTGCCCATTCAGCGTTCCCGTGCCCACGATATCGCCGGAATCGTTGATTCCGTACGCCGCATCGATTGTCCAGCCTGAATTAACGGGAAGCAACTGGTTCAAGTCGATCATCACGCCTCCCGTATCGATGAACCCGTGCATCGCGAGATTGCCAGTACTCCAGGAAGAACCGACGACCGTGCCCGCGCCATTTACGCCGTATGCATAGCTTTGAGACCCACCAAGAGTGCCCAGATCGGTTATTTTCCCGCCGTTCCAGACAGCGGCTTTCATGAGCCCCTGCGAGGTCTGCGCACTGCCTGCTATCTCACCGGCATTGTTGATCGCCATACCGTAGCTATAAGCCCCGCCTAAAGTCCCGAGACCCTCCATCCCGGAACCACTCGAAAAGAACGCGTTAAAAACTCCACTGGCGGTCGAGCTCGTCCCGGCCGCTTGACCTTGAGAATTAAGGCCATTCACAGAGCTCCACGTCCCGCCCAACGTTCCGAGATCCGCTAAGCTTCCGTTGCTCCACACAAACGCGTGTAACAATCCCGTTGAGGTATTATAGCCACCCGCAACCTGACCGGCATTGTTGATTGCCACTCCATAGCCGGAGATTCCCAAATTGGTCGTTTGCCCGCCTGACCATTCCGTAACATACGGCGTGTTGTTCGAATACGAGGTGCCGATCACTGTTCCGGCAGAGTTTATACCGTTCGCTCGACCGTAGCCGCTCAACGGATTTGCCGTTCCCCCGTTGAAGGAAACAGGAACTTGGTTGCCCTGGACGTTCGTTACAAACCCGACCGTTGAGCCGGAGTTGTTGATCGCGCTCACTGTCCCCGCGCTGCTGCCAAGAATGCCTAAGCTTTGCACGGAAAAAATCTGGCCCGCCTCAAGAAAAGGCGGGCCACCCAAAAGGAAGAAGAACAATAGCGCCGCATTCGAGATGCTTGAGAAGAGCAAGGCATGACGAGCAAACGCGTGTGAAAGCCTCATACCCACTCTTCGGCTGTCATCGCCTCAAGTGCCTACAAAGATCGGAGAGTGACCAAGCGGAATAGGTTTGGAATAGTCCGGATTACGCCCGTACGGACTAGGGCACCGAAGTTATTGCGCTTCTGCCAGCTTCCGGGCGCGCTGCCACTGCATCCTGTCGCGATACTCCTGGTACAGCGTGCTGAACCCCGCCCAGAAATACCCGCAAACGAACAGCAGCAGAAACGGAATCGCGAGAAAGTTAAACGTCTCAATCGCAAAGTCGATCATGTAGACAAAGTAACCGCCAATTGCCAGCTCGAAGTACGGAAGCAAGCCGCTGCGGCGCCGGTAGGCGGCAGGCCTGACGTTTACTTTCGCCTGGCCGATTGCATATTTGGGTGTGCGCGCAAAACTTGTTTGAATGCCGAACAAGGCTTCCAGTACCGCCTTCGAATTGCTGACCGTGAGAGCTACGCCGGCTGCCATCAGCATCGGCAAAAAGGCGATCGATTTCCACCATGTCTTAGGGTAGAGTTCCTTCTGCGCGTAAAGATAGAACGCCGAGATCGACCAAAATGATGCCACAATGAGTGGAAAATCGAGCACTACCATCTGGAACACGCCCATGTAGAAACGCACAATCATGACCGGCAGCATCAGCATGGAAACAGCCATCATCAAGGGGTAAGAAATATTGGGTGTCAAGTGCAGGAACGCTTCGGCCTTCACTCGAAACGGCAAGTCTGCCCGAAGAATTCGCGGCAGCAGCTTCTTGGCAACTTGGGTGAGCCCTTTCGCCCAGCGCGCCTGCTGCACCTGAAACCCGAAAGTGTCCACCGGCAGTTCCGACGGGCATTCGATACTGGGAACATACACAAAGCGCCATCCCTTTAGCTGTGCGCGGTAACTCAGATCTGAGTCTTCCGTAAGCGTCTCGTGCTCCCAGCCGCCTGCATCTTCGATCGCTTTACGCTGTAAAATGCCCGCGGTGCCGTTGAAATTGAAGAAGAGGCCGGATCCACATCGGGCTCCATGCTCCAGCACGAAGTGCCCGTCAAGCAACATGGCTTCGACCTGAGTCAGAAGATTGAACTCTTTGTTCAAGTAAGTCCAACGCGTCTGCACCACTCCCACGCCGGGATCAGTGAAAAAGTGGACCGTGCGCACGAGGAAGGCCGGCGGAGGAAGAAAATCGGCATCGAATATCGCGATCAGTTCGCCTGTTGCGGTCGCTAAGCCTTCTTGCAGCGCCCCCGCTTTGAAACCGTGGCGATTTGTCCGATGCCGGTACTCGATCACCACCCCCGCAGCTTTGTATTGGTTGCATAGCCGCTCAGTGTAGGCGTGCGTGTCATCGCTTGAATCGTCGAGCACCTGAATCTGCAGCAATTCGTGCGGGTAATCGATTTTGGTTACTTCTTCCAGCAGCCGAGCCACCACGAATCGCTCGTTATAGAGCGGCAGCTGGATCGTCACGCTTGGAAGCTGCTCGAATTTCTGAGGAGCGCTTTGAGGTAGTTTCCAGCGGTGTTTGATATAGCGCCGGATCGTCTCGTAGCGGTGCAAGCCGTACACGGACAGTACGGCCAGCATCCCGAAATACGGCACCAGGAGTGACCAATCAAAGAACGAAAGGCGGTAAATCCCGGAGAAGGTATCGTCACGCATCCCGTTCACGATCTGGGAACGAACCGACGGTGCCGCGAAAAGAAACCCAAGTACGGAAGTCAACACGTCCATACGTACTATTTGAGACCCATTTTACCTCTTTTCTTATACATGGAGGAAATGTATTGCATCCGAGACGACGAGTAAAGAAGACCAGTTCGTTTCGTAAAACAGGGCGTAAGTGACTGAAGGTACTACTGCGGCAACGAACAAATTGGCTTCGTTTCGCGTATCATCGACGTGAGGGCCGATATGCGAGACCACGTCAAAATTCTGAGCGTCCTGAACATCATCATGGGTTGCTTGGGAGCTTTGGCCGGCATTGTCGTTCTGATTGTGTTTGGCGGCTTAGCGGGTTTGGCTGGGGTATCGGCCGGTCCGTGGTCAAACGATAACAGCGGTGCCATGGCGGCTCCCATCCTGGTGATCATCGGCCTCTGCATTGCGGTGTTCGTGCTTCTGCTCGCTTTGCCATGCATTATCGGCGGATGGGGATTACTGAAGTTCAAACCTTGGGCTCGCGTTCTGATGATTGTGGTTTCAGTTTTCCACTTGTTTCACATTCCGATCGGAACGGCTCTCGGGGTCTATGGCTTATGGGTGCTGTTGCACGACGAAACGCGGCGCCTGTTTGAAAGCGGTGGTCAGCCCTATCTTCAAGCTGGCGCGTATCCCACTCCCGTTACTTACCCGCATCCGCCGAGCTATCCACCCCAACCACCTCCGGGTGTTTAGGCCGCTCGAGCAATTGCCGCGCATGCTCGAATATCTCCCGCATCATTGCGGCGGTGAGCCGTTTTGTTGAGGTATTTTGCTGGCTGGGATGATAAGACGCTAATACTAATGGGCCCTTTGGATGGGTATCGAAACGCGCTCCGTGAGCAAAACGAAATGCAGCCCGCGATTTGATAAATCCGGCATCCTGCAGGATTGAAAGGTATGCGTCGAGGGCGATGCCGCCGAGCACGACGACTACACGGACATTCTTCAGCAGCTCGATTTCGCGAACGAAATAAGGACGGCAGGTGAGTACTTCATCGCGACTCGGCTTATTATCGGGAGGCGCACAACGGACAGGGGCAGTGATATAGGCGTCTTTCAGCAACAAACCGTCATCGCGTGAGACACTCTGAGGATGACTCGCGAATCCGGTTTCCCAAAGCGCGCGGTAAAGAAATTCGGCTGATCGGTCACCCGTGAACATTCTGCCGGTGCGATTTGCACCGTGTGCCGCCGGTGCCAGTCCTACGATCAGCAGCCGACCTTCCGGATCTCCGAAACCAGGCAAGGGCCGACTCCAATATTCCTGCCCACGATAGGCGCGCTTTTGAACGCGTCCGATATATTCCCGGTATTGGACCAGGCGCGGACAAAGGCGGCACTCGACCACCTCCTGGTTCAGAACTCTCAGGGACGGTGGGCCTATTGAGGTCCGTGCACTATCGACGATCAGCATGCCTTCGGCAGCGATTATAATCCGACGACTTGGTTAACCGGCTCTGAACTTTTCGAGGACCCATTTGGGTGACTACGGCCAGGGCCTTTTCGATACCGCTCGATCGATGCCGCCAGTGCGTTCAGAGACATTCTCGAGATATCAGGTGGCGTGTGGGTCCGGAACATGGGTAGTATATCGGAGAAAGTTGCGACAAGGGTCGGGTCTCGCCACCCCCGTTCGGCCTCGCTGTTGAGAATTTGAATGGCCTCTTCTGAGGTGAAGGCCGGTTTATAGGGGCGCGCGGTCGTCAATGCATCGTATATATCTGCAATCTGAAGAATGCGGGCAAGCACAGGAATCTCCTCGCCCTTCAGACCGTCCGGATAACCCGAGCCGTCCCACCTTTCATGGTGGTGGCGGATGATGGGGAGAACGGGTGCAAGTGACCGCATGCTGCTGCAGATGCGCTCGCCGCGCTCTGCATGGCTCTTCATGATTCCCCATTCTTCGGAATTTAGCTTTCCAGCCTTGAACAGGATGTGGTCGGGAATCGCAACCTTACCTACGTCGTGCAGATATCCTCCCCGCTGTAGCGCCAGTACGTCATGTGGCGCAAGGCCCAAGGCCACGCCAATTGCCGCAGCCATCAAAGCGAGCCGTTGGCAGTGTTGCCCCAAACCTGGATCGCGCTCTTCCACCGACTGCGCCAACGAGAACAGGACAGTCTCAGAATGATCGAGCGAATCGATCATAGCTTTAAGCCGCAAACTCGCCTGTATCCGGGCACGGATTGATCTGGGGCGAAGAGGATGCGCTAGAAACTCGTCGGCTCCGGCGTCAATCGCCCGAACTTCGTTATCGACATCGTCCGAAGGCGCCATGACGAATACCGGCAAAAACTGTGTTGCGCTGGCCTTCTTGAGCATGCGGCAGAACTCTGCCCCGCCAAGCTCAGGTGCGAACAAATCTATGAGGACCAGGTCAACCTTATGAAGAGAGATTGCTGAAATCGCTTCCGACGTCGTTTCTGCCTCGATCAGCTCGTGCTCGAGTTCGCCTAGAGCCGTCCTGAGTCCGCACCGATTCGAATTCGAGGAGTCTACTATGAGGAGTTTGCTAGGGGCGGAGGACGATTTCGGCTCAGCGAGCGGTAGGTTTAGGAAGTCCAAGTTTTCAACCTGCGGCATTCCGTCTTTCGAATTTGTCTGTTGGATTGCCATGAAGGGCACGCTCAGAAGTTCTATCGACTTAAGTGCTTATCTGCTTTAGAAAATCTATGCTCACTCTTCGGCCGATCACTTGCCAGGTACTGGGATGGGATTCTATCCCTGCCGTACTGGGACTTGTCTTACCTCCTAGCGCGTGCTTTCAGGCGAACGTTAGGTGCAACCTTCTGGCGCGGAAGGCAGTCTACGTGCCAAGCGGGTACATCGAGAGCGCTTAACCTGAAGGGCGAAATATGCCTCGGGGCCATTCGCATAGGATGATCGAAGTTCTTTTGATTGAAGACAATCCGGGTGATGTACGTTTACTTGAGGAAGCCTTCCGCGAGTTGGGCGCGAACATTCACATGCAGGTTGCTAAAGACGGTGCCGAAGGGCTACGCATGGTGTTTCCACCCCCTCTACCCAAAACAGGTTGGCATCCGGATATTATCCTTTTGGACTTGAATTTGCCCAAAGTGAGCGGGCATGACGTTTTGGCCCGAATTAAGAGCGATCCCCAGACGTGCCGTATTCCGGTAATTGTCTTAACTTCCTCCCGAGCTGAATCAGACATAAGGCGCGCCTACGACTCGCATGCGAACGCTTACCTGAAGAAGCCATCCACTTTAGACGGTTTGATCTCGGCTGCACAGCAAATCAAAAGTTTCTGGATGGAAACCGCTACTCTGCCGAGCTAATCAAAGGTCAAATTACTTTAAATCTTTTGTCGGCGAAAAACGATTTCCCGTGTTCTAATTGTGGTTTAGGAAGCAACTAGTTACCTCATTTCTAGTACCTCCTATCCCACCTCAAGGAGTACTTCCCACGTTGAACACTAAGGTCGCAACGACCGCCCAAGTACGCGAACCGGCTGATCGATGGACCATCGGCGATGCGGCGGAGCTTTACGACGTCGCAAGTTGGGGCAAGGGATATTTCTCTGTTGCCGAGAATGGCAATCTCCTGGTTCACCCCACAAAGGAATCGCACCGGTCGATCGATCTGAAGCAGCTTGTAGACACGCTCGAATGGCGCGGTATATCGCTACCGATTCTGATCCGGTTCGCCGACATTCTCAAGCACCGTCTCCGCGAGATGTATCAGGCTTTCGATCTGTCCATCCGTGAGCACGGATACCAAGCGGACTACTGCTGCGTCTATCCGATAAAGGTAAACCAGCAGCGTCAGGTCGTCGAAGAAATCTTTAACTTTGGCCGAGCGTATCACTTCGGCCTTGAAGCCGGTTCGAAGCCTGAGCTTCTGGCAGTGCTCGCCATCGCCGACAATGAGACGCCGATCATCTGCAACGGCTTCAAAGACGACGAGTACATCGAAATGGTTATGCTCGCAAAAAAGATCGGCCGACGCATGATTCCTGTGGTCGAGAAGTTTACCGAACTCGAGCTAATCGCGAAGCATGCGAAACAGGTCGGCGTCAAACCTGTAATCGGAATTCGTGTGAAACTCGCCAGCCGGGGGTCAGGGCGTTGGAAATCATCTGGAGGCTATCGTTCGAAGTTTGGACTTACCGTAAGCGAAGCGCTCAAGGCCGTAGAGTTCCTTAAGGAACGCGGGATGGAAGAGAGCTTGCAACTCCTTCACTTCCATCTCGGGAGCCAAATCACGAACATCCGGCAAATCAAGGGCGCGGTGATCGAAGCGGCCCGCATCTATGTCGACTTGCAAAAGCTAGCTCCAGGATTGAAGTATTTGGACGTGGGCGGCGGCTTGGGAGTCGATTACGACGGCTCACAAACCGATTTCGAATCAAGCGTGAATTACACGCTTGAGGAATATGCGCGCGACGTGGTCTATCACATTCAAAGTATCTGCGATGAGGCGGAAGTTGCTCACCCCACGATCATCACCGAAAGCGGGCGAGCCGTTGCAGCGTATCACAGCGTGCTGGTCTTCAATGTGCTGGGCGTCAGCGGCTTCGGAGGAGAAGACCTGCCCGCAAGCGTCCCAGAGGATTCGGAGCAGTGCCTGATCGATCTCTTCGAAACCTATCGCTCCATTAACAAGAAAAATCTACTCGAAACCTACCATGATGCTCAGCAGGCGCTCGACTCCGCGCTGAACCTATTCAGCCTCGGCTATCTTTCACTTCAGCAGCGCAGCTTTGCAGAGAATTTCTTTTGGGCAATTTGCCGTAAAATTCTGAAGCTCGCGGCGGAACTTGAATTCTTTCCCGAGGAGCTGGAAGGCCTCGACGGGATGTTGTCCGATACCTATTTCTGTAATTTTTCGCTGTTCCAAAGCATGCCGGATAACTGGGCGGTAAAGCAGCTGTTTCCGATCATGCCGATCCACCGCCTCAACGAGCTTCCAACTCGCCATGCCGTTCTGGGAGATATTTCGTGCGATTCAGACGGAAAGGTCGATCAGTTTATCGATCGGCGAGACGTGAAGAAGACCCTCCCTCTACATGCCTTTAATAATGGGTCTTACATCCTCGGCGCATTTCTCTTGGGGGCATACCAGGAGATACTCGGAGACTTGCACAACCTGTTCGGCGATACGAATGCCGTGCACGTAGCGCTCGATGAACACGGCGAAGTTGTGCTCGAAACGGTGGTCCAGGGCGATACGGTCCGCGAGGTGCTGAAGTACGTGCAATATAACTCAGAAACGTTGCTCGATCAGTTCCGCAAAGACGTGGAGCTAGCCGTTCGCGAGCAACGCATCGGCTACGAAGAATCCGGGCGCCTGCTTAAGTTTTACGAAGAAGGATTGAACGGCTACACGTACCTGGAGCAGTAGTGCCCGATCCTCTGCGGATCGTTCTAGTCTCACCCCGCAACCCCCTCAATATCGGCGCCGCGGCCCGGGCGATGAGCAACTTCGGATTCACTGATCTGCGTCTTGTAAACCCGTACGACGTGGCCTTCAAAGAGGCTCGCTCGGCTGTTCGCGCGCATTACATTCTTGAACGGGCTCAGGTTTTCGATGGTGTTGCGTCTGCGATAGCCGGCTGCACCCTGGTCGTGGGAACGACTGCACTCGGAAATCGCAATTTGCACGTTCCGCTGCACCGCCTTGAAGCTGCGAGCGCGTTTATCCGGAGCGAGTTGAACTCTTCTCCCGTTGCCTTGCTGTTCGGCTCTGAAAAGTTCGGTCTTTCAAACGAGGATATGAGCTACTGTCATTGGCTTCTCCGTATACCTACGCGCGAAGAGCACGGATCGATGAATCTGGGCCAAGCTGTGGCCGTTTGTCTGTACGAGTTAGGGCGCGACGAAAGCGCCGTTGCGAGCCGCTTCGAGTCTGCGAAGGCGGTCACGGCCGGAGACCTGGAGCGTATTACGGTACTGTTCTTGGAGCTGCTCGAACGCTCGGGTTATGTAAACGAACGTACTTCGAAATCGACCGAACTGAAAGTGAGGCGTCTGGTGCGGCGACTGGGAATACGTGGTCCGGATGCCGAGACGTGGCTTGGAATGTTGCGGCAGATTTTGTGGAAGGTAAAGCAGACTGATCCAGCGTAGTGGAAGACGTGATGCACCGAGCTCCCGTCTTAGATAAAGCTTCGTCGGATTGCCATTCACCGTCTAGTGCAATCCGGTCACAGAACTAGATGCAGTTTATCTCGGCCGTGAATTCAGCAAGTTAGCCGCTCTTTTTCACCGGCCAGGAACGCTCTAGCGCGATCCTTTGCGCGAAGGATCCATTGAAATACATGCTTTACTACATTCCCTGTTGTGCCACTCGGTTGGCCAGCGGACTTCTCCATTTATGGCCCGGTTCGACCGAGGTGAATTATGTCTAGCCTGGAACACGTTAGGCACGAGTTGCAGCCCCTGAGACATCTTGTCATAGCTCTGTCTTTTTTTATTACACAGGCGTTCGGGGCCACTTACTACGTTTCGTCCTCTAGCGGGTCGGACTCCAATAGCGGAATATCCACGACAGCACCGTGGAAAACAGTCACGAAGGTGAACG
>JBPCLH010000252.1:0-9963 GCA_051003475.1 Bryobacteraceae bacterium
TGTACTCAGTACTGCCGTTCTCTTTCCAGCTGACGCTGGTCGCGAGTGAGAACCGAGGATAGCGGTTCCCATTCGGTAGGGCGCGATTCTCAGCGTCCTGGCCAAGAAACCCGATGAGAGTGATGCGATTTTTGCAAAGCATGTTTTTGTCTTCCTTTCCTGCCCCGATCGGTTGGGGCGACCCGGAGCAAAGGGGGCCGCTCTCAAGCCAAGCGAAACCAGTTTTTCGGAGGGTCCGAGCCAGATTGTTTGTGCCTTATGCAAAAGGCGAAGCCGTCAATCTGGGATGGATACCGAAACCCGCCCGGGCTCGAACTGTGGAGCGTCGGCGCCGAGCGCGGGAATTGCCCTGAAGCCAAGCCCAACCGAGAGGGGCTGAAAGGAAGACCTGCGTACAAGAACGCGAAGTCTCGAGACTGACGAAAGCCGCTCGCGCACCGCTATTTGCGGCCGGTACCGGGGCTTGCTTCATAAACCGGGAGATAGGATCGTGAAAACAAGACGCTCTGCGGCACCAAGTGTTGCTAGGGGACATCGTTGAATCGCTCGCGCATTTTGCCTCGCCATTTCGTACGCCTCTCGCGTCGCGTGATATGTGACGTACGTTCGCCAGCCTAATGAGTCCTTCTCCTCGCAACGGTTCGACTGGACTGCGGAGGATCAGATCAATGTGTCTGTTTTGATGCTTGCTCAGGGAGGAGCAGTCCCCTCACCGCCAACAGCGACCGGATGATCAACGTAGCTCAATGATTTGTTCCAGACTGGCCTGTTCGGAAAACCGCTCTGCCTTGGTCCGCAGATCCTTCACGAGGTGTTCACGCGATCCAATGCCGGGAAACGGTTGGTCTTCAATAGAATCTCTCGTTGGATTCTCTGACTTCTTTTCGGACATAATTGTCTCTGCTCTGTGAGCCACGGCAGCCGTTGCTTGTGACACGCCCGGACCATTTTCTTTCGCTAGTGGCGAGCAATCGCACGTTGCGGCGCGGTGCAGCAGTTGTTAGTTTCGACGAAGAAGATGGATGCACTGAGCCGGACGTATAAAGCCCTCCTGGCGGGCACCTACGACTGCCTGGATCGCATTGTGGTCAATGCCTATTTCCGCATGGGTCACGATGCCGGCGGCTTTCGCGTTTGGTGGCGAAAGCTAACCGGATCGGAAGAGACGCTCGATAATGCTCATCTGATGCGCATGGCGGGCCGATTCTCCCGTCGTCTACGAGCGTGGGCTGCTGAAAGCGAAATCCCGATACGAGATTGCCGGGTGGGCGAAGCAAAGCACGAAATCGGCGAAGAGTTTCTGCGGTGCACAACCGTTCAGGAAGGGCTGTTCCTCATTTTGGTGAGCCGAGCGCCTGCGCCGGTCTGGGACATTCATCCAAATCGCCGCATCACACGCAAGAAGCCGGCGACCTATGTCAACCACTACTCGTTTCACATTCTAGATCGCGACTGGGGTCACATCACCATCAAGATCAGTGGGCACCCGCCATTCCCGGCACAGGTGATCCTGAACGGGCACGAGTACATGGATCGGCAGGCAAGAAAGGGAGGCATTCTATTTACAAGGGACGGAAATTGCTTCAGCCACATTTCTGATCTGGCTGGCTTTGCCCGAATCGCAGAGACCTTGACCGATGAATCGGCTGTAGGGCGAATCGCGGCAGTGTGCCGGCGTTGGATCTACTCTACTTGCATCAACTGTGCGCTCGACGCCGGAGCGCGGTAGCGGAGCGGCTTCCGTTACGAGTACTCGGTGTACCAGTTTGAGTACAACCGGGACCTCATTTTCCACCAGGGGTCAGAGATGGCGCAGGTGCTCGAAAGCTTGGTGGATCGCAACCGTGTCCGGATGGACATCGCAATGCTGAAGACCATCCTCGGCAGGAAGAACCGACCCTATGTGAAGAAGCAAAAGCGCCTCAAGGATTGGCAGGTTACGGTCGAGAGACCCAGCTATGATTTGACGATCTTCAAAGTGCACTGCGGGAAATTGGCATTGAAGATCTATAGCAAGGGCGAGCGTGTGCTGCGAGCCGAGGCCATGGCCCGAAATGTAGAGGCCCTGAAATGCGGTCGCTCTCTGGAGAGGTTACCGCGAATGGTGCACGGCTTGAAAACAATCCTGGAGCGGTTTTTGGAATCGCTGTCTTGCATGGATCAATGCTTCGTCGCGGGAACGAAGTTTGAAGACTTGCCGGAATCGTCTCTCGTCGGTGCGGCGCGAGTTGCGGGCGTGGATTTCAATCGCGCACGCACGTGGCAGGCAGCGCGAGCGGTCATTGCGTTATCGGCAACACCGGACGGCTTTAGTGCCTCGGCATTCGCCAACCACGTACGCGGACAAACTACTGCCTCACCACAAGACTATGGCCCTCGCCAAGCGGCTTACGATCTGAAGAAGTTCCGCGGGAAAGACTTTTTACGCCTTGTCGGCAAGAGTCGCCGCTACGAACCGACTCCGCAGGGCTTGCGAATGATCAGCGCACTTATGATGTTGCGGGAGCGAGTTGTGGAGCCGCTGACACGCGGGATCGTCAACGTCGACTCCATCCAGCCAGGAACCAATCCGACGTCCTTAAATCTCCGCTATCAGAGCATTCGGGAACAGATGCGTGAAGTCTTTCGCGGACTCGGGCTAGCTGCTTGAATGCAAGACACCGACAGGAAGTTGTCGATGTCTTGGGTCTAACCGCGTAACGAGTGTTTTTCGGTTCTTCATAAGTCATTGAAAAGATGGAGCGGGAGACGGGGATCGAACCCGCGACGTCCAGCTTGGGAAGCTGGCATTCTACCGCTGAATTACTCCCGCTCAGTGAGGGCGCCGAGTCCTAATCGCGGCTTTCAACTCGACTCCATCCATACTACACAATTCTAGGCACCCTGCGAGAATAGAGTGCCCACCTTGCATGCGAAGCTCGCGCGAACTCGCATTTCGACTCAAACAAGAGATCCGAAACCTTGAGCTTTTCGCATTCCCGCCCACGTTGGATCTCAAAGGTGCTCCCCCCCTGGCGAACCTACCTGGTCCTGAAGTCATCGCGGAAGAATTACAATCCACAGATTTCACAGCGGAAGTTTTGCGGATAGCCGATCAGATCATTGCTCATCGGTTTCCGCTTCTCGGTGTAGTTCTTGAAACGGGCTCAACCATTGAGTGGCGGCGCGATTACGCGAACCAGATCTCGACAGTGCCAAGATACTTCCGCCTGATCCCGTATTTGGATCTCTCTCGCGTTGGCGACCACAAGATTATTTGCGAGCTTAATCGTCATCAGCATCTCGTGCTGCTCGCCCAAGCCTTCTTATTTACCGGCCGCGAGATTTACATGCGCAACATCTTCGATCAACTCAATACCTGGTGGCGACAAAATCCCTATCAGCGTGGGATCAACTGGACCAGCGCTCTCGAAGTCGCCTTCCGCGCATTCTCCTGGATCTGGCTGCATCACTTCATCGGCGATCACATGCCAGGCGATCTACGCTCTCGATTCCTCGAGAGCCTGTATCAACATGGCTGCTACATCGAAAATAATCTCTCACTCTATTTCTCGCCCAACACGCATCTGCTTGGTGAAGCCGTCGTATTGCACGCGCTCGGCCACTTCTTTCTGTCTTTCCCGCGTGCCGATCATTGGCTTGAGCTGGGCAACCAGACCGTGCTTCAGCAACTGGACCGCCAGGTACGTCCCGATGGCAGCCATTTCGAGCAATCCACCTACTATCACGTGTATGCGCTGGACATGTTTCTCTTTCACGCCATTGTGTCTCATCCGGCTCGCGAATACATGGAAGCGTTAGCTCGAATGGCCGATTTCCTTCATGCACTGCTGGGTCCGGCGCGCAGTCTCCCGTTTCTCGGAGATGACGATGGCGGTCGCTGGTTCCATCCTTATGGTCCCCGCGACCAATTCGGCCGGGCCACACTGGCCACCTGCGCGACGTTCTTGGGTCGAAAAGATTGGACATTCGAGAGGTGCGATCTGTTCCCTCAGGCTGCGTGGTGGCTCGGCCGTACTCAGGGGTCGAGCGTCGGCGAGTATACTTCGCGCGTATTTCCCGATGCTGGATTGGCGGTTCTGCAAACTTCATCGAATCGCGTCGTCTTTGATGCGGGCCTATTCGGCCCTGGCCCCGCCGGTCACAGCCATTCCGATTCGCTCGGAATTGTTGCGACTGGCGGCGACACTCCGATACTCGTCGATTCAGGAACGTACACTTACGTCGAAGATCAATGGCGCAACGCGTTCCGCGGATCGTCCTCGCACAACACGGTCCGCGTAGACCGGCGCGATCAAGCAATCCCGCTCGAACCCTTTCGGTGGTCGAATCCACCCGCGGTCGCGCTTATCACGTCGGTGATGAACACTGCCGGCGATGCGATCCTCGGTGAATGTAAATATGGTGGCATCACTCATCGCCGGTTCGTTACTTTCGTCAAGCCGAATTTCGTCTTTATCTTGGATTGCATTGCTGGACCGCCGGGCGACCACGAACTAGAGCAGTTCTGGCATCTCGCGTCATCTGAAGTCCGAAATCGCGTTTCCCTTGCATCTCCGGCCGAAGAGTGCGAGACCTGGCACTCGCCTGTGTTTGGAGAAAAAAGGCTTGCCCCCTCGCTTATCGTTCGGAAGATCGCCACATTACCCGCGCATTTCGCAGCAGCTCTTATCCTGAATGGCATCGGAACTTTCACAATCACTGAACAGCCTCACTCCGCGTTATTCGAATGGTCCGACGGCCAAAATCGTCGGTTATTTGAGTTTGCCTGGCCCGCAGCAATTTACGCGAACCCGAATTTGGCCTAACCCGGTTTGCACGGTGTGCAATAGCGCGGCCCCACTGATCATTGGGATAATTGAGGCCGATCATGTTCGTGAATCAAGATCCGATATGTGCGGAATAGCCGGCTTTGTGCTGCGGGAAGGCCGCGCTGAAGCATCTGCCGTCAGGGCCATGTGCGATCAGATTCGCCACCGTGGGCCGGACGATCAAGGCATTCATGTCGATCGCGGTTGTGGCCTCGGCATGCGCCGGCTCAGCATCATTGATTTGAGCACCGGCCATCAACCGATCTCAAACGAAGATGGCAGCGCTTGGGTAGTCTTCAATGGCGAGATCTACAACTATCAATCCCTTCGCGATTCCCTTATCTCCGACGGGCATCGATTCGCCACTCACAGCGACACTGAAACGCTTGTCCACCTATACGAACAGTGCGGCATTACGGGGATACCACAATTGCGCGGCATGTTCGCATACGCGATCTGGGACGCACGCCGCAGGCAGATGCTTCTGGTTCGCGACCGATTCGGGAAGAAGCCGCTTTATTACTCTATTCTCCCCAAGGGGCTTTTCTTTGGCAGCGAGCTGAAATGCTTTTACCCAGTTGGAGTACCGCTCGAAATTGATGATCAGGCTCTCCGGCTTTACTTCCAGTTCTCTTATATTCCCGATCCGCTGACCCCGTACAAAGCAATTCAGAAGCTGCCGCCCGGAGGATGGCTGCTTTACGATTCCGACGGCACTGTGCACGAAGGGTTGTACTGGAAACTTCCAGACCCCGCGACCGAAACACAGCCGGGCATGACCGAAGAAGTTGCAGCAACCCGCGTGCGTGAAATCTTTGACGAATCTGTGCGCATGCGTATGGTCGCCGATGTGCCGTTGGGCGCGTTTCTCAGCGGTGGTATCGATTCAAGCTCGGTAGTGGCGTCTATGGCGATGCAATCTTCAGAGCGCGTGAAAACGTTCTCGATCGGCTTTGAAGAGAGCGGGTTCAACGAACTCCCCGCCGCCGAGCTGGTCGCCAGGAAATTCAACACGGATCACCACGAGATTGTAGTGCGGCCAGACTCCGTCAGCCTCGTTTCTAAGCTTGTCGATCACTTCGATGAGCCTTTTGGCGACAGCTCAGCTATTCCAACCTTCATCGTCTCCGAGTTTGCAGCGCTGCACGTCAAAGTTGCTCTAACAGGAGACGGCGGCGACGAGATGTTCGCTGGGTATGGCACTTTCTTCGCCCTTGACCGGCTTCGTCGCCTCGATGTTGTCCCTCCGCTTGCGCGGACTCTGCTGTCGCGGATTGCCGATATTTGGCCTTATTCGTTTTACGGCAAGAACTATCTGCGCATGATCAGCCGTCCTTCTCCGCTCACCCGCTACTTCGAGCTGAATTATGCTCCCTACTTCTTGCGCAAGGCTCTTTTACGGCCGGAGTGGATGCTTCCAGCCGATTCCACTTTCCTCGCCCAAACTTTTCGAGACTGCCTGCTAGCCGAGCATGCCGACATCGTTCCTCAAGCCATTTACTTTGAAAGCCGGGCAAATTTAACCGGAGACATGCTTGCCAAAGTGGATCGAATGTCAATGGCCAATTCGCTCGAAGTGCGCAGCCCTCTGCTCGATCATCAACTCGCCGAGTTTGCTATGTCAATTCCGCACCAATGGAACATGCGGAACGGAAAGGGCAAGCAAATTTTCTTGAAGGCCGTCGGCGACCGCTTGCCTCCCGAACTGTTGAGCCTACCGAAGAAGGGATTTGGCGTTCCGCTTGCATTGTGGTTCCGTAGCTCTTTGCGCACGCTGCTCTGGGATCTTTTAACCAGCCGAATCTTCCTTGATCGCAATATTGTTTCGGAAGAGTTTCTCCTGAAGCTTCTGAGAGAGCACGATAGGGGACGGCGCGATAACTCTCACTGGCTCTGGAGGCTCTTGATGCTTGAACTCTGGATGCGGAGCTTGGAGCAGATAAAAGGATCCCGCTCATATGCTGACTGGACCGGGACACAGCTGACAATTTAAGTGGAGAAGCGAGCTATGCGGTTAGCTCCATTCTTTCGGCGCTTGATTCGGCCCGCTGAGGCGAATCATCAACAAAAAAGTGAAGTCCCTTTATAGCTCGCCTCGATGAGCACAACTGAGCGTCGCTGTTCGGAGTCTCCTAAGTAGCTAACTCATAGAAAAGCCGGGTTCGGTGCTCGTTCCAAGCCCTACTTGACGGCGGCCGGCGAACACTGGGGATGCCCGCAATTGCATTGAATTTCGGTCGTCTTTCCAGCTGACTCGCAATACGCGCTGCAGTAATTGCTGTCTTCCCTGGCCTGACAATTGCAAGACGGATGAGCGCACTTCTTGTCCTTAGCCATATAATCCTCCGACCGTTGGACTCGCAAATCGGACGAAGGATGACAACTGATTTACGACCCGCCTTAACGCTGTTCTGGCGCGGTCTTCTTTCGGATTGCAATTGCACGGGCATCAGACGCCGCCTGTACGGCCTGGCGCGCGGTGTTGATCACTCCATTGAGGTCTTTTTTTGCCGTATACATTGATTCGGCCTGATTCAAAGAATCTTGCGCTTTATTGAACGTGTCCGGGGCCGCTTCGGCTGCTCCATCCGCCTTAGCAATCTGAACAGCGTTACGCGCCTGATAGAGTTCGAGCACCGCCTCGTACTCAGTCATCGAAACGCCTTGTTCTGCTTTCATGCGGGCCGAAGGCAGCTCCTGGGGCTTGATGTTCAGCGTGTATTGCCCGCGCGGTAGGAGCTCGTATTTGGCCTGCACTTCCTGTACAGTGCCGACGGTATCCGGACGCACGGCGCTTTCGAGCACGACTACGTCGCTCGGATACGGAACTGAAAAGTAAGGTTCAGCAGTCACAAGCAATCCGAACGTCGAATAAGGGCACGTGACGCGCATGCTGGCCTTGTTTGAACCATCGGCGACCACTTCACCCAAGTTAATGCCCCGGCCCTCGGGCGTGATGGCCCAAAGAACGTACGTCAGAAATTCCGCGCCGAATTGCGTGGGCGGATTAAGGTGTCTAAAACTCGCGTTGACCTCCGTGTAGCCATTCTTCACTCCCACTTTGGCGTCGCCCTCCGCCTTAGGCAGCAGAACCGTTCCTTTCAGATCGATACGCGTTGGGCCGGTGTGGCTTTGAAAATTGACCGCCTGAAGGGCTCGTTGGACAACTGTGAGCCGGTAGATCGGTACGGTCCTATCTCCCTGGGTCTGCCCATTCGGCGGAGTTTGCGCGAGTAATGGCGCAAAACTCACTAGACCCGACACGATGAATGCTGTTAGAACTTGCGTGGTATGGCGGCTTCGTATCACCTTCCCATTCTTTCAAATAGCCAATATGTTGGTCGTGCTGCTCTCAATCGTGTACGATGCCCGAGAGAAGAGAATTCAAGAAATTCATGATGAAATCCTTGCCGAACCTGATGATTTGCTTTCTCCTGACAATTGCACTGGTAAATGGCGCGCAACAAGCTCGACCTCCTAAGCCGGAAGTAGAAAAAACCACTCCCGCTCACCCAACCCAGCCTCTCAAAACTGAGCAACCGCCACAGGAAGCAACCCAAAATCCGCGCGAAGACGTGCGTTCCCCTCGCGCAGCGCCAACTGGAGAGGAGGGACGGGAACGTTCCGGCGAGCAACATTTCGATATGGTGGAGATCGCGCCCGTTGTCACGCACCATCAGATCGCAGTAAGCGGTCGAGTGCTTCGCTACACCGCAACAGTCGCCAGGATGCCCGTTCAAGATGCAACAGGCAAAACGGAAGCTTTGATGTTTTACGTTGCTTACACGCTCGACAATGCGGAGACCAACCAACGTCCACTGACATTTGCGTTCAACGGTGGTCCAGGTGCCGCATCCATCTGGCTCCATATGGGCGCGCTCGGTCCGCGTAAGGTAGTGTTGCAAAAAGATGGGTTCATGCCGGCGGCGCCTTATCGTTTCACCGATAATCCCAGCAGCTTGCTCGATAAAAGCGACTTGGTGTTGGTCGATGCCATAGGAACGGGATTCAGTCGGCCTGCCAGCGTCACGGTGGGCAAGGAATTTTGGAGCGTCAAGGGCGACCTCGAATCATTTGGCGAATTTGTCCGTCTGTACCTAACGCGCAATGAGCGTTGGTCTTCGCCGTTATTCTTGTTCGGTGAGAGCTACGGGACCACTCGCGCGGCCGGCGTCTCAGGCTATCTCGCCGGCAAGGGCATTTCATTCAACGGAATCGTCCTGCTCTCAACGGTTTTGAGCTTCGAGACTCTCGAGTTCAATAAGACCAACGACGTGCCCTATCCGCTGATTCTTCCCTCTTACACGATGATCGCTGCTTATCATCACAAACTTGCTCCGGATCTCGCTCAGAATCTCGAGCGAACCCGCAGCGAAGTGGAACAATGGGCCTCGAACGAGTACGCGCGGGCATTGGCCAAGGGCGATGCACTCTCACCACAAGAACGCCAGACCACAATTGATGCTTTGGCACGCTACACAGGTTTGAGCAAGGAGTTCATCGATGAATCGAATCTGCGCGTTGACGTCTCGGGCTTCACGCATCGGCTGCTTGCGGATCAGAAATTGCGGGTGGGCCGCCTGGATGGCCGGTTCGCAGGCCCGGATCCAGAAGGATTCAGTGATACGCACTTCTACGATCCAACGAGCTCAGCCACTGAACCGCCATTCACGTCGGCATTCAACGATTACATCCGCCGCGAACTGAATTACAAGACCGACATGCCCTACTACGTGAGCGCGCATCAGGATTGGGGACCGGCTTTCGACTGGAATTGGGGGTCGGCAGTCGCCGGATTTCCGGACACTGCCAGCGCTTTGCGTGAGGCCATCGTTAAGAACCCTTATCTAAAGGTCAAGGTCCTGGAGGGCTACTACGATTTAGCCACCCCCTACTACGCTGCGAATTACACCATGGAGCATCTGGATCTAACCTCGCGCTATCGGAATAACATTTCCTACGCGACGTATCCATCGGGTCATATGGTCTACCTTGACGGACAATCTCTCAAGAAAATGAAAGATGATGTATCTAGCTTTATAGACCAGTGCCTGCCCGCCGCACAGTAGGGCAGCTAATTCAGAAAAATGATGATTGCCGGCGTCCCGACCGGAGTGTATTGCCCAGTGAAAGTGAGGTCGCCCGTTGTCCG
>JBPCLH010000253.1:0-3421 GCA_051003475.1 Bryobacteraceae bacterium
TTGGCTCCCCAGTCTGGACGCGTTTCGAACTTACACGGTCCAACTGGCATTGTGATCGAACCCACGAACGCCTAGTGCTTTCAAAGTTATCGGTGTGGACCGCCGGCAGTTGTCCGCGCCGGGCACCCACCTTGGACACGTTTCGAACTCATCTGAGCCAGCGCCTCCTTTCACGTTGCAGCAAAATCCCTGCATGCCAATCTTCGCCGATATCCCGCGATGGGCGCGGTAACTGAACCGCCCACGTAACCAACAGAGAGCCAACCATGTACGAAGGAGCGCGCCCTATCCGGGGGAGCGCTCTTTTCTTGGTTGCGAATCGTCATGACTCCCCTCGATGCTGCGCTCGCATGGATCAGGAAAGGCTTTTCTCCAGTACCCGTTCCACACCGGTCGAAGGGACCAGTTCTCAATGAGTGGCAACGGCTGGAGATAACTATCGATATGGCGCCCCAATACTTCTGCGGCGGGCTACAGAATGTAGGGCTGCTTCTGGGCGACAGGCTGGGAAGCACTGACGTGGATTGCGATTGCCCGGAAGCAAGTGCGGCCGCCCGCGAGTTGCTCCCTGAAACCGGAATGATATTCGGGTCTAAACCGTTCTCGCACTTCTTCTATCGGTCAGACCCGCCTGTTCACAGCACGCAATTTATCGATCCGCTGGACCACAGTATGCTGATCGAACTGCGAGGGTTGTCATCGGATGGCTCAGTCGGATTGCAGACAGTAGTCCCGCCAAGCGTTCACGAGACTGGCGAGCCGGTGCGGTTCGAGCAGGGCTTCGACGGCACGCCTGCCAATGTTGACGCGGATGTACTTTTATCGGCAGTGCGCAGGGTGGCTGGCCACCGCACTCCTTGCGCGCCATTGGCCGACCAAAGGATCACGGCATCATGCATTCCTAGCTCTGGCTGGCGCGCTCGCTCGCGCTGACTGGAGACTCGAAGATGCGAAAACGTTCCACCGCCTGATCTACCGGTGTCTGTGGCCAGCTAATCCCGAATTGAGCGCCGCCGACGCCGAAGTTCACTCCACGTTCAACAAACACGCAAGCGGTGACGAAATCACCGGCGTGCCGACGCTGATCGGACTATTTGACAAGAAGGTCGTCGATACCGCGCTTCGATGGTTGGGAATTGATCGGACGCAACACCGCGACTACCACTGGAACGACACCGGAAACGCGGACCGCTTAGCGGAGTTGTACGGACATGAGCTGATCTACTGTACTGAGCGGAACAGTTACTACGTTTGGACTGGGCAGCAGTGGCGGTTTGATGAATTCGTAGAAGCCGAGAAACGGGCCGAAAAAACGATGCTTGAAGCATTTGCCGAAACGAAGCACATCACGGATGGGGAAAAACGCAAGGCGTTCTCGAAATTCGTGAATAGCTCTCTGTCGCGTGCCGCGCTGGCGAACATGATGCATCTCGCCAAGAAAAAAGTGCGGCAAGCCAGTACGAACGACTTTGATCGCGACCCGTGGGCGCTCAACACGGAAAACGGGACGGTGGATCTGCGGAGCGGCAGGTTGCGACCGCACAGACCGGAGGATCTCTTGAGCAAGATGATCCCGCTCCGCTATGACCAGCATGCCAAGTGCCCGCAATTCAAGGCGTTCTTGTTTCGGATCATGGGCGGCCACCCGGATGCCTCAGAGTGCGACAACATCAATGCCGACCAGATGCTTTCGTATCTGCAGAAGGCCTTCGGATGCGCCGCCACTGGGAAACCCGAGAAAGTTCTGTTTATCTTGTACGGTGAGGGTAACAACGGCAAAACGACACTGCTTGAGGTGATCCGTGACACGCTGGGGGACAAGGAATACGCTGGACAGGTTCAGGTCGATAGCTTGATGATTCGCCCAAAAGAGGCGCTCTCGAACAATGCGGTCAACACGGACGTTGCGGATCTCCAAGGCTGCCGGTTCGTTTCGTCCAGTGAGGTGGAACAAGGGCAGCGGCTATCGTTAAGTCGGGTGAAGTACCTGACCGGTCTTGGGCAGATTAAGGCGCGGCGGCTGCGCGAAAATATGATCACCTTCCGGCCGACTTACAAACTTTTCCTTGACTGCAATCACAAGCCGGTTATCACGGACCCGAACGACGCGATTTGGAACCGCGTAAAATGCATTCTGTTCAACGTTCAGATCCCGGAGGCCGAGATCGACAAGGACTTGCCCGCAAAGCTGCGGACGGAGCTGCCTGGGATTTTGCGCTGGATAGTGGAGGGCGCAGTGCTCTACCACCGCGAGGGTCTCGGTGATCCGCCGGACGTGATGGCCGCTACCGAACAGTACCGTCAAGAGTCGGACCGGCTTAAGGAGTTCTTCGAGGACCGCTGCATCCTTGCGGCCGATGGCGATGCCAACACATGGAAGAAGCAAAGGTGCTGGGTGCCCGTGGCGAATCTGTACCCGGCCTATTCAGGCTGGGCCGAAGCGAGTGGTGACAAGCACCCTCTCTCAAAGGCGCTGTTCGATGAGCGGCTACAAAAATTGGGTAGGATTCAGGACCGGGTAAGACCTGATGGCAGACGGGACACACCACAAGTTCGGGTGTGGCTCGGCATTCGATTTAGGACAGCACACGACGATTGACGGCTCAGTGTGACAAAAAGAAGTCGTGTGACGGGATGTGACAGCGAGTCCTACAAGTTTTCTGGTTAGGGTCCTCGCGGGGCATTTCTTAGCGATTTTCTTGTCACACGGTGTCACACCGTCACACCAGTAACGGGCGAGCATTGCAGCTCAGATATCGTCACCGATCAAACCACCTCTTACGATCACCGAACCAGCGCGGCTTATTGTCCAAGCGATGGAACGGATCAACGGAGCGCTCGTTGCGATTGAAGTCTTGTCTAGAAGGTTGCGGAGTAGAACTCGCAACCTGCGGCGGCCGTGGTGGAGACTTAGCAGTAATCCCCATCTGCTTTTCGAGAGCCGTCCAGTGTTGGTCTGCGAATCGGTCTATTCCGAACTGTGAGGCCGCGGCACGAGCATAGATCCGGGTGTCCAGTGCCTCATTGCGCTCTCGAGCTTTTTGCCATTCGGTCTTGCGGTAGCCTTTGACGATCCTGGTGATTAGCTGCTCTGCTGTCAATTGGCGAAAGAATTCTTCGCCCAACTGTGGAAAGTGGCAGAAACCGGGAGGAAACGGTTCGCCACGCTCGATGGTCGGCATATCAAGCTTCAGCCAGCCGTAGAGCTCGCTTTTGAGCGCCGATACGTTCACGGGCCAGACTTTCGCCGCGCGGCGTGCCTTCTTCCCGGCTGATGTAATGTCGACGGAAGTTGGTAATCCGACAATCGCCACACCGTGATCTGCACCCTTCACGGCCAAGACTCCGCTTGCATCCTGCGAGCGCACCCAGGAATAGACCATCTGAGTTTCAGCCCCCGAGTCGATGGCCAATCGTGTGA
>JBPCLH010000254.1:0-13840 GCA_051003475.1 Bryobacteraceae bacterium
TCTACAACTCGGCGGGAACTGACTTTTACGAGCGCAGTTATTGTCCGAGAGCAGTCAGGATCGTTGAATGGCATCTACACCTGAAATGGTCATGCACGCGCCATTCTGGTCCGGCTTACGAAGGACGGTCTGACGCGCCAACCAAGATCGGGACCGCCGTTGCTGTTGACGGAATGGTCGTCGAGCGATCCGATTAATTTGCAAGTGGTGTCGCTTTGTATCCGGCTCTTCTGAACGGTACACGCCCTTGCCGTGGACGAGTGGTGCGCTATTCTCTTCTCCGGGAAGCCTGCTCAAAACGATTGTCTAAGGGCGGCTAATCATAACTGTCATATCCAGCTAAAAAGTTGCCGGGTGAGGTCATCCCTTGGCTCGCATCTGGTGAGTCGGGCTCCGCAAGGTTGATCTTCTGATGTCGACGTAATCCATGCGTGATGCTTCTTCCTCGATAATATCGATACAGCAATCAAGTCTACCCGGTGCGTTCTGTGGTGAGTCAAACGCGTGATGGCTAAGAAGGTGGCGAAGAATGCCAAGGTTAGAGTCTCTGGGCATGCTTTGCTCAATGTAGGGCAAACAGCGCGCATCCTGGGTGTAAGTCCCTCCACTCTTCGTCTTTGGGAAAACGTTGGGCTAATTAGTCCTGCACGAAGTTCCGGGAAGTATCGTCTCTATAATCCGGAAATGCTCGCGCTCTTGAAGCGTGTCAAATACCTTCGTGATGTCAAAAAGCTAACTGTCCCTGGAATCAAAGAAGCGCTTGGTAAAAACCTGCGCACCAAGCGTCATACGTCAGAGCCCGAGTGCAAGCGGGCGATTGGCAAGAAACTTCGGCAATTGCGCCGACTTCGAGGTCTCGGCATAGCAGAAGCAGCACGTCGTGCGGGTATCTCGACTGGATTCCTGAGCGCTATTGAGCTATCGCAAGCGAATCCATCTGTAGCAACTCTTTACCGACTTTCCGCAGCCTACGACACCACAACTCTTGAGTTTTTCGACCCGCCCCGCGGCTCACGACGATTGACGCGGCCTCACGAGCGTCTTTTGCTGCGGACAGATGCTACGGACGTTTGCATGGAGTTGTTGTCGATTGGCACAAAAATGCTTGAATGCATGCTCTTTCGTGTCCCTCCAAATGCAGGCAGTAACGGTTCCTACTCACATGCTGGCGAGGAATTCATATTCATGTTGGAAGGCAGATTGGAAATCTGGCTCGATGAGGTGGAAACTCACGTCCTCGAGAAAGGCGATAGTTTCTGGTTTGAGAGCAATCTAGGTCATCGCTGGTTCAACCCCTTGAATGAGGAGGCGGTCCTCCTTTGGGTAAACACCCCGCCCACCTTCTGAATACGCTTCCTCGCATACCTCGTGACGCCCGTCGATCGTCGATTTGCGATGATCTTCGCGGCTTCGTAACGAAGCTCATGCCTAGGAAAACCTTTGTGGAGGTGGCGAGTAAGGTCATTATTGACAACTAACAGCGTCTATTTTGAAGCTTAAGAGCTTTCCTTACAGGAAAGAGTCAATCTCACTCGCAAGCTGGACTATAAGCACCTGGCGCTTCAGAGGAACTGGTCGCACTTCACGTCAAAGACGGCGACTTTGCTACTTTTACTGGTCTCTGTGCACCGCACTGGAAACATCGCTGTGATCGCCGACAATTAGATTTTCTGCCGGAAAAAATAGTTGACGTCAGTCAGCGCTGAATATTTCGATAACCATATTCGAACACGGGCACAACCCGGAAGGAGTTCTTAGCACGGCATTGGGAACCGATTGTAGCTGCCGTTTTTTCGGCGGTTCGCGTCGCGTTTCAGCTCGAATCAAAACTTGTATCGGGCGCGGTGATTACTGCGACAGCTGCGTTACCATCCAGGTTGCCAATTCCGGTTCGGGAAGATGCTGGCGGATAAGCAAACGGGATGGAGCGTCGCGATAGGCGGCCAACGCTGTTTCGAGCTCGTTCTGCATGTCGGACGCGGGCAGCAGCCGGTCGCGTCCATCGACCAAAGCCTTCAGCAGCACCGCGCGCGGCGCGAGCGCGGCGACGACATCCGCGATATCGGCGGTCTCGAGAATGCCGGGTACGATGACATCCTCCGGCACGTAGCTGAACGGGTTGTGCAAAACGGACAGCCAAGAAGCGAGCCCCCCGCCTGCCGCCACAGCGTGCACTTTGTCCTCATAGAGAGCAGTCAACAATCCCAGGAAGCTCCCCAATGGATCCGCCTGCTGAATGATCTGAGGTCCAGGCTCTTGGCCCACGCTCTGATCCAGGAGCAAGCCAGGCGCGTTTACCTTCGCGAATGATTCTCCCCAGATTGCCAGGCGGTTCGGATCGAGATCACGGCGATGCGACAGATATCGCAGGATCGTGCGTGCATCCTTCAATTGTGCACCGACTCCGGTGCTGCCCAGCATGAATTCAGTTGCCGGTAGGGAGGTCGACCCGGAATGACGCTCTCCGGCCCCTGCCGTTTCGCCAGTACCGCGAACATCGACCAGGCAAACCGCCACTCTATGCTTCATCAAGGCAGCCAGTTCCGGCCGCCGCCTCGAAAGGAAGGCTTCCTTGCCATCCTGCGCTAATGCAAGAACGGTCGGAAACGGGGCGGAGCCGCTCCCATCGGGTTTGATTAACAAAAGCGGGACGCTCACGCTCGGAGCGGTATCGACTGCGATTGCCTCAACCGCGTAACTGGAAAACGACTTTGTCCAGAGAATGCTGGCCCGTGCATTTGCGTTCGGCTCAATGTCCCCGAGTTTTGCCTTCAAGGATGCGCGCAGGCGCTCAAGCCTCTGTGCCGGTGCAAGATCAGAGCGCGCGGTGTGCGCCTGGGACAAGCGTGCCTCAGCTAGCGGAAGCACTAGCTCGCTCACAGTCCGGGGTCTCCGTTTTGCCGCTACCTCAGGCGTCAGCGACATCAGGTCCCCGTCCGGACGCACATTGTGATACTCAGTGGCTGGTATGGGGACACCCAGCCAGCGATTCAGAATAGGATATATCTTCTTTCGATGATTCTCGCCGACGTTCTCGACTTCGCCTGGTCCGGGAAAAGATCCAAACCCGTCCACCTGATCGAGGTTGTTCTTCTTTCCGTAGAGCTCGAATACCTTTTCATAGCGTGGCCACGCTGGCTCCTGTTCTATGCCTCTGGGCCATGAGAGTTCGAATGAGAACACGAAAGACCGGGGAGCAACCGAGGAGCAGATGAACCACGGGAAGAACTGGCCAACGATGCTGTCGCGCAGGCAGCGGCTCGATTCCCATTCGCCCCAGCCCGGGTCCGCGGTATCGAAGTCGTAAGGACGCGGCCCCATGGTGTAATGCTCCTCAGGACCGGCTTCGCCGAAATTGAACGGCAGTATGGCCGCGATTCGGTCATCGAGCGCAGCAGTTACGGCGGCCGGGTCTCCGCCCCCAGCCACCGCGCCTAGCATTACGATTCGGTTCGGGTCGATGTAAGGCCTCTCGAGTATGAGGTCGATTCCCCTCATCAAGTCCCAGACCATCCATTTGATGAGGCTATCGCCTGCAAGATAGAGCTGTATCCCGAGCGCATACCGCGCGTAGTAGCCTTCTCGAAGCCAGGGCTGAGACTGAAGCCGTTCGCCCGCTCCGAGTTGATCCATGATAAGAACCGCAGTACCGCTTCGCGCCCAGGTCATTCCCAGATCCTGGAGTTCGGATTGCACCTTCGGAAAGTGATGGCTGTGGGCAACGACGATGGCAGGGATGCGGCCGTTGATCTTCGATGGCAGATACAGGTTCGCGGCAACGACCAGTCCGGGGCAGCTCTCGAAGATGACGTTTTCGACGACAAATCCATCGCTGTAATCGAAATGCCGGGTAACCTCCGCGCGCAGAGGTGTCCTCTCCGGGAATGGACCGAGAGAGGTTCTTAACGCTCCGAGACGGTGGTCACGGAATCTCTCCCAGTCGGAAACGGTCGTAACTTTCTCCCAGTCGCGCCTCTCGTTGAGAGCTGCCTCCGTAACTCGCGACCGCAGGTTTTTCTCCCACATGTGCTCCGGGTCCACACTCTTGCGCTCCGCATCCGTCCAGACCTGATGCGGAACTGAAGCGAATTCTGCCGCCAACGGGTCATTCGGTGTTGCCGGCTGGTGAGGCCTCTCGTGGTTCGCCCAATCCTTCGCAACCACTGGTGGGACCGGCGAAGTTGATGAAGCCTCCGCCAGTTCGAAACCCTGACGTTCGTTCAGCCCCGGCCAGTACCAACGAAGCTCCGGAGCATCTGGCCGCGGCGCGCGAATCCTCTCTACGGAAACAGTGCCGATCTTCGCAATGGCATCAATGGGAATAGCCACTTCAGCGGCCCAACTGTCCGTATCAATGGAAGCCGAAGCCAAGACCGATTTCGGGACCGTCGCGGAGCCGGTCGCTTCAACGCTGTAACCGCCCAGCGGATTCACTATGATCGTTAAATAAGTCGCGAAAGAGTGGAAATGGAAGGACCAAACAACCAGGTCTTCGCGCCACCACTTAGGATTTCGTCCAGTCGATCGTGCCACTACGCGACCCGGCTCCGGAAGGTGCGCGCTGAGGCACAAATCACCGCCGCGAACGACGGCCCGCCAATCCCCGCCACCCGGAAACGGTGCACCGAAATCTAGCGACCGGATCGGCAGCATAACTGCCCGCTTCCAGATAGCCTCGTCAGCGCGGCCATCGATGATTAGAGGGCCGTCGGCGGCAGCAACCTTCAGATTCGCTCCGCTCGCCATGGCGACAACGAACCAGAAGCCGAACCAGGCAATGCCTTTGGACATCACTTCTTGCTCCCTCTCAGAAGGGTCTCGAATAGGCTGAACTCGCTGCTTCCAACCGATGTCACACGTGGCCCGTTCGGATTGTCAGAGACCCTTAACGCTCTTCCACAGGTTCCAGTACGGAGCCGAAGTGCCGGTAACTTCCGAAGTAATCTATTGTAAGCAAACCCGATGCGAGTGAATTTCAGAACGAATACCGGACCGCAAATTGGAGGATTCTGGGATCCCTGGCACTAAGAACCTGGCCGAAAGTTGGATCGGTGATCGTACGATCCGGCCTTCCAAAATTCGCTCGATTGAAGAGGTTGAATGCTTCTGCACGGAAATAGATCCGCTGGGTTTCGTCAAACGGGCCAAAATTGAGCGGGAACGACTTGCTCAGAGCGAAGTCGAAAGTGGCAAGCCCCGGACCTCGCAGGATGTTACGGCCCGAATTGCCGAACGTGCCCGGAGCATTGAAGGCGAAAGCGGCCGTATTGAACCACTCGGACAACATAGCCGCTTTTGACCGATCACTGGGCAAACTTGGATTACCGACCAGATCTGCGCGATCCGAGCCGATGCCGCTGTAAGAATAATCCAGACCCGACAATATTGAGTACGGGAACCCGGCGCGAAGAGTCAAGATGCCGCTTGACTCCCATCCGCCCAGGACATTACGGCCGAAAAAGCCCAGCGACTTCAAGCGGGGCAATTCCCAGACATACGATCCGATGAACTGCCTGTTTACATCAACACTGGAAAGCCCACGGTCAAATTTGGGGTCCGGAGTTGTATAGTCGCCCTGTCCCAAACTTGTTCCCCCGCCGTTGAGGTCATCGAGCATCTTGGCCCAACGGAAGCCTGCCAGAAAAGTCAGTCCATGCGTTACTCGTTTCTCCGCCGTGACCGAGAGGGCGTTATAGCTAGCAGTGCCGGTAGCGGTGTTGATGGAATTGCTGGTGAAGTACTGCCCCATGGGCCGGCGCTGCTGGGTGTTCTCAAAAGTAGATTGACCGGGTATATATACCGCTGCGTTTTGCTCGACCCCGCCGAACAGGTGATAGCTTTGCATTCCTTCATAGGCAGCCCTTACCATGAAGCCTCTGGGCAGTTGCCGCTCAATCGCCAAGTTCCACTGCTGAATCACGGGATAAGCCATAGACGGATCGAATTCGTTCCCGAAATACGGAAAGGCGAAGACTTGGTTTGAGGGAAAGGGACGAAAAGCAGGGAACGGCACATTATGGCCTTGGTAGGGATTGTAAAGGCTCGCCGGAAATGGAATATCAACCGTGAGGGCCCAAGGCGGCGCTGATATTGTGTCATTATTCGAATTGACATTGATCATGTCGTGGTAAATTCCGAATCCCGCCCGAACGCTCGTCTTGCCGTTCCCAAAAACGTCCCAGGCGAGTCCAATTCGTGGATCGAATATATGGTTGTAAGATTTAACGGCAGTATTTAGCACGCCCGGATCACCGGGCACGAGCACTCCAGGAGGGAGGTTCGGATACCTTTTTGAGCGCTCGCCGGTTGTGGCGGCTCCTATAGTGAAGGTTGAAAGTTGATTCGTCTGCTCGTGAAACATTCGCCAAGGCTCCCAACGAACACCGAGGTTCAACGTGAGTGTCGGTGTCGCCTTCCAGAAATCGTTGAAGTACAGCGCAGGGAGAGTTCTATACAAACTTTCGTACGTCGGACTGAACTGCTGAAAGTCACTTGGCCTGCCCAGAAAGAAGTCAAGTAGGTTATCGCCCGAAATCTGACTCGAGAAATTAAAGGACCCTTGCGACAGGAATACTTGCTCCAATATATTCTGCTCTCGAATAACTTCGCCTCCGAATTCGATGGTGTGATTTCCAGTGGCGTATGTCCAATTGCTGTTAACGTCGTACTCGCCCCGCGGGACCCGATAGAGCGGATCCCAGTTAGCACCGAAATAGCCACCAACATTGAGATAGAATCCGGGTCCTGATGCCCCTGCGGTCGCTGCTTCGTTCGCGACATTCACGCCGAGGTCCACCCAACCGGGTAAGTTTGTAGGGCCCAGGGCGATGTGGGTGACGCGATTATAAGTCAGAGTCGCATAGCCCACCAAATTAGGCTTCGCAACATACGACCCGTTCAGAGTGATATTCTGACTTTGCCAATAAGCGGAATCTGAGACACTCAGGATATTGTTGTTGATGATGGAAGAGGGCTGTTCCAGGCGATCGTAGACGTAACGCGCGAAGACGCGGAATTTTTCTCCAAAATTGTGATCCAAGCGGCCAACCCATTGGTTGTCGTCGGTATGCGTGAACGTCGAATAGAACGCTAGACCAGTTCCCGGCGCCCCGACTGGCAATTCATTGATCACCTTCAGAGCGATAGGATCGAATCTGGACGCGGGGACTTGATTCCCTGCAAACGGAGTGTTTGTGGTGGGGTCCATCAGCTGCGTGCTGATGCCTGAAAAGTCTCCGGCACGCTGGGCGGCAGTAGGCGTGACTGCTTCGTTCTGAGTGGGAACGGAACGGACCTTGGTGGCTTGCCACGAAATGAAGAAGAATGTTTTGTTCTTTTGCACCGGGCCGCCCAAGCTAAACCCGTACTGATTTCTCTTCAAACCGTCATCCGTCGAAGCGAAGAAATTGCGTGCATTGAAATCGTGGTTTCTCACAAACTCGAAGGCCGACCCGTGGAAGCCGTTGCTTCCGCTGCGGGTCGCCGCATTCACAACACCGCCACCCCGTCCGCCGAATTTCGCGCTATAGCTGTTGGTTTGAATGCTGAATTCCTGAATCGCATCGGGGTTAGGGAAAACATTCGCTATCTCGGTATACGGATCCTCATTGATGCCCCCATCCAAATAGAATGCGGTCTCGTTTGAGCGCGCGCCGCTGGCGGAAATGAACGTAACGGACGCCTCGGGGCGGGACGCTCCTTGCGCGAAACATCTCGAGCCACCGGGACTCACATCGGGCGCCAAGGACATCAGTTGCAGCACATTGCGGCCGTTGAGGGGCAAATCACGCGCCATTTCCGGCGTAATCACCGTGGTCAGGGTCTGACTCCGCGTATCAACAAGTGGCGGCTCTCCGGTCACCGTAACCGATTCAGACTGGCTACCAACCCTCAAAGTGACATTGACGGTCGCGGCCTGGTCCACTTGAAGAACGATTCCCTGTTGAATGAAAGCCTGAAAGCCAGGATGTTCAACTCGCAGCGAGTAAGTGCCGGGGGGCAAATCCGGAATTTGATAGGAGCCCTTGTCGTTCGTTTCGCTTCTGATGGTTGTTCCGGTCGAAGTCTGGAAAGCTATGACCCGCGCCCCGGGAATTACGGCGCCAGTCGGATCTGTCGCGGTCCCGGATATGAGAGCGGAACTCCTCTGGCCAAAGAGGGCAACCGGGGGCGACGACATAGTAAGAACCAAAAGTGCGAAACGAACTGAACGCATAAAACCCTCCACGGGCGGTTCATTTGTTGAATAGGAATCGGCTGGGTAAAACACTTATGTTTGGCAGTGCTATATACTGATCTAGTCCTGTATGCCGAATCACCACTTTGAGTGCGATACCGGGAAGACCCACTTGAGCAAGCCAGTGCTTATTCACGATTTTCTGCAAGCTTACAGCCGTTCGTGAAAGTTGTCAACATGGTTTCCCGATTTAGGGCGCCCTTCAATTTCTTGACGACGCTCAGGCCGGATTGAAATTTGAGCTCAGAGCAGAACCTTTTGGGTCCATGCCAACAAAATTTCGTCGATTGGCTCGGATTCTACGCGGAACACAAGCTGGTCGGCTTCGCCAAGATCTGAATAAGCTTTGATCGCGGGTTCGTATTGTGTCCGTAGTTCATCCAGTGGAATCCCGTTTCCTTGCGCGCCCACACTGTTGACCAACCAGCCTGGCCTGGGTGCGATTGCGGAGCAGATTTGGGGCAGGTCAAAATGCTGGAGAATACCAAAGACGAATGAAGAAAGATCGAGGTTGTACTCTTCCGATCCTACTATCGATTGAAAATCGCTCAGCGTCCGATTCAGAAAAAGTGAATGGACGCGTTTATCAAGCGCAGCCCCGAGGAGGGACACCAATCCGCTGCGCCCACTGCCGAGCGCTGCGATGCGTGTATGATCGATATCCTGTCGCCCTTCAAGGTAGTCGAGGCAGCGCAAGAAATCCCACGTTTGCTGGGCGATAATAGGGGACCCCAGCGCGAGACTTACTAGTGTGTATCCAAGATCTACGTCGCTGGAATAGAAGAGCGGACCTGCGGAAGGCAAGCGGGGGCTTGTGATTCCCGTTGTACGAAGATCGAGCGAACATATTGCAATACTCTTTCCGGCAAGTTCGTACACAACTGATGCTTCGCTAAATAACTCGTTTTTCCCTTCATCCTGAAGGATTACCAGGACTGGAAATTTGGAGCCTCCAGAAGGCTTTAGGAAATATCCCGGTATTCTGATATTCGGCTCCGAGTGGTATTCGATTTGTTCAATGATTAGGCTGCCACGCGTGTTCCTCGTAACAACCGTGCCATGCTCCGGAGCAGGTTCATTGGGGAAGTTGAGAAGCTCGCGAAGACGCCGTTGAATCCGGATTCGACCAGCTTCGCCGGAATCCGGATCACGACGAATACAGCGAAGCCTGTCGAAGTTGACCTGGAACGCTGGCCGACCACCTAAAGACGTCAGCACCTGCCCCGTAGAAGTACAGTTGAGGACTGAATTAGACGCAGCCTCAAACGCACCTTCCACGTTGTCTACTTGGCCGTTCTTGAGCCATCTGCCAAACCATTCATAAGTCGCACGCCGGTGAAAGAAATCGTAATCATGGGGCAGAGGAGAACTATTAAGAGCAATTTTTTCTGAAGCATCGTAAAGGCTGTAAATAGCTTTCGACTGCTGAAAAATCTCCTGGGTTGCTTCCACATAGCGTGGAGAATACGTGGTTCCCGCATCCACGGGCGTGTAGCAAATAAGCAATGGTTTCGGCGCGAAGGAGGCTAAGAGATCTCCTCGGTCAAGTCCCAGCCTCAAACTAGCAATGATGTTTTGCTCTGCGTCTGCCGTAGCGCCAGGTGGCTGATAATCAGGACCTGCCAAGTTTTCAGTGTTCCCTTCCACCACGATGGCAGCTTTGATGCGCGGCTCAAGCGCGCAAAGATACATTGTCTGCGTTCCTCCGCCCGAGTGGCCGCAACAACCAATTCTTGAGCTGTCGATTTCCGGACGACTAAGCAGGTAATCAAGAGCTCGAACGGCATCCCACGTCTCGAACTGAGTTGCGGTCGACCCGATCAATAGCGCTGGCCATCCAAATCGGTCGTGTTCACCAGTGGGCCCATACCTTGAACGACCATTTGCGGGATCGATATATTGCAAGCGCTCGCCTTGACCTGGGGGGTCCCATGTGAGTACGCCGAAGCCTTTTCGGGCAAGGTTTTGAAACAGAGTTTGATAGCTAATATATGTCTTTCCGTTTCCGGAGTGACCAATGGGCGCAATTATTCCGGGAACTGGTCCGTGGATCGGCTTTGGGAGATAGAAGTGCGCCGGAACGTAGAACTGAGTTTGGCTCTCGAAAACGATCTTTTCAATTTTGTAGGTCTGCCGCTCGATTGTTCCTGTGTTCTGAACATTCAGCGGTGTCGTTTCGGGTCGTCCACCGATCAACTCCCAAACTTTGTTCCGAACAACGGACGCGCGTTCTGCCGCCTCAATTTGGTTAGTGACTTTCTTTAATAGAACGTTCCGACTAGCGCGGGTTTCGTTCACTCTACCGGCGATGTAGTTTGGGAAGTCGTTCCAATAGTCGGGAACGCCGTCCGAAGAAACTCCCCCGCGCGTGGTGCGTTCTTGTCCCGCCTTGGAATTCTTACCACTGAGATCTTCGGAAGGGATATAAGGTGATAGCCAGAGGGGAGCCGTCTTAAGAAGAAAACTACGCCGTGAATCCATTGTTTGATAATGTCCTGTCTGAAAAAATTCTTACTTTCAAGCAAACCCGAGATGGGCATCCGCCGGGCGGCTTGTGCTCGCCGCCTGCTCATGCCAAGGCAATGGCGCACTTGCAGTTCGGCAAGTGTACCACGCTGCACAATGTTGACCGCATAATTCTCTTTCCTTCGCCGGAAGGTTTTAAGTCGGCAAGAAAGGATTCACGTTTCAATCATTTCGGAATGCGATTCGCTGAACTTGTTTAGCCCCAGAGACAGTTTATGAGTGCCTGTGAGAAGCTGCTGTGAGCATATAAGGAGCGTTTAGTTTGACAACCTAACAGATTCAATGTAAGGTTTGGGTTTCCATCTTCGCAGTAATTTTTCTGAGTCTCAACATTCCGGCTCATCACCGGAACTTGCCGAAGGAGTGACTGAGTGGGGTATTGTTCTATAGCGTTGCTGACGAGCGCGCTTAGCGTCGCTTTCGCGCAGTCTCACGTAGACAATGTCCTGATTGACGGCCAACTGCAGGATAGTCTTTGGCAACACCTTACGCCTGGAATTCTAAACCCGACAACCGCCGGGGTGCCAGCGCAGGTTGGCGGAGAAATCCGAGCGGTAGTCGCGGGCCGATATCTGTATCTGGGTGCACGATTGCCTGAGCCAAGTGGCCGATTAACGGCGCGGTCGATCGGCAAGAACCCGCATTGGGAAGAGGAAGACACCGTCTCCTTTTGCTGGCCATTCTGGCGCGATGTGCAGAGCCCGACAGCGTGGTTGCAAAGGTTCAGGAGCGGGATGGGGATATGAGCCAGGATGATAAGTTTCAGGCTTACCTCGCAACGTCCGGATCTTCGTACGTGGAATACGGGGTGAATGCTCTTGGATACGTGCAGGACGCGACTGGCTTTTCGGGTGGCCCGCGCATCTCTCGACCAAACGTAGAGTGGAACAGCCCTGTTCGCGCTGCGGCACGACGAACTGGGCGAGAATGGATCGCTCGGCTGGATGTGCCTCTCGACTCTGTTTCAAATGTTCTTGGTGAATCCGAGACTCCCCGCAACTGGCGTATTCTGCTGATCCGAAGCCGCCCAGCAAGAGCTGGAGAGCCACAAGAGAGCAGTGTGTTACCTATCACTCAGAGTGTCTTCCCATTCTGCCCTGCACGTTATAGGCGTCTCGCTTTGGTGCAGACGGACCCATCACAACTGCAAGGGCTCCAACCACCTGCCCCCTCTGGTAACTTAGCCTTCGCCCCAACTCGCGTGTTTTCCGCGGAGCAGCGAGCACAAATGGTGCTCTCAGGAATGCTCGACAGCAACATTCACCATAGGATGCTAAGAGTTCTCAAACAAGAAAAGCGCGACTGGGATCAGGTTCAGACCTTGAATGGTTGGAAAACTTTTCGTGACCCCAGATTGAACGCCCTGCGTGCATCCGTGGGGGGATTTCCGACTCCGCAGGCACTCCAAACCCATGTCCTCAAGGAATTCCAAGGAGACGGGTATCGCAGGCAGGATCTTGTATATCAGTCCCGGCCTGGGTTGTGGGTAACTGCGAATCTTTATTTGCCAGGTGAGTCAAAAAGGCGGATGCCCGGAATTGTAATTGCACACAGCTTGCATGCGCCGAAGACGCAATTCGAGCTACAGGATATGGGCATTCTGTGGGCAAAGGCAGGCTGCGCCGTTCTTGTGATGGACCAGATCGGGTATGGCGAGCGCATTGAGGGATATCCATGGGAACGTGAAGCCTATCACTCGCGCTATATCACCGGAATGCAGTTGAATTTAGTGGGAGAGAGCTTGATCAAGTGGATGGTGTGGGATCTCCTGCGGGGCATCGATCTCTTGTCAGACCGAAAAGATGTGGATCCGAAGCGGATCATTTTACTTGGCGCGGTAGCCGGAGGAGGCGATCCTGCAGCTGTAGCGGCCGCCCTGGATGAGCGAGTTTCGGCGGTCGTCCCGTTCAATTTCGGAGAAGCGACACCCGAAATTCCGAGATTCATTCCAGAAAAGAACCAGTGGCCTCTTGAGCTGGCCGATCCCGGCCTGGACGATTGGGATACAACACGCTGCTTGCGGCGTGGCATCATCGACCAGTTTTTGCAGTGGACCATTTGTGCGATGGCCGCGCCGCGAGGGTTTATTTACTCGTATGAGCTCGGGTGGAATGTCGAGAACTTACCGGCGTGGGCCCGGTATAAAAAGGTATTCGATTTATATCAATTGAGAGATCACCTGGCCGATGCACATGGTTTCGGTGATTACCCAGGACCCGGTGAATGTTGGAATATCGGACCGGCGCAGCGAAGATCACTTTACCCTACTCTCGAGCGCTGGTTCGGAATTCCCGTTCCATTCGAGGCTATGAACAGCTCAACTCGTGCGAACCTGGCGAGGGAACCAGGAGACCGGCGGCCGGAAACCGAACTGCAAGTGCTTAGTCCGGCCGCCGCCAATGATCTGCAGATGCGAACGATTCACGAACTTGCTCATAAGATCGGCCAGACACAAGTCGAAAGAGCCCGCTCGGCATTGGCGCAAATGACTGCAGAAAGGCGGCAAGCCTGGATGCGGAGCGAATTAGCGAAACGATTGGGTGACATCGAGCCAAACAGAAATCCGGCAACGGAGGTTCGTTGGACGAAGAAGTTGCCGAATGCTACCGTTGAAGCTCTCTCGATCACAGTCGAGCCCGACATCACCTTGCCGGTCCTGCTGTTCCTGCCTGGAACGAAGAGTGCGTCCCGCTCTCGAGTAGTGGTTGGCATCGCTGAGGGCGGCAAGGATCTGTTTTTGGCGACTCGAAGCCATGAGATAGAAACGCTGCTCAGAGGCGGTATAGCGGTGTGTCTCCCCGACCTGCGAGGCACAGGCGAAATGTCGCCCGATTCGAGGAGAGATCCGGAGAACGATGAAAACATGCAGGCTGTCAACGAGCAGATGCTTGGGGAAACGTTGGTCGGAAGAAGGCTGAAGGACCTAAGGACGGTCTTGGTTTATCTGGAGCAACGCAAAGATCTCGATCCAAAGCATGTGGCCGTGTGGGGGGAGTCGCTGATGCCCGTGAAGACGGATCACCTGGCGACGGATGAGTTGCCGCTGTGGCAAGTCGGGCCGCAGATCGAGCAGCAAGG
>JBPCLH010000255.1:0-15375 GCA_051003475.1 Bryobacteraceae bacterium
GTTATCCGCGTCTTCGCGCTATCCTGCTTTCGGGTCACCTGGTCCTTTCCTTTCTTCAGCCACTAACTGAATTCGAAAGGTCCAGTCTGACCCACCCCTCTTTTGCAGAACTATTGAAGCTTAACCCGGACCATTCTAAGCCCGAGCCATCGGCCAGGTGTTTGAAATTACCGAGAGACCAAGAAGCCAAATCGCAATGAGGCCAAGTCGTTAAATCGCCTTTCAAAAGGATGTTGGAAGGTAATTAGCCCAGCTATCAGCAGCTTTCCCGGACCCTGGCCGACATCTCGGGACTGATCTTGCCGTGGGACATCTGTCGGGAGGACAATTGGGCGATTCTATGACGCATACTGAAAATCTTCGGCAGTTCACAATCGGCCGTGCCGCTGTAGGTGCCAATGCCTTGGGCGCCCTCGCAGTCGGCGCATTTGCGTTAGGCGCTTTGGCTATCGGCAGGCTCGTTGTCGGTAAGTTGGCGGTCGGCAAGACGAATCTGAAGTCAGTCTCGATTGATGATCTGACGATCCAACGATTGCAAGTCCGTACCCTTACCGTGACCGAATCGTTTATTACGCCAGCTACTAATCGGTTGAGTCAGCCCGAAAACCGCTCCCGCTGAGTGAGCACGTTACGCTCGAAGTTCGGGACTACCGCTAACTCGGCAAATGTTCAGCTGGCCGGTGTCCTTACCGTGTCATGGTTGTCCGAGGAGACGGATTTGAGCACGTGACGATTTGCAAGTTCCGGCAGTTGCGGCTCTATCGAATCGTCGAGCCGTAACCTACATTCCACATATGTCGCGCAATGCGGATCAGCTACTACCGCGAGCCGATGTCGATCTGCGAAGACGGCAAGAGAGCGGCCTGAATCCGGGCCAACTTCTAGGAGCTGCTTTGGAAATGATGGTGGCTGCTGGCGCTCTCCCATCCGACCGTAGACCAGAAGCGGAGTACCTTGGCTGCTCTGCTGTTCACGTTAACGGGCGCTCAACGGACTCTCGCGCTGACCATTCAAGACGGCTTGCCAATCAGCTATCCTGGGGTTTTCTGTCTCTCGATAGAGCGTCACGCCAACGATCGGCCGTGGTTCTCTTCACTCCTTCCCGGGCCGTAATGAAGAACGTCGTACTTCTTTTCGCCGCAGCGGCTTCTGTGTGCGCGCAATTGGCAACCGGCGAGCTCCGTTTATCAGTTACGGACCCCAGCGGTCTTCCGCTCCCTTGCGCAGGCACATTGGCCAGTGACGCGCCGCTCATCGAACGTGGTTTTCATACGAACGATGGTGGCCGCTTCGTATTTCAGCACCTTCCTTTCGGCATATACCGCCTCACGGTCCGGCATTCCGGTTTCACGCCATCCTCAACCCTCGTCGAGATCCGTTCCAGCGTCCCGACTGAGATTCATCTGCAGCTCACTTTGCAGCCCGCCTCAACGAATATCGAGGTGACCGATGCCCAAACGCTTTTAGATCCTCATCAGACCGGGGTGGTCTACTCAGTCGGTACGCAACAGATTCGCGAACAGCAATCGACTGTACCGGGGCGTGGAATTCTTGGGCTCATCGATATGCAGCCTGGCTGGCTCTTTGAAGCGAATGGCACTCTGCATCCGCGCGGTTCCGAATATCAGACTTTGTTCGTGGTCGACGGAGTTCCGATGGATGAGAATCGCTCACCTGCATTTGCTCCGGGTCTTGAAACCGGAGAAGTGCAGTCCATGAGCATTTTGACCGCGAACTATCCGGCCGAATACGGCCGAAAGCTGGGCGGCGTAGTGGAGGTAACCACAAGCCAGGACATCCAGCAAGGCTTTCGCGGCTCAGCCGAGTTCGGCGCGGGCAGCTTCGGAACCGAAACGGGGTTCCTCTCTGGCACGTACGGATGGAATCGAAGCGCTTTGAGCGTGAGTGTGTCCGGCGAACACACAAATCACTACCTTGATCCGCCGGTGCTTGAGAATTACACGAACTCGGCCACTCTCGGTGGCGTGACCGCGGCTTACGATCGAGACCTCTCTGATTCCGACCGCATTCACTTTTATGTCCGGCGCATTCAGAGCTCGTTCGAGGCGCCCAACGAAAGTCTTCAACAAGCCGCGGGACAACGCCAGGATCGAAACAGCCGCGAAGACCTTGGGCAAGTGGCATGGGCTCACGACATTTCGGCCGACCTTGTGTTCAACGTCCGTGCCGCAGTCGAGGATCTTTCCGCCAACGTCTGGTCGAACGCTCTATCCACCCCGATCATCGCCTCTCAGCAGCGTGGCTTTCGCCGCAGTTATTTTGCTTCCAACCTTGCCGTGCACAAAGGCCGGCAGGAGATCAAAATCGGCGGCGATGCTTACTATGCCCCGGTGACGGAAGCGCTCCAATACCGCATCACCAAACCTTCCTACTTCGACCCTGGCACGCCCCGAAATTTCGATTTCATTGACCGCGGCATCGATCGAGAGCAAAGCATTTTTGCTCAGGATACGATGCGTTTGGGGAATTTCACGGTGAGCACCGGCCTGCGCTGGGACCACTAATGCCGTGATTTTGAAAGAGAATGCATGGGAGTCCTCGCCTGAGCGCAGCATGGTACTGGCCCAAGGGCGACATCGTCTTGCATTTTTCCTATGATCGAGTCTTCCTCACTCCCGCCCTAGAAAATCTGCTTCTCGCCAGTTCGTCCCAGGTCGACAGTCTCGATCCGCTAGTTCTTCGTGTCCCTGTGAGGCCCGTCAGGGCAAACTTCTACGAAACTGGTTTTACCAAAGGTATTGCGGGGAAGTTGAGGCTTGATGGCGCGGTGTATCGCCGCAGCTTTGTTAATTTCGCTGATGACGATGTGTTCCTCAACACCGGTATCAGCTTTCCGATCGCTTTTCACAATGCGGAGATTCATGGCGTCGATGTGAAGCTGGATCTGCCGCGCTGGGGAAAACTGTCCGGCTTTCTCAGTTACTCGAATATGGCAGGAATTGCACAATTGCCGGTCACCGGCGGACTGTTCCTCGGCGATAGCGCACAGGGGATTCTAGATGGGAGGAGCACTTTCCCGGTCTCGCAGGATCAGCGGGATACTGCGCGTGCGCGATTTCGGTATCAACTTCATCCCCGCGTATGGACGGCCGTCACGGCTGAGTATGGCAGCGGGCCGCCAACCGACATCAACGCGAACGAGATCGACATACCCTCCCTGATTGCACAGTATGGTCAACCCATCATCAATGAAGTGAATTTCAGCGCGGGCCGGGTGCGTCCGAACTTTTCTTTGAACGCCAGCCTTGGCGCGGAGTTGTGGAAGCGAGAGAAGCAGACCATTCGCCTGCAGGTCGAGGGCGAAAACCTGACCGACCGTTTGAACCTTATCAATTTCGAGGGCATATTCTCCGGAACAGCGATTGCGCCACCCCGCAGCGGCAGCGTGAGGCTGCAATACAATTTCTGATGAAAAAATTGCAGTTAAAAGGCTTCTGCACCAGCTTCGGCAACAGCCTGATCCTGCTTTCCCATGCCTCCGCTCACTCCCACACCGCCAATTACCTGACCACCGCGCTTCAGCGGTATGCCGCCAGCAAAGATCATCACGCGTCCCCTGTTCGAAACGTGAATCCCAAAAAACTGATCGCCGGATTGGCTCTGCTCCGCCAGATCCTTCGTCGCGATGTCGAAAGCCCGTGCCGTCCAGGCTTTGTTGATCGAAATATCGACGCTGCCGATCCAAGCCTTGTCCATGCGCACATGAGCCACAAGATTGCCTCCTTCATCCACGACCGCGATGTTCATCGGCTGGCCGATCTCTTCGGCCTTCTTCTCGGCGGCTGCAATAACTCGCCGCGCGTCTGCTAGTGTAATCATCTTTTGTGCTCCTAATTCTATTTCAGAGTGTACAGGTAGCCGGCAATATCAGCCGCATCTCTCTGAGTAACACCGTTTGGCATGACCGTTTTTTCATCGACGGCTTTGGGATTGCGAATCCACCGCATCATGTTGTCAGGCGTGTTTTGCAGTACTCCGGCGATGTATATGCGATCTGCGATTCCGTCCAGTGAGGCGCCGACGCGGCCCTGAGCGCCCGAGATTCCCGAAATTATGTGACACGATCCGCAGCCGTATCGCTCGATCGCGGCAGCGCCCCGATACACGTTGCCTCCCGTCGTAACTTCTGCGATGTGCGCCATGTGTCCTCTTTAGCATCGCGTCACTCTCGTTCAGCCATGCTGCAAAAAGTGCCAATCCCGCCACTAGATAAACCAGTCCCGCTGGAACCCACATCACCAGCCCGCCGATCTGCTGGTCCTGAAGCGGAGTCAATCCCCAGGCCTGAGTCGTCGAGCTGTAAGCCGGATACCAGAGATGTGGAGCAAACGTGAGCAGCGCTCCGAGAATGCTTGTGTGCACTGCGGTCGTAAAAACGTAGAACACAGCCGCTCCATAAGCCAAGCGGCCGTGAGTGTAAAAGAGCGCCCACCAAAACAGGAGGGCCGAAAGGAAAAAGCTCAAATGCTGTGCCGTATGCGCAAGATCACTCCTTAGGGTCAGCTGAAACAAAAAAGGAGCGTGCCAGATCCAGATTGCGAGTGCGTGAATCCACCATGCCGTAAAGGGCTCAGTTAAAAAACGCCATGTGCGACGGACGTAACCCGTTTTCGACCATCGTCCCAGGCAGCGCCGCCATCCGAACGGCAGCCCCCAAAGAAAAGTAACCAGAGGCCGTGAAAGAACCATGAGAGGAGCGGCTAGAAGCATCAAAATCTCATGCTGCACCATGTGCGCCGAAAACAGCACTTCACCCACCGGATGGAGGGGAGACACAAGCGCAATCGCGAGCATTGACCAGCCGCACCAGAAGAACGCTTTTTCGGGAACAGTTAACGTATGGTGGCGTCGTGCACCGCTGGCATACAGAAAGGCCGAGACGAGCAGCGGGATCACAACGCCTGGATCGAACTCCCAGGCGGACCAGAAGTCATCGGGCTGTAGTCGCTCGCCGGGATGCGCAACAGCGGCCAACGGCGCCAGTATGATGAGTCCGGCCGCTCGCTTCCACATCAGTTGCACGCCTTCAGCATCACTTCGGGAATAGCTTGCGCCGGGATCACGAGAAAGAATAGAGAGCTAAGAAGAACGCCGCCGATCGCCATGATGCGGCTGCGAGGAAGTGCACCCTCACCATCGGGCGATTCTTTCCCCAGCTCTCCCCATTCGCACCATGCCAGCAAGCCCGACCCGGCAGAAAGTGACAAAGCGAGGATTGACACTGCGTACAGCGCTGCCTTGCCTTGAGTAACACATGCCCAGGGTGCTAACGCAAAGTTTGCCTCAAAACTGACTAGCCATATGATCGGGCCGGCAAGAACGCCAATCCACAAGGCCAGATCGCGCGACACTACGGACCTCCCACGATTCGTGGTCCCCAATAAATCACGACGTAGATCGGAATCCAGATCACAACGATGAAATACCAGACCACGCTGTCTACATGGACTCCCAACCGCTGCTTCTCGCCGTACCGGCCAATCACGATGATGATCAATAAAGCAACCGTGAATTCCAGATCGGCGATGTAATCGTACGTGTGCAGACCCAGAAACGCCCAAACGTACGACCCCTGAGCGTCAGTCTGCCAGTTGAAGTTCAACGAGTGCCATTCGACAAGCCGCATGGCGAGAGAAATGCTGGCGAGGACGATGTTCAGAAGCATGCCGCCGATCATGCCACCTCGATCGTTCTTCTTCGCAGCCTGGCTGGCCCAATAGGATCCAAAGGCGCTACCGATCAACGGAATCAGGGCGAGAGTCGGAAGCAGCACGTGCGGGAACTGATCACCAGGCGGGGGCCAGACGTCCATGCGCAAACGGACATAAAAGTACGACGCAATAAGAATACACAGCATCGTCCCTTCGATCGCGACGATGCACATCTGACCCCACCATAAGGGCGACTGACTTGAGATATCGTACGGCGGAAGATGCGAGACATCGAGTGTTCTCTGTTCAGTCACGGCTCCAACTCCACGGGACGCCTCGCCCAGAACCAGCCGATCAAGGCAATTCCAGCGAGAATACTTCCCACGTGATGTACCACGCATTAAAGACCGAGCCGGCGAAACCAATGCTTACAGCGACTCCCGCCAGAAACGGCCATATGCTCGGACGCGGCAGAACTAGACGATGATGCGGTTCTGAATCCATTAGCGTGGTTACCAGCACTTCACGGCGGTCATTTCGCAGACCGGTAACAACGATGCGCTCCTCCCGAGGTACCCACATAGGCGAGCGGCTCGAAGCCACTGGCAGGTACTCGAAGTTATAGTTCTTAGGCGGAGAAGCAGCAGCCCACTCCAGTGTGTCTGCATCCCATGGATCGTCTCCAGCGATTTGCCCGCGCTTGCGGCTGATGAGCATGGGAAAGAAGGTCAGGTTAAACCCGATGAACAGTATCCAAAAAATTCAATCTTCCAACCGCTTCGTTCATCAGGCGTCCGGTCATCTTCGGAAACCAATGGTAGAAAGCTCCAAACAGCGGGAACAATGCGCCGCCGATCAGCACGTAATGGAAATGCGCGACTACGAAATATGTATCGTGTACCTGGACATCCAACGGCACCGATGCCAGCATCACTCCGGTCAGACCACCCAAAACGAAGATGGCGATGAAACCGAACACGAAGTGGATCGAGGTCGTCATGCGCAATCGCCCGGTCCATAACGTCGCAATCCAGCAAAAGATCTGAACTCCGCTTGTGATTGCAATCATCATGCTTGCCGCGGTGAAATACGCCTCGCCGATTTGTGGCAGGCCGGTGGCAAACATGTGATGTACCCACAAGCCGAAACCAATGAACCCGGTAGCGACTATCGAGAGGACCATGGCCGGGTAGCCGAAAATTTCTCGTCGGGAGTTCGCGCTCACAATCTGTGACACGAAACCCAGCGCCGGAATGAAAATGATATATACCTCGGGGTGACCAAAGAACCAAAACACGTGCTGATAGAGGAGGGGATCACCGCCTTCAGCCGGATTCACAAAATGCGTTCCCACTGTGCGGTCTGCCAAGAGAAAGGAATTCGCGATCATGATGGCGGGCATGGCAAAGAGGACCATGAACGACTGCACCAGGATGGACCAGCAGTAGAGTGGAATGCGGTTGAGCGACATTCGCGGAGCACGCATCTTGAAAATCGTTGCGACGAGTTCTGCCGCAACGCACATCGCCGATACTTCCGTGAAGGTGATCATCTGCGCCCAAAAATCGACGCGCTTCCCGGGAGAGAACTGCGGACCCGAAAGCGGCGGATAGGCGAACCAGCCCGCGTCCGGTGCAGTATTGGTAAACACGCCCCAGTAGAGAAAGAGACAACCCCCGAGGTACATCCAATATCCAAACGCGTTCAGCCTAGGGAAGGCAACATTCCTGGTTCCGAGCATGAGAGGCACCAGGTAGATTGCCATGCCCTCCATCATCGGCACGGCAAACAGAACATCATCGTAGTGCCGTGTGTCGTGAAGATCTCGTTATAACGATCTGGGCCGAGGAAGGTGTTGTTAGCCCGGGCGAACTGAAAGCGCATGAGCAGCGCCTCAATCCCGCCGGCCAGCAGGAAAATAAATGCTGTGACGATATACCGCATCCCGATCGCCTGATGCGTGGTATACGATAACCAACCGAAGATTCCGCGCGGATGACGCCACGAGTTCTCAAGATCCCTGAGTTCTTGCGCTTCCCTTTTAGTTGTTGGCGCAGTGTGTTCCGTCGGTTTCATTTCAGACTCTCGAGGTATTCGAGCAGCGGCTGCAGATCCTCGGAGTTCACTGCAATTGTCGCCATGTGATTCCCCGGCTTGATGCTTTGCGGATCGGTAATCCAGCCTCCAAGGTTTCCCTTGTTGTTTGGCAAAGTGCCCGCAGCCAGGCTTCGGCGGCTCCCGAAGTGTGTCAAATCGGGTGCGACTTGTCCTGCCGCCGTCGTCCCACGAATGGTATGACAGAAAACACAAGCGTGATTCATGAATACCTGTTGTCCGCGCTGTTTGGTTGCATCGGACGCCGCTATCGCCGGCCGCAATTGCTGGCGCATCCAGGCATTAAAGTTCTCTTTGGGCTCTGCGATGACCCACAGAGCCATGTGCGCGTGCTGGGTCCGCAAAACTCGGCGCACTGCCCGCGATACACACCGGGGGTGTCCGCCTGAATCCATTCGGTCGTGATCCGCGACGGGATTAAGTCGCGTTTGCCGTGAAGATTCGGCACCCAGAAACTATGAATGACATCGTTTCAAGTTCCACGAATCATTACCGGGCGCCCGATCGGAATGTGAATCTCGTTGGCGGTGTCGAGTATCAAACCGGGTTGGTCGTTCACGTAGCGAACGTGCCACCACCATTGATTCCCTGTAACCTCGATAACCATGCCGTTTTGCTTATTCCCGAGCTCCGAGATCGCTTTGCCGGTAGAGACACTCAATACAAGCAGAACGAACAGAATCAAAACCGTTGCGACGGTGGCTCCTGTTACGATCTTCGTCAGCTTTCGCTCGGTTTGTTCGGAGGGACTGTGTCGTGGTTCGAGGGCTCCTCTTCTATTCCGCGATGCCGCCGCATCAGCGACAGCAGCGTAAAAATTGTCACTATGACGAAGATTGCGCCGAGCAGCGCGACGAAGAACCACCAGAGTGTTGCGATCTTGCCCGATTGTGGTCCGGCTGGATCAACGGCTGACTGTTGGTGGCCGGCGAAGGCGTTGAGCACCATAAAGACGAGCGCGTAAAGAACTGCAGTTTTCGGAAATCCAGTGCGCCGCTCGCCATGATCGCTCATTTTGTGATTCCAGTCATTTGGTGACCCCAGTAGTCCGATTCTGGATGGTCTGCGGATTGGGTTCGATCGTATCGAAACGGCCAGCAGTCGCAGACCGAGGCTGAAGGCCATTCATGGATCGAACGAATGCGATGATTTGCCAGATCTGGTACTCGGAATCCGGCCGCCCCAAGACGGCATTCCATTGGGCCTCCCCTTCACGATCGTGTCGAAGAGAATTTCCGGTTCGCCTCCGTAGATCCACTCCGTCTTAATCAAGGGCGGGCCGATCCCGCCCCCACCATGCGAGTGACAGCCGGAGCAGTTGTACCCATCATGAGACGCTGGCCTTCGGAAATGTCGTATGCACTGCTGTTGTAGGGGTTTGTGACCTGCGGTTGCGGCTGCACTGGGCCACCCGGCCGTAACGGGCTTTCACGGGCCGCATCGCTGAAAATCGCCAAACGTGCTGGCGATGGCCGGATATCGCGATGCTCACGTTGACAGGAGCTTACCAGGAGCAGGAAACAGCAGCCGAAAACCCCGTACAGGATGCGCATCCCTTTCCCTCCCTTAGTGAACCTGAGGTACCGCGTATTCCGACAGAATCTGCTGGATCGCGGCAGACTCGTTGTCGAGCACGCCGTCCAGCTCGGCTCTGATGGCGTCGTTACCCTTCTTCACGCCTAAAGAGATGTCATAGGTGAAGGGAACTGTTAGAAAAACGGCGGGCGAGACCGGCACAACGCTAAGTGGGGCCTTCGCAGCTTTGGCGAAGTAGCCCGCAAAAGGTCCCCAGACGATGGCGACATCTATATCACCGCGTGCCACTGAGTCGATGAGCCGCGCCGGAGGGTTTGGTTGGCCGTATTCGCCGAAGAGGCTGAACCAACAATGTTTGATGTAATGCCGCGCCGCGCTAAAGCATAAGCGGGTGGGGCGTAATCATCTCCCACGACATGAATGCCAATGCGCCAGATGCCAAGGCGTGAATCATCGAGTGATGTGATGTTTAGGTTGCGGTCACGGCGCGAGACAAAGACATATGTCGAACGATAATACGGCTTGGTGGCGGTAATGATTCGAGCATCGAAGGTACACCCATAACCACGTCGCAACGCCCTTGGTCCAATGAATTCCTGATGGACGATTTGCGCTCTGACCACCAGGTGTATTCCAGCTTTGCCCCTAATTTGCCAGCGATCAATTCAGCCAACTTGTTCTCGAACCCTTCACCTCGTTCGTTCGAGAACGGCATGTTATTGGGATCGGCACAGACTCGGAGCACACCCTGTTCAGCGGCGATACACGGAAAAGCCGCAATGACGATCAGGCTAAGGCAAGGAAAAGACATACAGCATTCCGCCCTTTGTTGTGTACTTGCCCAAGTCCGACATCGCATTGGTGAAGCCCAATACAGCCGTGCCGTCTACCGTGTTGATGCCGCCGGCAACGACAGCGCCCGACCAGTCTCCTACGCCCGAAAGAACCGCCACGTACTGCTTACCATCCGGTCCCTTATAGGTGATCGGCTGGCCGATAATTCCCGAATCCTGCCTTGAATTGCCACAGAAGAGTTCCAGTGCGGGCATCCAGGGCTTTGAACCAGCCCTCCATCGTGCCGCAGAAGACTACGTCGCCTGCTGTAACAACCGTCCCGCTCCAGGCTGGAAACATTTCTTTGATACTCCATACAGTTTTCGCTTTGATTGGATCCCAGGCCGAGAATTCTCCGCGGTTCCCGCCCGGCCCCGCGTACATTCGGACGTTCATGCCCACAAACGGCGTGCCAGCAATGTAGTTTGCCTGCACGCCTTGTGTTTCGTAGCACAAATTGTTGTGTGGGACGTAGATTAGACCGGTCCTCGGCGAATACGACGAAGGTTGCCAGTCTTTGCCGCCCGGCGGTGCCGGGCATCCATCTCGCACGGTCTTGAAGCCGGTTGCTTTTTCTGGATTGAACTTCAGCCGACCAGTCTTGAGATCGACACCCTGGCTGGTATTCAGATAGGCAAACGGCTCAGCCGATAGAACCTCGCCAGTAGCGCGATCCATAGTGTACATTCGCCCGTTCCGGTCGGGATGGGCTAAAATTTTCCGCAGCCGGCCTCCTATATTTAGATCGAGCAAGATATTTTCGTTCACGCCATCGTAATCATGATCGTCGTGCGGATTGAACTGATAGGCCCAGATCGCCTCGCCCGTTTCCGGCCTGCGGGCGAAAAGCGCCGACGTCCATTTGTTATCGCCAGGGCGCTGCTCTGGATTCCAGGGACCAGGATTGGACGTTCCATAGTAAAAGAGGTCCAGATCAGGATCGTAGGAGGCCCAGCTCCAGCCGGTGCCGCCGCCGATCTTCCACGAATCGCCAGGCCAGGTGTTCACGCCAAGATCTTTGTGACGGTCCGCTTCGTAGAAGGGCTTGAAATTCGGTCCGATGAGTACGTCTGTATCCGGACCGGTAGAGTAAGTGCGCCACGCAATCTTGCCTGTACTAGCATCAAGCGCCGCAAACCAGCCCCGCACTCCGAATTCGCCCCCGCTGTTGCCGACCAGCACTTTGCCCTTCACTACGAGCGGGGCCATGGTCATCGATTCGCCGAGATTGAGTCGCCTAGCTTGGTTTTCCAAACCTCCTTTCCAGTGTTCGCATCCACCGCAAGCGTTTGGACGTCCAGGGTGTTGTAATAGATCTTGCCGTTGTAATATGCCGCACCGCGGTTCACAACATCGCAGCATGCCACGCCTTGCGAAGCCGGCGAAGGATTTGGTTGGTAGACCCATTTCATCGGTGCCCCGGCCTTTAGTGAGGTCGAGAGCGTACAAATAGTTAGGCCAGGAAGTAACGACGTACATCGTGTTATTTACAACTAGCGGAGCCGCTTCGTGCCCGCGCGTTACGCCCGTCGAAAAGCTCCACGCAAGCTTCAGGTTTTTGACGTTCGCGGTGTTGATCTGATCGAGGGTGCTGAAGCGGGTACTTGCGTAGTTTTTCGGGGCCATGGCCCACTGGCCGTCATCAGGTTGGTTTTGGATTTGCCCGAATAGCGGGGTGGCCAGGAGAAAAACAGAAATGACCTGAAGCGTGGTGTTCATCTCACCATCACTTTGTAGATCAGAACGTGAAAAGAATGTTTCGGCCCGGAGCCAATGATCACGTGGATGCTATAAACGTCCCGATTTCGCCTGCGAATTATGCTTGCGTATTTCCACTACCAGAGAGAAACTTACTCATGCAGCGCCTTTTTGCGTTTTTAATCGCCCTACCGCTCTTGATCGCCACTCTGGCCTTGCCGACTCGCGCTGCCGCCCCATCCCGCACGGTCAAATCCCAGCATACGGCAACACCCTCTGATGTACAAATTGAAGCAACCATCCGCACGAAACTCGCGAAATCAAAAATAGGAAAGGATGGCTTTAGTTTCCGCGTGCAGCGCGGGGTCGTGACGTGGGAAGGAAGCACAAACGTGATGCAGCACAAGGGTTCGGCTACACGTATGGCGCGGACGGCGGGCGCGGTGCAGGTTATCAACAACATCCACGTGAGTACAACGGCTAAAGCTAATGCGGCTTCCAACCTTAAGAGAGCTTCCGTTCAGCCGCAATAGGCTGATTCTCTGGCCGGAACTAATTGATTCGCGTGATAGAGTGAAGGTGTCACCGCGACATCTTGAATGAAAAGCAGTCTTTTATTTCTCTTACTTTCCTGTCCCACATTTGTCTGGTCACAGACACCGTCTACCCCACCTTCAGCACAAAAATCACAGACACCTGCTTCGGCTGAAGGCGGCCGGACCCCTTCCGGATCGGCCTCAGCTGGACCACTAAAGGTCAGAGGCCCTGAAGCCGTTGCGCAGCATGACCCAAAGCGAGTAGTGGCTACTATCGATGGCAAACAGATCACGGCGCAACAAGCGCTCTCGATGATGAAGCCCGTCAGGGCCGAGGATCGGAAGCGGTTCGAGAGTAATTTGCCGACGCTAGTTCAGCAACTCTATATGCAAAGGGAGTTCGCCGATGAAGCAACGAAGCTGAGTCTGGACCAGCAGTCGCCTTGGAAAGAGCAGCTTGAGATGTCGCGTGCGAACATTCTTGCGCAGGCTTATTTGAACCGGCTCACAAACGCCTCCACCGCCGTTGCACCTACGGGAGACCCGAAACAATACTACGATGCCCACCCGGACGAATTCGATCAGGTGAAGCTCAGTGGCATTTTCGTCGCATTCAACGCTCCCGGCACACCGGCCGCGAACGCTAATGCTTCCCGAACAGAGCAGCAGGCTCGTGACAAGGCAAATGACTTAGAGAAGAAGATCAAGGGCGGAGCGGATTTCGCTACCGTGGCGCGATCCGATTCGGACGACAAGCGCTCAGGCCCGACCGGTGGCGAACTGGGGACATTCGCAGTGGGCGCGACAAATCTTCCGCCCGATATCAAGGCTGCAATTGTTAAATTGCAACCGGGCCAAGTGTCGGAGGCAGTTCGGGTGCCGAGCGGGTTCTATATTTTGAAGGTGGACAGCCGAACGAAGGTGCCTTTCGACCAAGCGCGAACACAGATACTCGATAAATGGAAGAATGAGAAGAGCCAGGCAGCGCTGAAACAGGAGTTCGACAAATATAAGATTCAGGTGCAGGATCCGGATTTCTTTAATGCCTCGAACGGTCCAACGGCGAAGATTCCATCGCTCCAACAGTCGGCACCCGCCCAGGCGCGAAGCCAAGCTTCGACTAAGCCTCAAGCCCAGCACTAAATGCTCTGACTTTTTGCGCGACTGCTTCACGGGCTTACCGGAACTCGCCGGCAGCCCGATTTACATCCGGTTTGAATCACAATTGAGCGCCCATAGGGGGAAACTGCTGCGCGAGCAGCCTGACCGAGGCACTGCGGTCCACGCGGCCAGCTTTATTAGGAAACGCGAGGTGGTAATCGATTCGGAGCTTGTGAGGCGGCCTCCCGCGCTGCGGCACATTCTTATCCATGAGCTGTTTCATTTTGTTTGGATGCGCTTGGGCAATAAGGCCCGAACTCAATTTTCCGAGTTGCTGGCCGGTGAATACGCAAGTCGGGCTAGAGGAGAGCTAGGCGACTCAGCCGGTGTTAAGAAATGTTTATTGAAGGTTTACGACTGCATGACCAATTCGCGGCGATGGCGCGCTTACGTTTGCGAAAGCTTTTGCGATACTGCCGCTTGGCGTTATTCAGGCGTAAAGCAAAAAGGCACACCGACGTTAGCGCCGCGCTGGAGGAAACGGCGCGAGGTTTGGTTCAATTCCAAATTTGCAGGGCGTTCAAGATGTTAGAGCGAACCCCACAAAGAGATACACTAAGATTTGTGAGTTCAAAGATCCGTCGAAATTCGTGTGTCCTCGCATTTTTGGCGGTCATCATTACCTTATATGCGTGTTCCGCTGAGCCTTCGACGAATGCCGCGGCAAAGACATCGAAAGAGCGAAAACCAGCACCTGAATTCAATTTGACCGACGCGAATGGCACGTCTGTCAAGCTGTCCGATTACCGCGGGAAAGTAGTTCTCCTTAATTTTTGGGCAACCTGGTGCGGACCATGTACATTAGAGATCCCATGGTTTATCGACTTTGAGCAAGAGTTCAAATCGAGAGGTTTTGCAGTAGTCGGAATCTCAATGGATGATGATGGGTGGGCCGCCATCAAGCCGTACGCGGCAGAACACAAAATGAATTACCGCGTGCTGTTGGGGAACGATTCGGTGAGCCAACTCTACGGTGGTGTGGATGCCTTGCCGACGAGCTTCGTCATCGATCGGGATGGGAAAATCGATTCTGTTCACGTCGGCCTTGCTGGAAAGGACGAGTACCTTAATGAAATTCAGAGCCTTCTTGGTGAAAAGCAAGCGGGCCTCTCTCGCAGCCGCGTGTACTCTTGGCCTGCCGCTCTGTTTGTTAGCCCAACAAAATAAACTTACAGTCAGGCCACCCGAGCCCATCACCGCCAAACGGGGTACGGCTTTTGTTGAGGCACTCAAAGTTGTCGTGCAGCCCGGCTTTCACGTGAACAGTGACAAACCGAAAGACGAATTCATTATCCCTTTGAAGCTCACGTGGAGTGACGGCCCGCTTGAGGCTAGGTCCACGAGTTATCCGAAGCCGGAAGAGATCCAGGTTGGCGGCGAGAAGCTGACGGTATTTACCGGCACCTTCAACATCCACGTTGACTTCAAAGTGCCAGCGCGGGCACAAGCTGGAACAGCAATAATGGCGGGTAAGCTTAGATACCAGGCGTGCAATGACCAGATGTGCTTCCGTCCGGCGACCATCGACGTTCGCGTGCCGGTCCTGATCGAGTAACATGGCACCTTTGTAGAATCCGACCGGTCGAAAAAGACATTTGATGCGCCGGCTTCTCATTCGCCCCGGGGCGATTGGCGATTGCATCCTTTCATTGCCGGTTCTGGAACACTTGGCCACGGACTTCACTGAAATCTGGATATCTACCCCTGTGGTTCCCCTCAGTCGATTCGCCGATGCAGTACTCCCCATCGCGTCGACTGGAAGCGATCTGAGTGGAGTCGGAGACTTGGCCACCCCTCAGCGTGTGAAAAGGAGTCTGCAAAGC
>JBPCLH010000256.1:0-7176 GCA_051003475.1 Bryobacteraceae bacterium
CAGCAAATGCCGCCTCAGAATGGCGACTTTCTCTTCTGCGCTGTAATGCTTCCGTTGCTTCTTCATGCGTTCTCCCCGTTATCTTAACGGCGGAACGCTCTCTCCATTTCCAGCTGAGGCAGGATAGTGGAACCTGGATGTCACTTCCGCCCATTACCGAGTTGTGCGATGCCAATGGGTGGGATCAAGTGAAGCACTACTCGTCGATCCAAGCCGCGGACATCGATGGCCGGCCCGGAGCTGAACTGATCGCTCGTGGAAGAGAAGGCATTCAGGTGTGGCACTACAACTCGAAGACGGAGTGCTGGACGAGGCTCGGGGCGACGATGCGTCCGGAAATCGCCAGTATGGGCGATGCGAACGGATGGAATCTGCCACAATACTATCTCACCATCCAGGCTGGTAACATCGACGGTCGACCCGGAGCCGAGCTCATCGGGCGCTCAACTACCGGTATTGAGACGTGGCGGTTCGGCAGCACCGGCCGGAGCGCGACAGAAGTGACCGGGGCTTCGGGCTTCCCAGCGTTTCCCGGTGTTCAGAACACCTACTATCACTACATCAGCACCCAGTTAGGCTACGGATCGGATATCCGAGCTGATTACGACGAGCTGAGTTCGGACGATATTGACGGGGCTGACGGTATCGAGGCTAAACTCGAGAAGTTGGCGCCCCCCACAGGCGTCTCGCCGACCGATTCCAACTGGCAAGCCGTTGAGACGCAACTTCTAACCGAACTTACATACGTCGACACCGCCAATCAGTGGGTACTTGGCAACCGCGGCACCCAAACCCTCACCACCCAGATCTTCACCGAGGTCGGTCTCAACGCCGACTCGGTTGCCTCCAAATTGTCAAACGTGGACAGCTCGAGTGTAATTACCGCGAATCTGTTCTCATTGTTGATGAAGATTGTTCAAGGAGTGGCCAGTGCTGCGGGCGTACCTGTCGCGCCGGGAATCGCCAGCCTCTTGTCTACAATTTTTTCCGAGGTACACGGCAATGGCGGCGCCCCCAATCTTTCAATTGCCGTCGGCGCAGTAAAAGGGCAGATCGCCACAATGTACTCCGACGCACTAAAAGCAAATAATGACACGCATGATGCGCTCGTCAGCAACTGGTCTCAGCTCCAGGCCTTTGCAGCTTCAAAGGTGGGGCACGTACCGACCGACGATGATCTGAAGGCAATGCGTCTGGCTGGTGAGCTTTCGTACGCCGCTTGGCTGTGGGAGACCATCTCTCCGGTGGTATGGCACGTCAACATACCCTACTACGACGTGCACACTAACCCCAATAGGTGCGAATATTCTATACAACTCGATTACCCTGCTGATGGCCCTACGTATGGTTTTAACAGCGGTGGCTGTGGCCCGGCCTGGATCGGGGTGGACTGCGGCGTGTTCAGTTGCGACAGCGTAACCGAGTCTCCAGTTTTGGTCGCATTCGGCGGAAGTTGCCCGCCGGGGGTTGATTGCCGCGACCCAGTAAACGGTCCACTCCTTTTGAGTAAGGTTGATCCGTTTTTAGGTCAAAACGGCTGGAACCTCCCCTGCTTCGACCAAAACGATACTTGCACGTTGACGCTGGAAAACGCCGCCTTCGAAGCGGAGCGCACCAGCAAGGCCCGCAGCGTTATCAAGCGCCTGCTCTCTTTAGTCCGGACCACCGTGCCGGATCAGGGGACGAAACATAGTCAGGCAGGACCCTTGGAAGCGACGCTCGCCGTGCTGAAGGACGGCAGGCCTACTCAGCGGGATTTCGCAATGCAGGCGCTTCAAAATTTTGTCTTTGCAGGCCAAAACCCAAGCGAGTTGCCAGCTTGATGCGACGAATACGGCGTCGCTAGTCGCAACCGCCTACGAGATCAGGAAGCGGTTGAGCGATGACGCGCCGCTAGCAGTCGTATACACTCGGCACGGTCACCGGCAAAACATGTGATTATCCGCTGGACATATCCACGGTGGGCCGAGGCTGGGACAAGGGATTTGTGAAGGCTTTCACTTCCAGCCAGCGTGGCCTCGTCACACCTGATCTTTACCGGACCGAGCGCTTAATTCTGGAGAGCGAAGCTTAGGTGAGGTACTGGGACCTTCACAGGGACTCTTGCTGAACATCGAGGTAGCTCGTGATCTCTCATTGATCGTTCCGAAATGCAGCGAGCCGTTTTCGGACAGGCAATTCAAGAGTGTTTAGAGATCGTGAGTGATAATGATGTATCGGTGTTTTGAGGACTCAGCGGCAGAATAGGATCCTTCGGTTAGGAACGATTGGTCCCGGCAAATGAGAACACCTGGAGCTGTCCCGCTAGCGGGGTGCACGAAGTAGCAGTCCGCCGTGCCGTCCGGCGTGGTCACGTTCACGTCGGATTCGGTGACTGCAATCGCGTTGGCAACTTTCGGCAACATCATCGCGATACCTGCTCCCAACATGATGCCGAACTGCTTCCTCGTCACGTTGCCGAGCCTCTCGTACTCTAGCCGGTCGTTCTCGAAATGGTCCTGATCAGACGTATCGGTTCCCCTTATGAATGTGTGCATTGCGCCGAAAGAACGCACACGTATCGCCTTATCTTATACCCCCGAATTTAGAGAGCCTCGATATAGAATTGCCCGAGTGGCTGACACGAACCTGAAGACCAAGCGGCGCTAACGTGTGGCACTCAAGACAGGCCGAAGGCGTATCGTGCGTCTGCGAATCCTGCCCAAGGCGGATTCCCGCTGACTCTCGTGAGCGAGCCGCATGGCAGATTCGGCATCCGAACGGAGGACCCACTACGAAGAGGGTACCTGCGCGGCCGATTGCAAGTGGGACAGCGGAACCAGTATCGCTTTTTACGGTACGTGCAACTTGTCTCCGGGATGCTGCCCAAGTCGGTTTGAGGGCACTAACACGTAATGCGCGATGAGCAAAGTCTAGCTCAAAGGGCGGAGATTTGCCGCAGACATTGCTGGCCGTTTTTCGAACGCAGAGCTGCAATTCACGGCAGTCAGCCCCCGCCGAATAGGATGAAGCGAGGCCCGAGTGAATGATTTCAGGTTAACGGCGGAAGTCTTCGATGCTGACGAAATCGCTCTCTCGGCGGCCGAAAAGGAGACCACCTATCCCCAAATCGCCGCCGTATTGCCCGCTTCTACAAAGAAGCGGATTTCTCAACCAAACCCGTGGCCCTTGAGTTTTAGGGTCAAAAGCACGTAGATTAAAGAGGTACTCCCAAAAATCTGGCCGTGGTCTGTCCCCAGTGCCAACTTTCGAATCCTCCCGGGGCCACTAGTTGTGGCAGGTGCAGCACTCCCATTGATCTTGAGAGCGAAACCGTTTTCCAGCCTATGGGCGAGTCCCCGGCTCCTCTAGCCGGTGCTACGGAGGTAGCAGTTGGCCAAGTCGCCACGGCTTGGTCGCGGCTTTCCGAGGAGCCGAACGCGGAACTCAACGCCCCAACCTCGCTGGTTCCCGGAAGCGTGCTAGCTGGCAGATACGAGATCCTGCAACAGCTCGGGGAAGGCGGCATGGGGGCCGTGTACAAAGTGCGTGACCACGAGTTGGACCGCATAGTTGCCTTAAAGGTGATCCGCCCCGATCTGGCCCGCCATCCTGAAATCCTGCAGCGCTTTAAGCGAGAGCTGATCCTTGCCCGTCAGATCACGGACCGGAATGTGGTCCGCATCTTCGATCTGGGTGTCTCCGGCGCGACCAAGTTCATCACCATGGAGTACCTCGAAGGGCGGTCTTTGAGTAGCCTCATGGCAGGTGGAAAACTTCCTCCGGCGCAGGCGGTGGACATTGTGCGGCAAGTCTGCCGCGGACTCCAGGTGGCGCACGGGGAAAACGTCGTGCACCGCGATCTCAAGCCGCAGAACATCATGGTGGACAATCAGGGCCGCGTTTCCGTAATGGATTTCGGTCTGGCGCACTCTTTGGAGGATCGCGGCATGACGCGCACCGGCGTGCTCATGGGCACGCCTGATTACATGTCCCCCGAGCAGGCCAAGGCGGAGAAGGCGGATGCGCGCAGTGATCTGTTTTCGCTGGGCATCATCTTCTATCAGATGCTGACGGGGAACCTGCCCTTCGCCTCCGAAACTCTGCTGGGCTCGTTACTCGCGCGCACGCAGCAGCGGCCGGCGCCTCCGGCTTCAGTGGACCCCGGCGTTCCGAAGTTCTTAAGCGATGTCACGATGAAGTGCCTCGCCGTGGATCCCGAGAGGCGGTATCAGAACGCGACCGAACTGGTGCGCGACCTGGATGCCTGGCAGGAGTCAAAGACCGGCCGGTCGCTGCGGCTGCGCCGGGTGCGCAGCGGCCCGCGATTCCGGATGGTGGCAGATGGGAGTGCCTGGAAGTGGATCGCGGCAAGCGTGGCCATCATGCTGGGGCTGCTAGCGGGTGCCTGGGTGCTTTACCGACCTACCGTGAAACCGATTGCCGGGCAGCCGATCGAGTTGGCGATTCTGCCGTTCCGAAACGCATCGGGCGCTCCTTCGCTCGAATGGTTGGGACCGCAGATGGCGGCCATGCTGCGGACGGATGTGGGCCAATCCTCCGATTTGCAGACCGTTCCCTCCGACCGGGTCGGACAAATTTTGCATGACCTACGGATTACGCCCGATTCCAGTGTCGATCCCGACACGCTGCGGCGAGTTGCGGAATCCACCAATGCGGACAGAGTGCTATGGGGGCAGTTCGCCAAGTTCGGGGATAAGATTCACATTGATGCCACGCTACAGGATCTGAAGCGGCGGCGAAGTTTCTCATTGAAGGCTATAGCGGCTCAAGAAGAGGACGTCCCGCGAGCGATGGAGCAGTTGGCGAAAGATGTTCAAAAAAAGCTGGCTCTCCCCGGCGCTGTAATCAAGGAGCTTCAGGCTACGGCGCTGAAGCCCTCGACACAGTCGGTCCGGGCGCTGCGGTATTACAACGAAGGTTTGGAACTGCAGCACCAAACGAAGAATTCCGAGGCACTGAAAAGCTTTCAGGCTGCCGTAAGGCAAGATCCGAACTTTGCGTTGGCATACGCCAAGTTGGGCCAGGTGTACGCTGGCCTCGGATACAGCAATGAAGCCGAGCAGTCCGCCCGCAAAGCAGAGGATCTGGGCGAAAACATTTCGCCCCAAGAGATGTACCTGATCGCGGCGATTCGCGCTCAGACCACTAACAACACTCAAAAAGCGATCGAAGCTTACGAGAATCTACGTAAGTTGTTGCCGGAAGATCCCGATGTCCAGTTCGCACTTGCCGGACTCTATAACACCGCCGGCTCGTTCGACAAAGCGCGAGAATACTATCGCAAATTGCTCGCGCGTGACCCGAAATATGTTGAGGCCACTTACGGATTAGCTGGCGTAGAAATCAATGCCGGTGATGCTCAGAAAGGCCTGGAGTACCTCAATAGCGCTCTTCCGACCACCATTGAACTTGGAAACGACCAAGAGAAATCTCTAATCTTGTACGGACTGGGCGTGGCGTACAGCCAACTCAATAAACCGCAAGACGCGCTGCGTAACTTTGAACAGGCTTTAGATACTCAAAAACGCCTCGGCGACAATCACGGGATCGCTCAAACCCTCAACGGCATGGGTCAAGTCCAGGATGCCTTGGGCAAGTCAGAAGAAGCGCTGAACAGTTTTCAGGAAGCTCTGCGACTGCGAGAGGAACTCGGCGATAAAACCGGGGTGGGCGACACGCTGATCGACCTCTCGAATTTCTACAACGTGCGCGGGCAGAACGATCAGGCGCTGAGCATGCTGAAGCGCTCTCTGCAAATCCAGCGAGAAATTGGAGATCACGCCATCGAAGCTTTGTGTCTGAACAATATCGGCGCTAATTACGCGGATAAAGGCCAATATGACGACGCCCTCACGTTCCTGAATCAGGCCTTGGGTCTTCGCGAACGACTGAAAGATCCCACCGCGATCGCGGACAGCAATTACGTAATGGCAGACGTGCTGACGAAGCTGGGACAGTACGATGAGGCGGTAACTCACTATCTCAAATGCCTGGAATTGTGGCGTGGCGTAAATGACAAGCGGCATGCGGCCTTTGCTTCTTACGGCCTTGGCAACGTCTTCGAGCAACAAGGGCGCCTCGGGGCGGCCCTGAACGCCAAAGAGGAGGCGCTGAAAACTGTTCGAGAGTCCCAGGACAAGATCGGAACCGCGGACATCTTGACCAGTTATGCCAGTTCGCTCGTTCTGCTGGGGCGGGGAGCAGAGGCTCGAGAAAGCTTGAAGGAGTCTCTGGCGTTGGCCCGTGACCTCAAGAACCAGTCGCTCATTGGACAGAACTTCAACGTCCAAGGCGACATTTCCTTTTACGAAGGCGATTTTAAGGCCGCCAGGGCGAGCTATGAGCAGGCGCTCCGGGCAGCGTCGGCGACCTCTGATCGTCGTCTCATCCTGATTTCCAAAATAAATCTAGCTAAGACGGCCGTAAAAGCGGGACAATCCCGGGATGTGGTGAGCAATCTGCACACGTTGAGCCTCGAGGCTGACGCTCTGGGCTTGAAATACCTATCCATCGCGTGCTCGGTCTACCTAAATGAGGCAGTGGTAAATGCGAAAAATTATTCTCTCGCCCGTAGGGAACTGGAACGAGCGCTGTCCAGAAGCGAGAAGCTGGGCCTGAAAGGCCTGCAGGCGGAAAGTCAGTATCTGTTAGCTACGGCTCTTCGCCTTGCCGGTTCCGGCGAGGAAGCGTCGCGCCACTATGCGGATGCCCATCGGATTGTGGACGAAATGTGCAAAGAAGCGAGGAGCGATACCCTCCTGAAGCGGGCGGACTTGAGCACGCTCTACGCGGAATCCGCAAAGTGGTCCAAAAGCCCGCCGACGTAATACTTTATCTCTTTAACGCAGGGTGAAATGGACGCCGAAAGCTGGGATGACGTTTTGCAGGTCTATTACCGTCGCCAAATAGTTGCCGACTGGTAGATTGGTTGTGTCCACCTGCAACTGCCATGTATTGCCGCTGAAGGTGAAGATGGGAAATCCACCCGAATTCCCTTTGACAATCACCGTCTCAGAAATGGGAGCAGTAAGTGAGCCGTCAACCCCCGGCGGAACAAGCTGCGTAATCATCAGCAAAGGCGTGATCGCTCCAGCGCCCAGAGAACCCGACCCACCGCACGTTTGGCCCGGCCCCACCGCGACGAACTTGAACGGAATCGATGAGCCCTTCGTC
>JBPCLH010000257.1:0-98843 GCA_051003475.1 Bryobacteraceae bacterium
GGTGCTTATGGCGCTGTGGTTCTGAGGACAGGAAATCGCAAACGGTTCTGATCGAGAAACGCTCGAACGCCTTCGAGCGTCGGATCCGTGCCTTGCATCCACCGGATCAAAAGATCATGGATCAAAATGGTGTTCAGGGGGGCCGCGTAAGTTACCGAGCCATGCTGATGCGGCAGTTTGATGAGCAGTGGTACGCGCGGGTCTTTTCGCTTAGCGGAAAGTTGTGCTTCCTCTGCGCTCCACACCGGCCGGTTGGCCCAGATACTTGTCCGTAGCGGATGATCACCAGTGACAATCAGGGTCGTGTCCTCCCATAATCCTGTCCTCTCTAATCTCTGACGCATCTGCCCTAACGTAGAGTCCACGAGTTCCAGATTTCCGAAGTAGTTGTCACCCGATCCTGTATGAAATGCATTTCGATCTCGGTCATAAATCCCGGGTGGGTGCGGAGTTAACCAGTGCAACAGGACCAGGCTCAAACCACGGTTCGCGACGACTGTAGCGGCGTGATCGAGCGTCTGCTTATACTCAACCTCGTGCTCCTTTCCTACGAGCTCGTATTGCTTTCGCTCCGACATGCCAAACCATCCTGGAAGCACGGGTAGCAGCCCAGTTTGCCGGACTACGAACTCGATACGAAGCGCATTCATCGCGTCGACGTTCGGTGTCCAGAAACAGTCCGCCAAACTCGAGTTGAACACGCGGCAGTAGGGATGATGCCAGCCGACAATGGCCGCATTGAGCCCGTGATCTCGCGCGTAGGAAAACACGGTCGACTGTGTTCTCCAGGATAAGTGCTCTTTTACTGCGGTGGAAGCCAGATCGAGATACAGGTCATTGGGTCCGTTAGGCTCGGACGTCTTGATGCGCCTGCCAATAAAAAAGGATGGAAACGCCACTGTTGTCATCCGAGCGGGGCTGTGAGCATCCGAAGCAGAGAGACTCTCGCCTCGTAAGCGATCGAACTCAGGCATCTCGACCGACTTCGGCCGCAAATCGACCGACAACTCATAATCGAACTCGTCGAAGACAATCCAGACTATATGCGCTCTCGGAGTCGTTTGCGTTCTCGTTGCCAGCGTAGGGCCGTTAGCGAGTTGAGCACTGGAGGGAGAATGTGCGAAGCGCCAGCCCAAAGAGATCAGTTGAATGAAAAAGAGGGGCATGGCGAGCTGCACAAGTGTCTTTCCGATGCTCGCGAATGTTCGGGGAGCAAGCGCACCGGATGCAAAGTACGCGATCGCAGCAACGGCAGCCACGAGCATCGGCGCGGAGCTCTTGTGGGCTAGAGCGATGTCAACGGATGATATCCGCAAGATCAACGATGGAATGGTCGTACCCAAGCCGAAGACAATGAATCCCCCCGCGAGCCGAAATACGGAACGATCCGATAGCCACTTGCGCGCAGCCATGATTTCGATGATGAGAAATGCAAACACAATCATGGTGAGCAAGGATCCATAGTATGAGGCGGCCAAGAGCCACGAAAAGGGCTGTGCGCGAAAGTAACTCGCCGTGGGACTGACTGCACTATAAATGGAGTGAAATTCTCGCAGGTAACACGCGTTCATGGCGGAAACTGCTATAAGCAGGTGAAGGAGCCGGCTCCGCAGACGGCCAGTTGGGAATCGCTCAGGGTGTGCTTTCACCCCAACCTCTTCCGAATCAAGCTCGTGTTTGAGAAACTCATTTTCATGAAATTTGCGCTCCATCGCGCAGCTTCTTTAATAGGTACAGCGAGCGAAACGAACCAGGGATACGCTCCGAGCGAACAATCTCGAATTTGCGGCGGCATGCGTCTTCAAAAGCCGCCGACGTTAGATCCTTGTGCAATTCGCCCCTGCCGCGGAGAAGCCGGAGGAACATCGAATCGTTGGGTTCGACGAATTCAATGATTGCGTGATCGGACGTGAGGTCAGCCGCCATATCGATCACCGAGGGCAGCGGAATACGCTCGCTCACGAGCATGTGATGAATCACGGCCAGCATGCAAACGCAGTCGAAGGCTCCTCTGGCGCGATCCAAAAATGACGGACATTCGCTATTCAGCCACCCCACGGCGGGACTGGGTCTTGCCAGGTTAACCAGTAGAGGAAGTATATCCAAGTTTTCGGTTTTGGCTCGGTGCCAGAGCCCCCCGAGAACTACCTCGTCGTAATCAATCGCCACCACTTGGGCTCCCGAAAGGGCTGCTAGGCGGCTGAAGTGGCCGGTGTTGCAGCCAACGTCGAGGAGTCGCTCTGGCTTGATAGTCGAGAGCGCCTCGCTAAAGAATCGTTCCTTGGCCGAAAACGTCTCGGGTGTGTAATTGTTGTCGGAGCTCAGGTAATCCGACCACTTCGATTTGCGCGCTACCGGCGCCAAGCGGTCTAGCGCACGATCCATGCGGCGAAGAAGTGATCGAAACACAAACCGGGACATTTCTGGATTTTGATTCCGGCGCTGTTCATAGAGCTGCTTGGTGTGCGTGCGTTTCCGAGAGAGCCAGGTAGGAATAGAGACCAGGCTTATACATCGAGGTGAAAGCTTCTGAGTGGCGTTCAGGTACCGATAGAGCTCTTCGGGCTCGATGCCGTCGCGGCGGGTGGTAAAGATCTGATCGAGAGGCGTCGCAAATAGACGGTTCGCGATCAGCGGAAGCAGAAACGTGCGTGTGAATTGTGCATACGCAAGCCAGGTAGAATCGCCCGGATCCCGGCGCTCAAACGACAGCAGGTCCACAAAGACGGGGTTTGGCCCGCGAAACAGGATATTGTAAGGCGTCGCATCCTTGAGCCCGAGACTGTCCTCGAGCGCCTCGGTTGCGAGCTCAATGGTCAACTTGCCCGCAGCGTGTAGCATTTCAGGCGCCCATTCGTATGGATAGCTCGGAAACGGAATGCGCTCATGCTCCAACACCACTCCCCAGCGCTTTACGTCAAGCAGCTCACATACACTCGGCTGCAAGCGCAACATCTCGACCTCCTGCTCAGCGAGTACTCGAGTACGGACCAGTCGATGGTCGATCATCCACGTTTCGCAATTGTTGGAGCGGAGGATCTCAAGAACCTGTTGTGTAGCGTCCTCAGCTACTACTCGCAGGACGCGGTCGGCAACGTTGACGACCTGCCCAGCTGGGTCGCGAAACGAGGTAGTCGAGCGCAAGGATGGAAAGGAAAACTACGCTGCCCAAGTTCGCTAGCTTAGTCTTCGCGATGGCTGCGGTGACGCGTCCACTTTACAAGCTTTCGAAAATAGAACAACAGAGCAACAAAGGCCGATGCAATCCCCTGCCAAATCAGAGCGCCCGAGCCTGGATCGACGTATGCGCTAGCCCGCTGTTCGAATAAAAACCCGAGGAAGAAAGCTAAGAAAAATATACGGACCGCTGTGCCATGTTTCACGTTTTCTCCTGAGTGTTCCTGGATTATACACCAAATTTGTCATTCATGTGTAAAGTAAGTTACAGACGTTGCAGCCAGGTTGCGGTTCCAAGATGCTCAAGGGCCATCTAACCGGCACACTTGGGCTTGTACCACCGTTACTATTTGGAAGGCATATCTGGTATCCTCTCGGACTTGTGTGGCGCCGGATGTAAACGGGGAGCCTGCAGAAGTTCCGAGGAAACGGGCGTGGACGGTCGGCTCGGCACAGCATGGCCCTATATTTAGGTCTCTATTTCGCCGGATACCGCTTGGAAAACTTGTTGCGCGGATTGTAAATCTTGAAGCTGCCGTCTGCATTTGCGGCGACGCGCAAATAGTAGCCCGTATCAGCTTCGGTAACATTCGCGATGAAGGGATCGGTGACGTTGTGATCCTTGCCGTCCGCATCCGCGAAGTGGAGCTGCCAGAAGCCTTCGAGACCCGGCGATGACTTGACAATGTCCCACGCTGAAGGGCTTCCGCCTTTGTTTGAGGCATTGTCCATAATCGCGACACGCGGGTGAATGCCATGGACCAAAGCGGGGCTGTTGCTCTGATCCAAACCGTGATGAGACACGACAAAGATGTCAGCCTTCCCGATCTTGTTATTCGGACAGACGAGTTCCAGCTCTTTATTCCAAGTAAGATCGCCAAGGTCGAAGATCCTCAGGTTTCCGAATGCGATGACGACGCCCAGCGAGCGAGCATTTTCGGAAGCATCCGGAGCCTTCGGTTCAACGCCCGCGCAGGAGTTGTTGGGCTGGCCAGAGCCTGGAAGCGGCTGGTTGATCGAGTTGCCGTCCGCACTCACGACGATACCGTCAATGCCTTTGATCGGCAGTTGATCGCCCGGCTTTGGCGTCAGGTGATTTGCGGATGCGATAACTTTTTGATAATCCGAATAGACTCGGTTTGTTCCCCTTCCATCTTCGCGGTTTGGCCCGTGGTCGATAAATGTGCCCACTGGAATCTTCGCCACGAGTTGTGGAACGCCACCCACGTGGTCGGAATGGTAATGCGTGATGACCACGTAGTCGATTTTCTTAACTTTGGCCAGTTTGGCTGCGGCCAATATGCGATTGGCATCACGGTACGCGTTTCCAGCCCAGCCTGTATCGACCAACAAAGATTGACCTGCAGGAGTAACGAATAAAGTGGCTTGGCCTCCCTCGACATCGATAAAGAAGATTTCAAGCGGCTTCTCGGCGGCCTGTGCGACTGAAGCAATCCATAGCGTGCACGACAGAACGCACCATACAACGAAGGCAGCGGCTCGCATTTGCTTTGCCTGATCGTAGCAAAGATGTTCGCGAAAGCTATGCTGGGTGTGTCGAGCCGAAAGTCAGCATGAGCATCCCCCATCTTCGGGCTCTCGAATCCGAGGCTATCTACATCCTTCGCGAAGCGGCGTCGCAGTTTAGCCGGCCTGCACTGCTCTATTCGATTGGAAAGGACTCTTCGGTTCTGCTGCACTTGGCGCAAAAGGCATTCCACCCGGCCCGCATTCCGTTTCCGCTGCTGCATGTCGATACGACATATAAGTTTCGGGAGATGATCGAGTTCCGCGACCGAATCGCCGCAGAGCTCAAGGTGAACGTCCTCGTGCATACGAATCAGGAAGCGATTAATGAAGGCGCGAGCCCTTTCCAACTCGGAACCGCGAAGTGCTGTGCCCAGCTAAAGACCAAAGCGCTGCTTGACGCTTTGAAGTTGCATCGCATTGAGGCCGCAATCGGCGGGGCGCGGCGGGATGAAGAGAAGTCTCGGGCGAAAGAGCGCGTCTTTTCATTTCGCGATGCTTTCGGGCAATGGAATCCCCGAGAGCAGCGGCCTGAGATGTGGAATCTTTTCAATGGTCGCATCGATCCCGGACAAACGATGAGGGTTTTTCCGCTATCGAACTGGACCGAACTTGACGTTTGGGAGTATATCGAAATTGAAAAGATCCCAGTAGTCCCGCTTTATTTTGCGCGAGAACGGGAGATTGTGGTCCGAGGGCCGCTTTTGATTCCAATCGAACACAATCCGCCTCTCCTCCCCGGCGAGCATGTGGAACGTGTACTCTGTCGATTCCGCACACTCGGCTGTACCTATTGCACCGGTGCGATTCGCTCGACAGCGACCTCGGTGCGCGAAATCATAGACGAGCTGCGGATCGCACGCAGGTCGGAGCGTGAAACACGCATCATTGATCACGACACGGAGGGCTCAATGGAGCTCAAAAAACGGGAGGGCTATTTTTAGGGATGGCGCGGAGCCTGCTACGTATCCTGATCGCTGGCAGCGTCGATGATGGCAAATCGACTTTGGTAGGGCGTTTGCTGCACGATTCGAATGCGGTTTACGAAGATCAGTTGGAGAGCGTACGGCGGCCTTCGTCGAACGGCCTGGAACTGGCATTCCTGACGGATGGTCTGCGGGCTGAGCGAGAGCAAGGCATCACCATCGATGTCGCATATCGCTACTTCAGCACCGCACGCCGGAAATTCATTCTCGCGGATGCGCCGGGCCATGATCAGTACACGCGAAACATGGCGACCGGAGCTTCCCATTCCGAAATTGCCATCATTCTGGCCGATGCACGGAAGGGTGTCCTGCTGCAAACGCGCCGCCACGCGTATATCTGTTCATTGTTCGGCATCCGGCAGATTGTCTTAGCCGTGAATAAGATGGATCTCGTCGGCTTCGATGAGGCAATCTTTTTACGGATCCGAAAGGAGTTCGAAGAGCTTGCCAGACCGCTTGGATTTACTAACATAACGGCCATTCCAGTGAGCGCACTGCGTGGGGACAACATTGTCGAGCGCTCTTGGGATATGCCGTGGTTTACCGGCGGCTCACTGATCGAGTTTCTCGAGACTGTAGATGTCGGCGCGCCTGCCCAAGAATCATTGCGTCTTCCGATTCAAGTGGTCCTACGGGCCGAAGGCGATTTTCGTGGGTACGGTGGACAGATTGCCTCAGGGCATCTAAAAGTGGGTAACCCTGTGCTGGCACTTCCGGCAAGTGTTTGCGCCAAAATCTCGTCTCTTACACGACCGGACTTGAGCGAAGGAGATGCATCCGCCCCGCATTCAGTGACGTTGACGCTTGACCGCCCAATCGACCTGAGCCGCGGCGACATGCTGGTCGATCCATTAAGCCCGCCGTCTATATCACGAGTTTTTCGTGCCGCCGTGGTTTGGATGAGCCAAACTCCACTGGCTGTGCAGAGGCCCTATCTAATTCGCCATACCACGCGGCAGGTGTGCGCGATGGTTTCGAAAGTGGAGAACGTTTTCGATCTGGCAGGCCTTGAGACGGCAGCATCCGACAGGGTCGATTTCAACGGGATTGGGACTGTTATTGTCGAGACGCATCAGCCGCTCTATTGCGAGCCTTACCGGGTAAACCGCTCGACGGGAGCGTTTATCTTCATTGATCCATCTTCGAACCACACCATCGGCGCGGGTATGATCTCCGCGGTCTTGGATCCCGGGCGGGACATCGAGGGGCAGGGTATCGCGATCTCCGGTGGATTGACGGTATGGTTTACGGGTTTGAGCGGCGCAGGCAAGACGACCATCACACAAGCAGTGTATGAGAAGCTGTGGGCCAAAGGATTGAAAGTCGAGATTCTCGATGGTGATGTTGTACGGAGGCAGCTTTCGAAGGATTTAGGTTTCAGCAAGGAAGACCGCGACGAGAATATCCGGCGCATTGGCTTCATTGCGCATCTATTAAATCGAAATGGTGTAATCGTACTCGTTTCCGCTATTTCGCCCTATCGCGCGATTCGCGAGGAAGTGCGCCGGACAGTCGGGAATTTCCTGGAGGTTTACGTGAATGCGCCGCTCCCGGTCTGCGAACAGCGAGACCCGAAAGGGCATTATCGAAGGGCCAGAACGGGCGAACTGGCTCATTTTACTGGGGTCACTGACCCCTACGAACCTCCCTTGAAGCCTGACGTGGAATGCCGAACGGATATGGAAAACCTCTCGGAATCTGCCGCCATTGTCATGCAATCGATTGAGCAACGCCTTGGTAAAGAGCAGGTTGAGCAAACTGGGAACAACGCGGTGCTTGGAAACGTAAGTTGATATAGAGCTAAGTTCACTCTAGACGTGAGATGGAGGACGGGAGCGTTGCCGTTTTGTACAAGTTGTGGGACTGGCGTCGATCCATACGCGTCCTTTTGTCACAACTGTGGAGCGTCGCAGCCCCACGGTCCGGCTCAGTTTACGGACTTCCTCGAAGGCCTGAGCGACCGGACGGCATCTATTCTTTGCTACATACCTGTTTTTGGGGTAATCCCTGCAATCGTGTTTCTCGCTTCTCAGAAATATCGAATGAATCAGAGGGTGCGCTTCAACGCTTTCCAAGCGCTGTACCTGTTTGTAGCTTGGTTATTAGTGTCATCCGCCGTCCCGGCGTTCTTCGTTACCGGATTTCCGGGCTGGGGGATCGAACGCGCCATTTTCGGGGTCCTAAAAATCGCCCTGTTTGTCTGCTGGATCTATCTACTCATTAAAGCGGCCAACCAGGAGCAGGTGAAGCTTCCCGTCATTGGCGATCTAGCGGCACGATCAACGACGGAGCAGCTATAGTGTTTATTCAGTGAAGTGAGTAATGAATCAACGCGGGTCCCGGTCGGCATAGCTGGGTTTCGGGGCTATAGCGGGAGCGAACTGGTCCGAATCCTTTCTGGCCATCCGGGAGTTGACGTTGTTTGGCTGGAGCACCGGTCCGACTTCCAGGAGCGTCCTGGGCGTCTTGGCCTACAGCCACCCAAGAGTATTCCGGCAACTGCCGAAGCGGTTCGGCAGGAAGGCTTGAGGCTCGTTTTTCTGGCAACGCCTGCGGAAGTGTCGATGGAGCTGGCTCCTGGAATCTTGGGTACGGGAGCCAAGGTAATCGACCTCAGCGGAGCCTTTCGGCTGCGCGATCCAGAGATCTACTCGCGATGGTACAAGGAGCGCCATAGAGCGGCACCTCTTCTGGCCGAAGCAGTGTACGGAGCTCCTGAATACAACCGGGATCAGATTCGGAATGCCAGGCTAATCGCAAATCCCGGTTGCTACGCGACGGCAGCCAATCTAGCAATTCGGCCACTGATCGCCGCGCAGGTAACCGACCGAAGCCGCGGGATCATTTGCGACGCGAAATCCGGCGTTAGCGGTGCGGGCCGCAAGGCTGCGTTACAAACAAGTTTTTGCGAAGTAACGGCGAATTTCAGCGCTTATGGCTTGATGGATCACCGGCATGTCCCCGAAATCCTGCAAAACTCCGGGTTGGGCGAACGCGAATTCACGTTCACTGCTCACTTATTGCCGATTGATCGCGGGATTTTGGAAACGATTTACGTCCGTACGCAGCGCATCGAAAAGCCGGTAGATCTGCTCGCAATTTATGAAGAATATTACGCTGATGAGCCATTTGTGCGGCTTTATGTGCCAGGTAGAGTACCGGATGTTAGAGCGGTACAAAGGACAAATTTCTGCGATATCGGATTTGTCTTTGATCCTGACAGTCAACGAGCCGTAATCGTCGCGGCCGAAGACAATCTCGTGAAGGGCGCGGCTGGTCAAGCGGTTCAGAACATGAATCTAATGCTCGGATTTCCCGAAACACAGGCCCTGTTTTGAAAGTGCTCATTAAGTTGGGCGGCACACTCTTGGCTAGCGGTGAAAGCCGGGCTGACTTAGCCAGCCAACTCGCAGCGGTGGCCAAAAGACACGAGTTGGTTGTGGTGCATGGCGGCGGCAGGCAGGTGACGCGAGTTCTTGAAGAGCAAGGCATCGCGAGCCGGTTTGTGAACGGGTTGAGGGTTTCTGATCGAGCAGTAATCGATGCCGTTACCAGAGTAATCGCTGGCGAGGTGAACAAACGTTTAGTTTCAGCCCTTTTGGGAGCGGGCATTGCGGCGCTAGGTTTGTCCGGCATCGACGGCCGACTGACTACCGTGACTGAACTGAATCCTCAACTCGGGTTCGTAGGGAAGCCGATTGGAACCGACGGAGCTTTGCTCAGGCTGCTGGTAAACGCTGGTTACGTTCCCGTCGTAGCGTGCATCGCCGCCGATTCGCAGGGTACGATTTATAACGTGAATGCGGACGAAATGGCGGTTTCGTGCGCGATGGGATGGCAGGCCGAACGGCTCTTATTTCTGACCGATGTTCCGGGCGTGCAAAACGATCGAGGTCAGGTAATCCGCGCTCTTAGCCGCATGGGCGTTTGCGAATTCATTCAGGCGGGACTTGCTAAGGGCGGCATGCGGGCGAAGCTTGAGGCGGCGATTGGCGCTTTGGACCAAGGACTTGACGAAGTCGCGATTGCGGCAGGCAATGAGAAGAACGTTTGCGTACGACTATTGGCTGGCGAGCGCCTTGGAACGAGGCTCAGAAGTGGATTCGACTCTGACGCATAGACACCACGAGGCTCTTAACGCAGGAATTTCGAACAATTCCGTACGATTTTCCTAAAACACCAGTTTAACATCTAAAGTTTCCCAAAATCTTTAGCACTTTTCACTGGATTTCTACATCTTAGTACTAGTATACTCAGTACCACACCCGGTTATAGGACTAGGTAATGGTCCTAAGGAGGGAAAATGCGTGCGTTAACAATGGACGTTCAAGAATCAGCTGGGCGCATTCTATGCTGTACGATCTTCCGACCGGGCGGCAGAAAATTACTGGCTAAAGGGCATATTTTAAGCGACGAGGACGTGCGACTGCTCAAAACGGAAGGCATGAGCCAAGTTTGGGTTACTGAACTTGAGGAAGGCGAGATTGGCGAAGACGAGGCCGTAATGGCGGTAGGAGGAGCCATTTGTTGTGGTGCGGTCGAGATCCGACTTGCCGCAGGAGGCCGTGCGAACTTAATCGCCACCGAGGATTGCTGTTCGTTAGTGGACGACGAACTGCTGAAGCAGATTAACTGTACAAGCAGCGTTGTGATTGCGACGGTTGGAAACTTCCGGCACGTTCCGGCAGGCGAAAAGCTAGCTACGGTCAAGAGCACTCCATTTGCGGTTGCGCAATCGCAACTCGAAACGATTCTATCCATCTTAGGAGAGCGAGGGCCAATTTTGCAGGCGCGCCCTATTCGCGACGCGGGCGTTGCCGTTCTCTATACGGACCCTGTGCATGGTGACCGGGCTCGGCTATTGTTTGAGAACGTTGTTCGCACGCGGCTAGAGCGGCTGAGTGCGACGGTTCGCTACGCGCTTTCGGCCGTAGAGGAAGAGGAGCAGGTAACGCGAGCGCTTCAGCATTTGTTGCGAACAAAACCGGCTGCAGTCCTGGTTGCCTCGACGACCGCGCCCGCGGGACCCGAGGACGTGCTTGGGAGAGCGTTCGTGCGATTGGGAGCACACATTGAAAGATTCCTGGCGCCTGTAGAGCCGGGAAATTTAATGTTGCTGGCCTACAAGGACGATGTTCCCATTGTGTCTGCGCCTTGCTGCTTCCGGTCCGCGAAACCCAACGTATTGGACATGATTCTCCCCCCTATACTGGCGAGATACCGGGTCTCGGGCTGGGAGATTGCCTGCCTCGGACACGGCGGTCTGCTTTCCTGAATTAGCTTCCACCACCACCCACCGCTGAACTCCGAGGCCGGTTGGGTGGTCTTAGTACCGGGCGTTGGTCATGCGCCCGGTACGTTTTGGCAGGCACATCTTCTGCCAAGGCGGCACTTGCACGGGAGTTATGATGAGTTTCATCATATGCCCGAACACCCGGAAATAGATTTAGGCGTTAAGGTGATCCGGGTGATTGCCGAGACGCAGCGCATTCCGATTGACTCTTTATCCCGCGACAGCACTTTTGAGCAATTGAAAATCGATTCGCTCGACGGAATCAATATCATTTTTGCTTTGGAAAATGCGTTTGACGTCAGCATTCCCGATGAAGGGGTGCAAAATATGCGCTCAGTTCAGGAAGTTGTCGAGGGTGTCCGGAAGCTGCTGGAGGAAAAGAGCCAACCTGTGCCGCCAGGTGTGGCATGAATCGAGTAGCGGTGACCGGCTTGGGCCTGGTTTGCGCGCTAGGAAATACCGTAGCCGAATGCTGGGGGCGTTTAGCCACGGGGAAGAGCGGCATTGCGCGTTTAAAAGAGCCCGGCAATCCGCCGTACAAATTTCAGAACGGTGCGGAAGCCTCGAATTTCAATCCCTCCGATCACTTCAGTGATAAAGATCTGGTGATGTTGGAGCGCTTTGCCCAGTTCGCTGCCGTAGCGGCTCGGGAAGCAGTGGCTCAGAGCGGTCTGTCTTTCAAAGGGGAACTCGCCGACCGGTCCGCGGTAATCACGGGAAGCAGCGTTGGAGGTCAATTCTCCGAAGAAGAAGGATATCAGCGGCTCTACAGAGAAGGAAATCCACGTGTGGCGCCGTTAACGATCCCACGCACGATGGCCAATGCGGGGGCCAGTCGCATTTCGCTCGAATTTGGTATTACTGGGCCGGCGTATACCGTCGCGACAGCCTGCTCCTCTTCGAACCATGCGTTGGGGCAGGCGTTTTGGATGGTGCGTGGTGGGCAGGTAATTGCGGCGATCGCGGGCGGCAGCGAGGCTGTTTTCGCGGAAGGACTGCTACGTGCCTGGGAAGCCATGCGCGTGGTTTCACCGGAGGTTTGCCGGCCTTTTTCGGCGGATCGAAAAGGACTAACATTGGGCGAAGGCGGCGCCATGCTGGTTCTCGAGGGCTGGGACCATGCTAACGCTCGGGGCGCGGAGATCCTTGGCGAAATCGTAGGATTTGGGATGAGCTCGGACGCCTTTCATATCACTCAGCCGTGTGTGGACGGGCCAGCAAAAGCGATGCGCTGGGCCCTTCGAGATGCCGGCATCGGACCGGAACAGATCGCTTACATCAATGCGCACGGCACGGGCACTGTTGCAAATGATGTGACCGAGTCCCAAGCAATTCGCTGTGTCTTCTCCCGCCAGGCCGATTCACTCCTGGTCAGCTCAACGAAGTCAATGCACGGGCACACTCTGGGAGCAGCAGGTGCCATTGAGGCAATAGCCACGCTGCTGGCGCTCAAGCACGGCGTAGTTCCTCCTACGGCGAACTTCACAAGCGCTGATCCGGCATGTGCCCTGGACGTGGTTCCCAATACTGCGCGTCTTGCCCGTGTAGAGACTGCCATATCGAACACGTTCGCGTTCGGCGGCTTAAATGCAACACTCGTTATGAAACGCGCTTAAATTGATACGGCAAGTTCAAGCGAGCGCGCTAAACTGCGAAGCATTGTACCGTGATGAGGGTATCTACAATTCAGCAATGAAAATTTCCATCGGAGCAGATCACGCGGGATACGAGATGAAGCGGCAACTGGTCGAATTTGTCGAAAAGCTCGGCCACACTGTTCACGACGTCGGCACGTTCGAGCCCAACAAACCAGATGATTATCCGGATTACGCCATCTTGGTTGCAGAGGGTATCAGGTCTGGTGACGCCGAGCGGGGCATTCTAGTGTGTGGCAGCGGTGTCGGCGTGTCGGTTGCAGCGAATAAGTTCAAGGGCATTCGCGCCGGGCTTTGCCATGATCACTATTCGGCGCATCAGGGCGTAGAGCATGACGACATGAACGTTCTGGTTTTGGGTTCGCGCATCATCGGGCCGATGCTTGCTCAAGATGCCGTTGAAGCGTTTTTAAAAGCGAGCTTCAGCGGGGAGGAGCGTCACGTCCGCCGCTTGAATAAGGTGAAAGGAATCGAGAAGAATGAGTTCCGCTAACGCACAGAGCGCCGCCGCGGCCACTACGTTTTCTTATTCGCTGCCAAGCGATTTAGAGAAGGCGGTCAACGAAGCGCGGAAAAAATGGGACAGTAGCCAAAGCACGGAGCGACTTTGGAACAAAGATGCTTCGCTATGGACAAACACGGACGAAGGAAAGTGGCTTGGCTGGCTCGATATCGTTGACCAGCAGCTATCAAATGTTTCTAGATTTAAAGCTCTGGCGGCTGAGGTGTGCGAGGACGGCTTTACGCACATGCTGCTGCTCGGCATGGGTGGATCGAGCCTCTGCCCGGAGGTGTTTAGTCTCACATTTGGAAAGCAGGCCGGTTCCCCGGAGCTATTGGTGCTCGATTCGACAGATCCGGTTTACATCCGGAGAATGAGAACGCGCATCGATCCGGCCCGAACACTCTTCTGTGTTTCGAGCAAGTCAGGCACGACGCTCGAGCCCAACATTTACATGCAGTACTTCTTCGATGAAACGAAGAAATCGGTCGGTGATCGCGCGGGTCATCATTTTATTGCCATTACCGATCCGGGTTCGAAGCTGGAAGGTGTCGCGGAAAAGTTAGGATTCCGTCGCGTCTATCACGGAGTGCCAAGCATCGGCGGTCGTTATTCGGCTCTGTCGGATTTCGGACTTGTGCCCCATGCGGCGATCGGACTTGACACGGAGCGATTGCTGAGGCGGGCGGCAGTCATGGTTGAGAAATGCAAGATTCCCAATGCCACTCAAAATCCGGGAGTATCCCTGGGGCTGGTTTTGGGAACGGCGGGCGCACAGTTCAGCCGAGACAAGGTGACGCTGCTGTGCTCGCATTCGATATACGATTTGGGCGCGTGGCTGGAGCAGTTGCTCGCTGAATCAACAGGCAAGGAGGGTCATGGTTTAATTCCGGTGGATCGTGAGCCATTGTTCTCGCCCGATAAGTACGGTAAGGACCGTGTTTTCGCTTACCTCAAATATGCGTTGGACAACGATTCAGAACTGGAGACTTCGGTCGCGGCGCTCGAGCAGGCGGGCGAGCCCGTGCTGCGCATCGTCATCAACGATCTATACGATCTCGGTCAGGAGTTTTTCCAATGGGAATTCGCGACGGCGGTGGCTGGATCAGTGATCGGGATTAACGCTTTCAATCAGCCGGATGTTGAAGCGAGTAAGATCGTGACGCGAGATTTGACGTTAGCATTTGTAGAAAGCGGTTCGCTGCCTACCGAAAAACCTGTAATCGAGCAGGACGGAATCAAGCTGTTCACTGACGAGGCGAATTCGGCGGCTTTGCTCAAGCATGGCAACACGCTGGGCGCGGTGATTCGTGAGCATGTGGATCGGCTCGAACCGGGAGATTACTTCGGGTTGCTCGCCTATATACCCATGTTTCCGGAATACGAATCGGAGCTGGAAGCGATCCGTAAAGAGATCGTCGAGTCGAAGCGCGTCGCTACCGTGTTGGGCTTCGGACCGAGGTTCCTGCATAGTACGGGCCAGGCTTACAAGGGCGGGCCGAATTCGGGCGTGTTCCTGCAGATCACGTGTGACGAGGCGGAAGATTTGCCAGTGCCACAGCAAAAGTATACGTTCGGTATCGTGAAAGCCGCCCAGGCTCGGGGAGATTTCCAGGTTTTAGCCGATCGGCATCGGCGTGCGTTGCGCGTTCATTTGGGTAAGGACTTGATGAAGGGCATCGAGCGGCTGAGCGACCTGATATGCGCTGCGGTGGCACACTGACATTCACGTCTTCATAAGCACGATGTGAGTGTTTATTGTACTTGCAAAGTCACGACGACGCTGGCATGGATGTCTAACGTGCCGGCCTCGATGGGCGTTGGTGCGGCGGCATTCAGCTGAGCTGTCGCTCTTGCCTGCGCAAATAATGGTCGCACGATAGGTGCTTCGGTAGCTTCCGCATCAAGTACGTCCAAAACCCGGAGGTTCAAAGCCTTGGCAACGGCTTCAGCACTCGCGCGCGCTTTCCCCGCGGCTTCCGCCAGCGCCTGAGCTCGGACCGCTTGGTCGTTACGCAGCGTGAAAGCAATGCCGTTGACATTGTTTGCTCCAGCGTGCGTGGCGGTGTCTATGACCTTCCCCACCAAGGAGAGATCATCTACGGTTGCGAGAACAGTATTGCTCGCCTGATACCCGATCACTTTCGAAGCACTTCCATCTTTCGAGTATTGATAATCAGGTGAAATGGAGTACCCGGTGGTTTTTAATTGCCCGTCTCCACCGAGCACACGCTTCACTGCGTCGAGCACTGCGTTTGTCTGTGTTGCATTTTGGGCCGATGTGGCCTGTGCGGTTGGGGCCTGACTCAGGACGCCAATCGTAATCTGAGCTCGATCGGGCTTAGCGGTTATGGTTGCCTCGCCTGAGGCCCGAACAACATGCGAAATTTTGGCTGTGTCCTGCGCTGGTATGGAGCAAATCACGAGAACAGGTAAGGAGAGCAGCCGGCCGAGCATAACATCTCCAAGCTAACAAGTTAGAACCGGCGCTGCGCTAAAAACGAGAGACGAGTCGACGAGATCGGTGATTGGCAATCCGGCCTGGTTTACCTGGAGGGCAAGATCTGCGCTGAGCTTTTGAGCGACTACCACGTGGTCGCACCACGAAAGCGTGTGTTCGAGCGAATTATCGAGCAGGCGACCGATGTGCGGAATCTGTTGAAGAATGAAATGCCGGTTGCTGCCGTATATAGTATCTAGCTGAATGTGCGGATCGAAAACACGCACCTTACGCCCCTTGCCGATCAGTTGTTCGAGAAGAGTGACGACGGGGCTTTCACGCAGATCATCCGTATTTTCTTTGAACGCGAGCCCGATTACACCGAGGCGTTGGGCGGGTATTTCAAGGATGGCCTCAATAGCTCGCTGTAGATGCTGTTGATTGCTCAGCAGCGTGGATTCTAGTAGGGGAAGTCGAAGATCAAGGCGGTTGGCACGATAGTTGAGCGCGCGCAGATCTTTCGGAAGACATGAGCCTCCAAAGGCGAAGCCGGGCTTGAGATAAGCAGGAGAAACGTTTAGTTTTCTGTCCTCGCAAAGAGTAGCCATGACTTCGGCGGCATCTACGTTCAGGCGGGCACTCAACGATCCGATCTCGTTTGCAAATGAAATTTTCACAGCGTGGAACGCGTTGCAAGCGTACTTGATCATTTCGGCTGTTCGGAGATCAACCAGGCAAGGCGGCGTTTCGAGCCATGCATAGACCGCCGCGATGCATTTGACCGCCTGATAATCATCGCCGCCAATTACGATCAGCGAAGGCGCCAAGAAATCCTTGACAGCAATTCCTTCACGCAGAAACTCCGGATTCGAAACGACAGATACGAGCGGATGCTCTTTCGATAAAGGAATAACGGTTTCTTCGCACGTGCCCGGAAAAACTGTGCTGCGTATCGCCAGGATGAGAGGCTTTGTACGTTCAGAAAGAGTAGCTGCGATTTCCTTCACCACTCGACGAAGCTGTTCGAGATTTAGATTGCCGTTCTTCTCGGAGGGTGTTCCGACGCACACGAAGGCGATATCCGCATCGACAATAGGCTGTATCGATGTACTAGCGGTGAGCCGGCCGGCAGCGACGTTGTCACGAATCAGAGACTCGAGCCCAGGCTCGTAAAACGGAGCAATTCCATTCGAAACGTTGATGACCTTGATCTCATCACGGTCAATACCGGTCACCTGGTAACCGAGTTTTGCGAAGCATGCCGCAGAGACACAGCCGACGTAGCCAAGGCCAAGCACCGCTATTCGTGGCGGGAGCGTTTGAGAACTCATCGTGTTCGGCATAGGACGTTATTGGCTGAAGGGCTCAACTCTTTACGGAAACAACCGGCATAGATCTCCTGCATGCGTTTTACGGAAGTGGCCAGTGAAAAGCCGTCGCGGATAGCCCGATTACCTGCTTGGGCGAGTTGGGAGCGCAGGCTAGCATCATCAAGCGTCCGGCAGAGTTTTTCGGCGAGGTCCCGGGAATCACCGGGCTCAAAAAGCAGCCCCGTCTCGCCATCCCGAATTAGCTCAGGGTTCCCACCTGTCCGAGAGGCGATGCATGTACAGCCACACGCCATGGCCTCCAGCAAAGAGGTCGAGAATGCTGCGGAAACAGAAGGAAGAACAAAAATATCGACGGATCTAAGCCAAGTAGCGACGTCGGATACCGCCGGTTGAAACAGGCAGCGGTCCGAAACGCGCAGCTCTTGCGCAAGGTTTTCCAACCGAGCCAGTTCAGGTCCGCTCCCAACGATTGCGAGACGAAGATTTGCATCTTGAGCTAGAAGGCGTGCAAATGCTTTGATTAATGTGGCTACAGCTTTCTCGGGCCGCAGAACGCAGACCACCCCGATCACAAGCGAAGCATCGGCCAGAGCAGGCGTGTGCCGTCTCCCTTCGGAATGGAAGCGTCCTGTATCAATGCCGTTGTAACAGAGGTGCAGCAATGAGGCTGGAACGTGCTCGGTGCCTACCATTTCGCTCCAGACCGCGTGCGAGTTGACGACAATACCACTTACGAGACGATCTGTCAGGCGAAGCACCTTGAGATAGGAACGCGGTATCAGTCGGCGGTCCGCGCGTTGACTCGAAAGGACGACTGGCACTCCAGCCGCGCGTGCGGCGGGAACGCCAAAGCAGGTTAGGGGATAGTCGAAGGCGTGAACCAGCCTGATCTTATGCTCCCGCAGGTAAGAGATAAGCTGGCGTGCGCCGCTGAATGCGCTTGGTTTTTTGAAGGAGGTAACTGGCAAGCGAAGAATAGGAATGCCATGACAATGCAACTCGTCGGCTCGGATTCCACCTTTGAAACAACCCACGTGGACTCCAAACCTGGACGGCTCAAGCGAGCGTGCCAGTTCCGTCAGCTGCCGTTCAGTTCCGCCCGGCCCAAGCTCGCGAGCCATCAGCAGGATTGGTACCGGTGCGGACACATCGGGATATCGCTTTGTGAATACGCAGGGCAATCCCTTGCTCCCATCACAGGACTTTAGCTTGTCAGTGCTGATTGTTAACGCATTTTCTCTTCTATTGCTTTAGGAGGGCTCCCAACCCTAGGGCTGCACAGTACGAATAAGGGTGTTAAATTTGAATGCAACTGGCGCGATGAAATTTTCTAGCCCGATGAGCTGTGATGCATCTTCGATGTAGTGCGGGCGGATGCGGTACGACCCTGGAACTGCATGATCGTTCCCTGGCTTGTCCCACGTGCGGTGATTTGCTCGAAATCGTAGTCGATCAGAATTTACCCGTTGCGGCCGCGTTGAAGAGAATGTGGCTTAAGCGGCGCAGTTCATCTGATCCGCGCGATACCAGCGGTGTATGGCGGTTCCGCGAGTTCTTGCCTGGCTCCTACGATGAATCCGAAATTGTGACAATTTCCGAAGGCAATGTGCCACTGGTACGCGGACAAAAAACGGCGCAGTGGGTTGGACTTCGAAATTTGTGGTTCAAACATTTGGGCTGGAATCCAACGGGATGCTTCAAAGATCTAGGTATGACCGTCGGGATATCGGAAGCAAAGTTCGCCGGCGCGAAGACAGTTGGCTGCGCTTCCACGGGGAATACTGCTGCATCATTGGCGGCATATGCCGCGCGTGCTGAACTGACGGCGTGCGTTTATCTGCCTGCGGGCCAGGTGTCCCTCAACAAGTTGGCCCAGGCACTGGATTTCGGTGCCAAAGTCATCGAGATTGACGGCAGCTTCGACGATGCGCTCGAAGCTCTTCTTCACAGCGTTAATCCGGACCTCTATTTTCTAAACTCCATCAACCCCTTCCGGATCGAGGGCCAAAAGACTGCGATGTTCGAATTGCTGGAGCAGTTCGGTTGGGAGGTTCCGGATTACCTCGTCGTGCCTGGCGGTAATCTCGGCAACTCATCGGCGTTTGGCAAGGCTTTCGAGGAACTCATGCGCTACGGGCTTATCGAGAAGGTCCCACGCATGATCATTGTTCAAGCCGAAGGCGCGAATCCGTTCGCTCGCCTGTGGACTTCCGGCGGTAGACAATTGCAAGCCACCGAACGTCCCGAGACTGTCGCAACCGCCATTCGCATCGGCAATCCTCGTTCATGGAAAAAGGCTCTACGCGCCGTTGAGTTCACAGGCGGCTTGGTGATCGATGTTACTGACGAGGAGATCGGCGAGGCCAAGACAATGATCGGGCGAGATGGCATAGGTTGTGAGCCTGCTTCTGCAACAACGCTCGCTGGACTTAAAAAACTGACCATCGCGGGGAAGATCGATCCTGACGCGGTTGTCGCTGCCGTTCTGACCGGTCATGCCCTGAAGGATACCGATTACATCATCAAGTCTCAGCAGAGCCTCGAATCCAGAGAGGTGGCGGGAGTTCATGTTTCTTGACGAACTCGATGCTTCGTAGGAGACGTGAATCGCCTTCGGACCTGAAAATCTCGGTGCCCGGCTCGATTGCCAATCTTGGGCCGGGTTTCGACACACTGGCCGTGGCAGTACAACTCTATCTTCGACTCCACGTCCGGGTTGAAACGGGCACGAACGAACTGCACTTCAACTTCAGAGGCGGCCAGCTCGATGGTGAGAATTACATCGAGCGGGCGTTTCGTTTTGTTGCCCGACAGAATGGTGGATTTTTGCCATCTCTCTCGATCGAAGTGGATAGCGATATCCCGACCAGGGCTGGCCTCGGCAGCAGTGCGGCGGCAACGGTGGCAGGCCTACGCCTTTACGAGGCTATCACGAGTCCACTACCGCAGAGAGAATTGCTTAACGCCGCATGCGCCCTTGAATGCCATCCTGATAATGTTGCGGCTGCTCTGTTTGGCGGCCTTACCGCAAGTTGCCAGTTGCCTGATGCCTCTGTTCTCGCTGTCCGGCTGCAATGGCCGGAATCGTTGGGCTTCGTTGTATTGACACCCGAAGCGCCATTATCCACCGCTGCCTCGCGGGATGCCTTACCTGACAAAATTTCTCGCGATGATGCCGTATTCAACCTGCAGCGGCTCGCTGTGCTTCTTCACGCGCTCCAAAGTCGTGATTTCTCACTTCTGCGAGAAGCGCTGCGCGACCGCATTCATCAGCCATCTCGCCTCAGCCTCGTAGCTGGGCTGGAGAAAGCTCTATCACTTGAGCACCCAGACCTTCTGGGTGTATGCCTCAGCGGTGCGGGCCCCTCGATCGTTGCTTTGGCCGAAAGGAACTTCGAAGCGATCGAAAGCTTGCTACGGAATAGTTTTCTTCCTTTGGGACTAACGTTCACGATTCGCAAGATCAGGGCGCACGTTCAGCTCACCGAGACATCGCCGGAGGTTTTTCCTAAATGACACTCCTCATGTACCGCGCGCACGGCCCGCTCAAGGCCATTCAATCGCACGATGATACCGATTGTAAGTTCGCTCGAGCCTTGGGCGATGGCAATGATGTTGATGTCCTCCCTGGAAATTGCGGTAAACACGCGTCCGGCGAGCCCGGGCGTTCCGCGCATGCCTTCGCCCACCACGGCGAGTAAGCCGACATTTTCATCTACTTCGATCGGTTTCAAATAGTCGTGCGCCAGCTCAATCGAAAGATTTGCCTCTAAGGCTTTCAAGGCTGCGAGAACGTCGTGCTTACGGATCAGAAAACAAAACGTCTGACGGTAGCTCGAACTGCTGAAGACCAAGATCTCGACATTCGCTAGGGCAAGTGCGTCCAGAGTGCGCGCCATCAGCCTTGTGCCGCTTAGCGCGGCATTGGCAGGTTCCATCGAAACCAGCGCTACGTTCGACATGGATGTAACTGCCCGCACACCTCTGGGCTCGTCAAAGTGGGATACGATTTTGGTGCCGGGCTTCTCAGGCGCAAAGCTGTTCTTGCTCCATACGGGAATGTGCTTTTCAACCAAAGGAGCCAGAGTCCTGGGATGCAAGATTTTGGCGCCGTTATATGCGAGCTCTGCTGCCTCGGCATAGCTTACTTGGTCGAGGACGGCGACATCTGCCACCAGACGTGGATCGGCCGTCATTATGCCGTCGACGTCGGTCCAGATCCAGAGTTCCTGGGCATCCAGAGCTGCCGCAAGGATAGATGCTGAGAAATCGGAGCCCCCTCGACCGAGAGTAGTTGGGCGTCCGTCCGGTGTCGCTCCATTGAAGCCCGTCACCACAGGAACAGTGCCTTTTTCGATTAGCGGCGAAAGACGCTCGATGCATCTTGTTCTAGTCAGGTCCATCTGAGGATACGCATTGCCAAACACAGCATCTGTGACCACTACGTCACTTCCATTAACGGCCTGGGCATCGACTCCGACCGACTCCAAATAGTGAGCCAAAAGTGCAGAGGAAAGGCGTTCGCCGATTGCAAGCGCTTCATCCACGGAGCGGGGCGGGCGTTCGCCAAGCATCAGTATTCCGTTCGCGATCCGATGAAATGCCGAAACGAGCGACTGCACATCGGAGTACGCCTGCTCGCGGAACTGAACTGCGCGCGCAGTGTCTTCAAACAGGTTTTCACAAGTCTCCAGGTGATGATCCAGCAGGCGGCGCAAGCTAGCGTTAACGGCGGCTCGATCGCTCAATTCGGCCCGGCGCAGCGTTTCGGACAACAGGTCCGTCACCGTCGACATGGCGGAAACGACAACGATCAAAGAATGTTGTTTCTGTTGCTCAGCGATGATTCGTGCGGCCGCTCGCATGCGTTCAGCGCTGCCCATGCTGGTGCCGCCGAACTTCATCACCAGTAAGCTGTTCAAGAATTGAGCCTCCTTCTCACGGGTACAATCATGTTTCGCGGTCTGTCTCTACGTATGGCGTGGAGCTTTGATTAGGGGGTGGCACTCTGAACGAGCCTAGCACCGGAAAGCTCGGTTTAGTTGTTGTGACAGCCAGCGCGCCTGGCGTCCTGCATCAGTTGACCGGCGTTATCGCCAGGCACAATGGTGATATCCGTTCCATTTCCATCATTGAGGAGCAGTTACCTGATGCTCGCATCTATTTTGAAGTTGACTTGCCGGGTGTGGCAGAGACTCTCGTAACCGACCTTCAGAAGTTGGACGTAGTTCGGTCCGTCGCCCCCGTGCAGTCTCTTCAGAAAATCTACGGAAAGAGAATCATCATTGTCGGAGGCGGAGCACAGGTTGGCCAAGTAGCGCTCGGAGCGATCTCCGAAGCTGACCGGCACAATATACGCGGGGAACATATTTCGGTTGACACGATTCCGCTGGTAGGTGAGCAGACCTTGGCCGCAGCGGTTCGTGCTGTACTTCGTCTGCCTCGCGTGCGGGCTCTGGTTTTGGCAGGTGCTCTGATGGGCGGCGATATCGAAGCGGCGGTACGCGAAGTGCGAAGCCAAGGCCTGCTGGTGATCAGCCTCAATATGGCCGGAAGTGTCCCAAATGCCTGCGACTTGGTTGTGACTGATCCCGTACAAGCAGGAGTCATGGCAGTGATGGCGGTGGCCGACACCGCGCAGTTCAGGATCGAACGCTTACGCCGGCGAGTGTTTTAGACGTACCTTCCATGAGAAAACTGCTTGCGTTAAATCGTGGAGAGATCGCAATTCGCATACTGAGGGCTGCGAACGAACTCAGCCTTCGGACTGTAGCCGTCTATTCGCAAGAAGACCGGTTAAGTCTGCATCGCTTTAAAGCCGACGAGGCATATTTAATCGGTAAAGGGAAAGGCCCCGTTCAAGCGTACTTGGATGTGGAAGGCGTGGTCGCGCTCGCGGTAGAGAAGGAAGTAGACGCAATTCATCCCGGGTACGGCTTCCTTTCTGAAAACCCAGCTCTTCCGCGCGCCTGCAACCGAGCCGGCATCACATTTGTAGGGCCGAGCGCTGACATTTTAGAAGCCTTGGGAGACAAAACGGCTGCACGGCGACTGGCGAAAGGTGCGGGCATACCGGTCGTCCCTGGGACAGAAGATCCGGTCAATCCGGAGAGTCGCGACGCTCAGGCCATCGCTGAGAAGATTGGATTCCCGATAATCGTCAAGGCTGCCTTCGGTGGAGGCGGGCGCGGCATGCGCGTTGTGGGGTCGGCCGCCGATTTCACCTCCAAGCTCCAGGAGGCAAGCCAGGAAGCAGCGGCTGCATTTGGCAACAACTCTGTTTTTTTAGAACGCTACATACGTCGCGCAAAGCATGTAGAGATTCAAATCCTGGGAGACACACACGGCAACATTCTGCACCTTTACGAGCGCGATTGCTCAGTGCAGCGTCGCCATCAGAAGGTAGTCGAGATTGCACCGGCCATTGGCCTCCCCCAGAAAGTGCGTGGCGAGTTGGCCGGGGCAGCTGTTGCGCTGGCGCGAGCCGTAAACTACTACAATGCCGGGACTGTCGAATTCCTGGTGGATGCCGACACCCACGAGTGGTTTTTCATTGAGGTGAATCCCCGTTTGCAGGTGGAGCACACGGTGACTGAGGTGATCACTGGCGTCGACATCGTCCGTACCCAAATCCAGGTTGCACAAGGACGTAGTCTGCACGATGAAGAGCTTGCACTGCCTCGGCAATCCGAGATTCCGCTCCACGGTACAGCATTACAGTGCCGTGTGACGACCGAAGACCCTGCTAACAACTTCATTCCGGATTACGGCAAAATCCGTACATATCGTTCGCCGGCCGGCTTCGGCATTCGTCTCGATGGCGGATCGGCATATAACGGCGCCGTCATATCGCCATATTATGACTCGCTGCTCGTAAAGGTGACGGCTTGGGGAACGAATTTCAAACAAGCCTGCCAACGCATGGACCGGGCCTTACGTGAGTTCCGTATACGGGGCGTAAAGACCAACATCCCCTTTTTGGAAAACGTGGTGCATGACCCGACTTTCCAGTCTGGTGATGCGACCACCTCATTCCGGGACGATACTCCACAGCTGTTCGAGGTTGAATCAAGGCGCGATCGCGCTACTAAGCTGCTCACGTACCTGGCAGATATCGTTGTAAACGGCAATCCGGAGGTAGCAAACAAGACCAGACCAGCGGTAGTTCGCGAGGCGCTTGTACCCCAATCGAGAGCCAATAAACCACCCGACGGTACACGCCAACTGCTGCAGAAGTTGGGCCCCAAGGGCTTTGCTGACTGGACGCGTGGCCAATCCAGGCTGCTCATGACAGACACGACGTTTCGCGATGCGCATCAATCGTTGATGGCCACACGCGTTCGTTCCTACGATTTGCTGCGTATCGCTGATTACGTCGCGAAGGAACTGCCGAAGCTGTTCAGTCTGGAAATGTGGGGCGGCGCAACGTTCGATGTGGCGATGCGCTTTCTGCTGGAAGACCCGTGGAAACGCCTGCAGGATCTGCGTGAAAAGATACCAAACATTTGTTTTCAGATGCTGTTGCGGGCTTCAAACGCGGTCGGCTACACGGCTTATCCAGACAACGTAGTCAAAAGCTTCATCGAAGAGGCAGCTGTCCAAGGAATCGATATTTTTCGCATTTTCGATTCGCTCAACTGGATGCCGAACATGCAGGTGGCTGTTGAAACTACGTTGAAGACCGGCAAGATTTGTGAAGCTGCGATCTGCTACAGCGGCGATATCCTGGACCCTTCCAGAGAGAAGTATTCGCTGAACTACTATGTGCGCCTCGCAAACGAATTGCGGCGCATGGGCACCCACATTCTCGGCATCAAGGACATGGCTGGGCTCCTTCGGCCTTACGCGGCATACAAGCTCGTGAAGACTTTGCGGGAGGAGGTTGGGCTTCCGATTCACCTCCACACGCACGACACAAGCGGAATTAATGCCGCAACAGTTCTAAAAGCAGCCGAGGCGGGAGTTGAAATCGGGGACGCTGCAATTTCGGCGATGAGTGGCACGACCAGCCAGCCCAATTTAAATTCGATCGTGGCCGCATTGGCGCACACCGAGCGAGATACGGGACTGAATTTTCAAGCGCTGAACCGCTGTTCGGATTATTGGGAGGTGGTGCGCACATACTATACGCCGTTCGACAACGCGCCTAAATCCGGCACCGCTGACGTTTACATCCATGAAATGCCGGGTGGCCAATACACGAATTTGAAAGAGCAAGCCGAGGCGATGGGCCTTGGCAATCGATGGCCTGAAATCGCTCGAATGTATGCCGACGTAAGCAAGGCGCTGGGCGACATCATCAAGGTCACGCCTTCCAGCAAAGCTGTCGGTGATCTTGCACTTTATCTGATCAGTCGTGACATGAGTGTGAAGGATCTAGAGAACCTCCCTCCCGATCATCACCATACGTTTCCGAATTCCGTTGTGGATATGTTTATGGGTTCGCTTGGGCAACCGGAGGGTGGCTGGCCGCCCAAATTGCAGCAAATTGTTTTGCGAGGGCGAAAGCCGAACGAGGGACGGCCAGGTGAGCGACTGCAGCCAGCAGACCTTGAGCAATCAGCCGCCCAGATGGCGGAGAAGACTGGGTGCTCAAGTCGCACCGATTTGATGAGTTACTTGATGTACCCGGACGTCTTCGAGAACTTTGCTGCGTCACTCGCCCAGTACGGGGAACTCGATGTTTTGCCGACTCCCCAATTCCTTTATGGTTTGCAGGAAACGGAAGAAGTAACAGTCGAGCTAGAACCTGGCAAAACACTGATCATCCGTCTTCTGACCGTAGGAGAACCGAGACCCGACGGGATGCGGACCGTCTTCTTTGAGCTGAACGGCCAGCCACGCGAAGTGGAAGTTCGAGATAAATCCCTCAAGGAGATTGCTAGTGTTCGCCGGAAGGCGGACCCAGCGAAAAAGGGGGAGGTGGGCGCACCAATGCCGGGTGCGGTTACCATGCTGCACGTGAAAGTCGGTCAAGAAGTCAAGCAAGGAGACCGGCTGCTGGTGATGGACGCCATGAAGATGCAAACCACGGTATACGCACCGGTGGGTGGGATGATCAAAGAAATCACCGTGAACCTTCGAGATACTGTCGAGACTCGCGATTTGCTTGTAACGATGGAATAACTTCGGCCGTGCCGATCTACACGCCCCAACTGTAATCGCGAATCATTGATCCAGTTGCTTCGTCTTTCTCGAGCAGGCGCATCAGCTCCAGTCGCAGCGCATCCACCAGCGCCCTCCAACTCGCGTCGATAACATTGTCAGAAATCCCAACCGTCGTCCAACTGCGGCGATGATCGGTCCATTCAACCAAGACTCTCACCTTAGATTCGGTGCCACCTCGCCGATCGAGTACTCGAACCTTGTAGTCGGTTAGGCGAACATTGGCGATGGCGGGATAAATTGATGCGAGGCACTGCCGCAAACACATATCGAGCGCGTGCACTGGGCCACGCCCGCTCGCCGTTGCTGAATGCACGTCATCGCCCACCCGCAGCATCACGCTCGCCGTGGTTACCGTCTCATCGCTGCCTTGCAGCTTGGAAGCACCGCTTTGAAGCTTTGTGGAAACTTCATAACTGACAATGTCAAAGGGGTGAAATTCGGGATACGCCGCCTGCCTGACTAGCAACTCAAAAGTGCCTTCCGCCGTTTCGAAATCATAGCCCTGATGCTCCATCAGCTTCATGCGCTGTAGAACTTCCCGGCGTGCTGTGTCGCTGAGATGGTCGCCCAATCCATGCTGTTTTATTTTGTAGTTAACGTTACCGCGGCCCGAGAGATCGCTGAGCAGAACACGTTGCTGATTGCCAACCATTTCGGGATTAACGTGCTCGTAGCTTGTAGAGTCCTTTAGGACCGCACTCACGTGCACACCGCCTTTATGTGCGAAGGCGCTGCCGCCCACGAAAGCCTGCTCACGCCGCAACGGCAAGTTTGCCAGTTCAGCTACGAAACGCGCCACGTTGGTCAAATTTCGCAGATTGTCGCGACCGACAGTGGTATGTCCCAGCTTCAGCTCAAGATCGGCCAGGATCGAGCAGAGATTCGCGTTTCCACAGCGCTCGCCATATCCGTTTATGCATCCCTGCACGTGCGTGACACCCGCCTCGACGGCAAGGATCGTGTTCGCCACCGCCACTTCTGAATCATTGTGGCAGTGGATCCCGAGTACTCCGTCGAAGCGCTTACGAACTTCTTGCAAAATTTCGGCCAAACGCATGGGCAACGTACCGCCGTTTGTATCGCACAAACAGAGCACATCCGCGCCGGCTGTCTGAGCGGCTTCCAACGTTCGCAAAGCAAAAGCTGAATCGGCATCGTAACCGTCGAAGAAATGCTCGGCATCATAAATTACCTCGCGTCCCTGATCTTTCAGGTATGACACCGTGTCGGTGATCAGCCGTAGATTCTCTTCTTCCGAAATGCCCAACACACGATGCACATGGAAATTCCACGTTTTTCCGAAGATTGAGACGACCGGGGTTCCACTCGCCAGCAACTCCGCCACATTCGCGTCTTTCTCGACTGAATTCTTGGCGAATCGGGTTGCGCCGAAAGCCGCTAACTTAGCGTGCTTCAGCTTCAGGTCTTTAGCCCGCTCGAAAAACTCTTTGTCTCTTGGGTTCGATCCCGGCCAACCGCCCTCGATGTAGTCGATACCGAGCTCATCGAGTTTCTCCGTAATCATCAGCTTGTCGTCCACAGAAAACGAAATGGACTCGCCCTGAGTGCCGTCGCGAAGCGTCGTATCTAAACTAAAGATCTTCATAAACTGCCCATGTTTGTATTCCTAAATACTTCGAAAAATGTTCACACTGACCTATAATCCAAAAGGCCACCGGCTTTCGCCCGGTGGCCTAGAAAACTCGGTTTATCACGGAGTCTCAGGCCGGGCCTCTAATGGCCACGACGATAATGATGCCGCCCTTTGGAAGGATAAGCATGGAACTCTGGATTACTTGAATTATAGGACATCCGCTTGATATTGCAAACGGCGAAACGGGCGTGGTCAAGGCTGAAGCAGAGCCTTTTGTAGCCACTCCACGGCAACTTTATCAATAGAGTCCGACTCCACGCTAAACGAAAGCTGGTTCGGCCCGTTATTTTCTTCATAAACACGGGCGGCAACTCCGTACCTTCCGCGTACAGCACTCAGGGGAAGTTGGTCACCGTGGGGCCCGATCGTGTTGACAAACCAGACTGGACGGGGTGCCACGGCTGCGCACATTTCGGGCAGATCGAGCCTTTTCAGAAAGCCAAACGCGACAGAAGAAAGTGGCAGATCGTATTCCTTCGATGCGACTACCGATTCAAAGTCGATAAGCACGCTATTCAGCAGCAGTGAGTGGACGCGTTGATCCAGAGCAGCCGCCACGAGACCTACTGTGCCGCTTAACCCTGTTCCGAAGATGCCCATGCGTGCTCCATCGACATCTTTGCGGTTCTCAAGATAGTCAAAACATCGAAGAAGGTCGTATGATTGCTGGCCAATGATTGGGAAGCCGAGACTCAGATTGACCAATGAGTAGGCAAGGTCCACTCCGTATCCGTAGAACAGCGGACCCGCTGAAGGAAGACGCGGCTTCGTAACGCCACAAGTACGAAGATCGATAGAACAAATTGCCACGCCCTTACGAGCGAATTGCTGAACCGATGACCATCTGTCGAACAACTCCTCTCTTCCGTTCTCATACAGGAACAACACGACCGGAAACTTAGGGCCACCGCTCGCCGGCTTGACGAACCACCCCGGTACGCGGATCGTGGGCTCCGATTGATATTCGAACTCCTCAATGACAACATCGCGATAGGTGTTGCTGGACAACACGGATGAGTGAATCGGTGTTGATTTCGCGGGCAGAGCTAAAAGTTCCCGAAGATCCGCCTGAACCTGTTCTCTGCCCGGCGGCTTCGAATCTGAATACGTCTTAGTAGCTTGGAGCCGGTCCATGTTCACTTGAAATGCTGCGCGCCCGCCTACCGATGTAAGAGCCTGTCCAGTGGATGTGCACCACAGCGTCGATTCCGGTGCTTCCTCAAAGTCCGCCTCGTCAGCTTCTACCTGTCCTTGCAGAAACCATCTAGCGAACCACTGGTAGGTGGCCCGGCGATGAAAGTAGTCGTAGTCGTGAGGAAGCGGCGAGCTCGAAAGCGCCACTTTGTCGCGGGCGCCATACACGCCGTACACCATCGTCAACTCCTCGAAGATCTCCTCCGTGCCCTCGACATAATGCGGAGAGTACGTGGTACCTGTATCGAGCGGCGTATAACAGATAAGCAGCGGCTTCGGTGCAAATGCGCATAAGAGATCACCGCGGTCGAGAGGTATCTTTAAGCCGCCGATAAGATTTTGTTCCGCATCTGCGTAGGCGCCCGGCGGCTGATAATCGGCACCAGCCAGGTTTTCTGTATGGCCTTCCACGACGACGGCCGCATGGATCCGTGGTTCTAATGCGCAGAAAAACATGGTCTGTGTGCCGCCACCCGAATGGCCGCAGCAGCCGATCCTTTTTGCGTCGATTTCCGGTCGGCTCAAGAGGTAATCGAGCGCTCGGATGCCATCCCAGACCTCGAATTGTGTGGTCGTAGAGCCGACCAGCAGCGCCGGCCATCCGAGTCGGTCATGCTCGCCAGTCGGTCCATATAAAGATCGCTTTGTAGCGGGATCGATGTATTGCAGGCGTTCACCTTGGCCCGGCGGATCCCACGCGAGTATCGCGAATCCTTTGCGCGCAAGATTCTGGAACACGGTTTGATAGCTTTTGTATGCCTTGCCTTCAGGTGCATGACCGAGTGGAGCAAGGATCCCAGGAAACGGTCCATTCGCGGATTTGGGGAGGTACAAACTTGCGGTCACGAAAAACTCCGGTTGGCTCTCGAAGATGACTTTCTCGATTCGGTAATTCTGGCGCTCGACTACGCCCGTGACCTTCGGATTCAGAGGCGTCCTCGGGAGTTCTCCTCCGATGAGTTCCCAAACGTTGGTTCGAATAAAAGAGGCTCGTTTGTCGGCTGCTGCGGCGGATGTCACTTTGGCCAAATCAGACTTGCGCCGCACTCGCGCCGCTTCCACTTTCGCAATCAGGTAGTTCGGCAGATCGTTCCAGTAGTCACGCTTCGTGGCGGCTTCAGAAACAGCTTCGTTTTTTGCTTTTTGCGGAAGCCGGGCAGCCTCAGAAACATAAGCTGTCAGAGCCATCGAGCTTGCTTGGAGAAATTCACGCCTCGAATTCATATGCGCCTTTCCGTGGGAATTTTATCGCGGCAAGTGCTGCTTTCTTCTAGAATGTATAGCGATGCTGAGCCAATTCGGAAGATGTCACCTTGCAGTGCTTTTGGGATGTATTCTGTCCGCTGCCACAATAGGGGCTCCTGTCGAACTCAAGCAGAACAAGGATCACTTAGAGATTTTCGTCGGGGGCAAATCGTTCACGACCTACTATTTCGGGCCGGATGCCGCTAAAGCATACCTCATGCCTCTGCAAACAGCCAATGGCATAGTGATCAGCCGTCCATTTCCGGTTGGCAATGACGCCTCAATGGGCGATCCGAAAGCTTCTTCTTTCGAGCCTCACCAGCGGCCGCTTTATTTCGGCCACGGCGATATTGATGGTTTGGACTTCTGGGCCGAAGCAGTTTTCGGAAAATACTACCACGAACATTCCCGTCAGGCATTCGGCCATACGGCCAATGCAACTATACAAGAAGCTCGCGGCGGCCCGGACTCGGGGACGTTACGGGCCAGTTTTGCGCTAGAAGATCCAAACCGCCGCGTAATCGGCCAAGAAACACAGGAATTCACGTTCCGGGGCGACGATCACACGCGCGCGATTGATTGCGAATTCATACTGAAAGCGACCAACGGCCCGATCGCAATCGGCGACTCGAAAGAGGGCACTTTCGGCATTCGCCTCGGCCGCGAGCTCAGCGCGCCGCTGGGGCACATGATCAACTCTCACGGCGGACAGGGCGAAAAGGAAATTTGGGGAAAACCCGCCGATTGGGTCGATTATTTTGGGACGGTCTCAGGCCGAGATGTCGGCATTGCGGTATTCGATCATCCCAAGAGCTTTCGACATCCGACCACTTGGCACGCGCGAGCTTACGGCCTGCTCGCGGCAAATCCGTTCGGCTTTCGTGAGTTTACAAGAGACTCGCAGCAGGACGGGAGCTGGGCGATCCCCGAAGGTAACTCCCTCAAGTTCCGCTATCGTGTTTTGATTTACGAAGGCAGTCTATCGCCTGATCAGATAAGCAACGCCTATAAGCAATATGCTTCGGAGCCATAGGAGTTTCTCATGATTTCTGGCATTTTCCGATACCCATTACTGCTCGCTGCCGCTTTGGGCGTGTGCTGGTGCCAACGTGCACAACCAAAGCTGATCGATTGCCACGTACACCATAACAGCAGCAACGACTTTCTGGAGAAACTAGTTGCGAAACTTGAACCGCTGCAAGGAATGGCAATGCTGATTACTGCACCCAAAGACCTGCCGGCTGTGAGCGAGTTCATGAAGAGACATCCCGACCGCCTAGTGGGTCTGGGGGAGATCCAATTGGATGCGCCCGATGTCCTCGACACTATCGATCGATTTCATAGCGCCGGGTTTCGTGGTCTAGGCGAGATTGCGAAACCGCAATACTCGTACGATGACCGGCGCTACTGGCCCATCTACGAACGCGCCGAGAAGTATGGAATGATTTTTCTATTTCACACCGGGATCGTAAATCGAACAACTCCGCAAGTGCCGGAGGACGCCAGCTCTGACCGAATGCGGGTGTCGACTCTCGATCTGATTGCGCGACGGTTCCCAAAGTTGACGATCATCGGCGCGCATCTCGGAAATCCTGACTACGCTTGGGCCGGAGAGATCGGACGCTGGAGTCCCAATATCTATTTCGACGTGTCTGGCTCGACGCTGATCAAGAAGCAAGAAGATTACGGATTCTTCAAGTCGATCTTCTGGTGGACGAGTGTTGCCAGTCCTCATACTCCGAAATCGAGTGCGACAGCTTTTGAGAAGCTGGTATTTGGATCGGACGTTTTCGAAGGCGACCTTGGCGAATTCGATCGCGAACTTGAGCGTTATCACCGAATGCTCGACACGTGTGGTGTTTCTGCTGAAGCCCAGGCCAACATTTTTAGCGGAACACTCTGGCGTATCTTGAATCGGTAAGCGGAGCATCCGGAGAAGCAACGACAAGGAGGCAGTATGAATCGGAGGCATTTCCTAATGGGTTCGGCCGCAGCGGTCACGGCGATCAAGACTGCGCAATCGAGCCCCAACGACACTGTTCGCGTCGCGTGCGTCGGCGTTCGAGGCCAGGGTCAAAGCCACATGCGCGCCTACGCCAAAATGCCGAACGTCGAGCTCGCCGCTCTATGTGATGTCGACGAATCCATCCTTGAGCAGCGCCTGAAAGATGCTGAAAAGCTGACAGGCAAACGGCCGGCCGCATTTACGGACCTTCGTAAGCTCCTTGAAGATAGATCGATTGACGCCATTTCCATCGCCACGCCGAATCATTCCCACGCGCTGCAAGCAATTTGGGGCTGTCAAGCCGGCAAAGACGTGTACGTCGAGAAGCCGTGCGCGCACAACATCTTTGAAGCGCAACAGCTTCTCGCCGCTGCGAAGAAATACAACCGGATGGTTCAGCACGGCACAAACGCTCGTTCCTCACCCGCCATGCAGGAGGCCGTTCAAAAAGTTCGCGATGGGGTGATCGGCAATCCCTACATGTCACGCGGGCTTTGCTATAAGTGGCGCGATACCATCGGTCACACTCCCGTCGAGCCTGTCCCAGCCGGTGTTCACTATGACCTTTGGCTAGGACCTGCTCCTGAGCGCGCCTTCACCCGCAACAGATTCCACTACAATTTCCACTGGTTCTGGGATTACGGTAATGGAGACATTGGAAATCAGGGTGTTCATCAGATGGATGTCGCTCGCTGGCTTCTCGGCGTCAAGTACCCGACAAAGATTACGGCAACTGGTGGGCACTTCATGTTCGATGACGATCAAGAAACGCCCAACACAATGGTCGCAACGTTCGAGTTCGATGAGGGTACACGGAAAATCCTCGTTTTTGAAGTGAGGCATTGGATTACGAACAGCGAAGCTGACATTCTGTCAATAGCAGACAAGATGTCCGGCCCCGCTGCCGGAACGCACGCCACCGTAGGCAACATTATCTACGGCTCGAATGGATATTTGAGCACTGCCAAAGGATATGAAACGTTCCTGGGAAAAGAACAGCAGCCCGGCCCAGGGGCGAGCGCTGAGGAACGCGGCGATGAGCGCGTTGATAATTGGGCCAACTTCATTGGCGCAGTACGTAGTCGCAAGCAGTCAGATTTGAATGCGCCACTCGAAGAGGCAGTCCCATCCGTAATCCTGATCCATCTTGCGAACATCTCCTATCGCCTTGGACGGACACTGCAATTCGACTCGAGCACGATGACCTGTACGGGCGATGAGCAGGCAAACCAGATGTTCACGAGGGTTTATCGGCCGCCGTTCGTCGTTCCTAAAATGACGTGAAGATGGTGACTTGGATTCCCGTTATCGAGTTACAAGCTGCTGCTAGGTAGAGCCCGAGGCCCAGCCTTCTTTTTGCCGGTACGCGGTAGTCCTCCTCGGCTTCGGCAATCCGGTTTACGTGTAGCCAAGGGATAGTTACCTTACCCCTTGACGTTCGGCCTTTGTTCGCCCACACTGGTATTGAAGGAAGTAAGCAGTTCTATGGCGCTCACGCGAAGACAAAAAGAAGTCATGGATTTTCTTTCGGGCTTCATTCAAATCCACGGCTACAGCCCGAGTTATGACGAGATTGCAACTGGGCTGAAGCTGGCTTCACTCGCAACGGTCCACAAGCACATTCAAGCCCTTGAGGCGAAGCAGTATCTCCGGCGCAGCTATAATCACAGCCGATCGCTCGAGGTCGCGGACCGCTTTCTCGCGGAGGAGAAAGCGAGGCAGCGCCCAGTGGCTGAGAGCGTCCCATTGATGGGCCGCATCGCAGCGGGTTCGCCCGTAGAAGCAATTCCGAACCCAGAGACGCTCCACTTCTCTGATTTCGTGGGCAACGATAGCACTTTCGCTCTGCAGGTGCGCGGCGATTCGATGATCGAAGATCATATCTGCAGCGGCGATTTTGTCCTCGTCGAAAAAACAGATTCGGTCAGAAACGGCGATATTGTGGTTGCGCTCGTAGGAGGTAGCGAGGCTACGCTGAAGCGCTACTACGCGGATTCGGATGGACGCATCCGGCTTCAGCCAGCCAATGCTTCGATGGCGCCGATCTTTGTGGATCCATCAGCCCTGCAGATCCAAGGGCGGGTGCTCGCCGTGATGCGGAAGTACTAAAATGAGTTCGTGAACGCACGCGTCAGACAGCAGGCGACAGAACCGGGCGGTCTTCTAAAGCGGCTCATCTTTTGGGAGTTTCCAAGGGCTTCTTGGCGCTATGACGTGGGGGTGGGTGTCATTCTGCTGTTCATATTTGCCACGCCGCGCGAATGGTTTCGCGATCAACCCAAGGCGTCCAGCATCATATTGATGTCTTCACTGCACCGCTCGGAGCGCGTATTCATCCAGACCGAGTTGCTCGAAGATGTGCCGGACAAAGCACGCCCAGCCCAGGCAGAAGCCTTAATCCGCAAACGGACAGGCAGGACAGGCAAGTCTTGGCACGTTGTCCGGGTCGAACCAATACGGGACGACGCCGAGCAAGAGATTAAGGGCTTTATCGCGTATACCGCGCCTTAGTTCGGCTTTCGTCATATGAATCTATGAAAAACCTACTGCTTGCACTCTGCGCTTTTGCGCTTGCTGTCGACTCGCACGCCGAGAGCGTCGAAGCCATATTGGCGCGGATGGATCAAGCGGCACCGAACTTTCATGGCGTATCAGCTAATGTGCAAATGCTTACCTATACGGCCATACTCAGCGATCAGACGACGGAAACGGGCACTCTTAACATGCAGCGCCTGAAGGGAAATGAGATGCGGGCGATCATTGAGCTTTCGGCCGGGACGGACACTCGGGTGATCGCGTTTTTGGGCAAGATCGTAAGGATTTACTTCCCGAAGTTGAAGACGTATCAGGACTATGAGGTCGGGAAGAACACCCAGGTGCTGAATCAATACCTGCTCTTAGGGTTTGGCTCGTCGGGCAAAGACTTGGCGCGCAGCTATGAGATTACTTCAGAGGGAACAGAAGATGTTGGAGGTCAGACAACCACCAAGCTCCTGCTCATGCCCAAAGATGCGAAGGTTAACGAGCGTCTGACAAAGGTGGAAGTATGGATGCCGAAAGAAGCGGCATATCCCGTTCAGCAGCAATTTTATGAGCCGTCTGGCAATTACCGCAAAGTGATGTACAGCAACGTCCTGCTAAATCCGCCCCTGACGGGAACGCTGGAATTAAAATTGCCGCCCGGGGTTACCAAACAAACTGATTAGGAAGGCTTCCCAGAGCCATGGCCGAGCGGAAAACGGCGACAGACCGGCTGGCGTTCATCGACTGGACGCGCGGTCTGGCTGCTGTCGTCATGCTGCAAGGCCACACCTTTCATTCGTTCACCCGGAATGACCTGCGCGACCAAGGTCCTTACGTCTTTTCGCAGTTTCTGGGGGGCTTGCCTCCAGCTCTATTCCTTTTTTTGACCGGCATCACGTTCGCTTTCTTGATGAACAGCAAGGAAAGGCGGGGAGCCGGAGCGTGGCAGCGGTTCGTGGCGGCGTTGAAGCGGTCGAGATATTTGTTCCTTTTGGCGTTCCTGTTCCGCATTCAACTATACGTGTTCGGATTTCCCACCAGCCCGGCCAGCGAGCTATGGCGGGTGGACATCCTGAACTGCATGGGCATGGCGATGTTGCTCTTTGCGCCGATGGCAGTCTTTTCTACGCAGGAGCGGATACGGTTGTGTACTGTGCTGGGCTTGGTCGTCGCAGGGCTTGCACCGTTTGTGAGCATGATTGACGCTTCAAGCCTCCCGTTGATCGTGCGCGCCTATTTTTTCCCCAGCCTAAACTCGTTCGGCTTTTTCCCATGGGCGGCGTTTTTGGCCTTCGGAATGGTTGCAGGCAGCGTGATCCGCACAGTGAAGCAAGAGGAAATGAGCCGGACGATGCTCTGGACGATGGTTTTGGGCGTAGGGGTGGTGATGGCCGCGCAGTATCTTTCCAGCCTGCCCTATTCGGTTTACCCGAAGAGCGATTTCTGGCTAAACAGTCCCGGGCTGATCATGATCAAACTTGGTGTTGTTTTGATCATTTTGGCTGGCGCATTCCTATGGGTGAGTGTGAGCGGGCCCCAGCGATGGAGTTTTTTCCGGCAACTCGGGATGACATCCCTCCTGGTGTACTGGGTGCATATTGAGCTGGTTTACGGGCGATGGTTCGGTGTCTGGAAAGAAGCCATGACGGTGCGGCAGGTACTGGCATTTACTACCGTCCTGCTGGCGCTGCTGACCGCGCTTTCGATCTTCAAAACGCGAGGGAAATTTGTCGGGACGTTTTTCAAACCGGCACCGGTACCAGCGGCGCGACGGGCTTCGGGCGACTAGCTCGCCGAAAGATTCGAGATTCTCTCGACAGGCACACTGAAACGAGAGGTTTCGTAGTCAGCATTTCATTCGTTAGACTTTAGTCAGCACACTAAAGAACATGCGCGTACTCGTGGTCGAAGATGAAAAGCGAATAGCAGATTTCTTGTTACGGGGTCTTCAGAGCGCCGGTTACGCTGTGGACGTCGCCGATAAAGGCGCGGACGCAATTGACCGGGTTCACTCGACTGAGTACGATCTCGTGGTGCTAGATCTCGGGCTCCCGGATCTGGACGGCTTACAGGTTTTGGAGAAGATCAAAAATCGCAAAACGATTCCCCCGGTTCTGATTCTTAGCGCGCGGGATTCTGTTGACGATCGGGTAAAAGGGCTGGAGCAGGGCGCCGACGATTATCTTGTCAAACCGTTTGCGTTTGTCGAGTTGCTGGCACGCGCTCGTGTACTGCTGCGGCGCGGACAGCCAACTCCCGAAAAATTGCAGGTGGGCGAGTTAACGCTCGACTGTATCCGGCGGAAGGTGACGCGCAGCAACGAAAACATCGAACTCGCCCCGAAGGAGTTCAGCATCCTCGAATACATGATGCGCAACCGGGGGCGCCCGTTGAGCCGCACGATGATTGTCGAGCACGTTTGGGACATGGATTATGACGGGCTTACGAACATTGTCGACGTTTATATTCGGCACCTCCGCAGCAAAATCGACGACAAGTTTCCGGCGAAGATGATTCATACGGTGCGCGGCATTGGATACATGCTGGATACACCGGAGATAGCGCCGGCACCAGCCGAAACGAATGCATAGGCGCTGACATGCTCCGGGAGAAACTGCGTCAGGTAAGATTCTTCCGCACGCTGCGATTCCGGCTTGCGAGCATGTTCTTGCTTTTGCTGGCGCTAGTCCTCGCGATGGTGGGGATTATTGGCACGATAACCCTGCACACCATTCTCAACAATCAAAGCGAGCAGGTATTGCACGAGCAGTTAGGATCGCTTCGCGGCTGGATTCACTTTGACGAAACCGGCGAGCCGTATTGGTTTGTGGACCCCTCGGACCCGGAAGAAGAAGCTGAGGTTTCGCGCCTTCAAGCAGTTTTCGTTATAGCGGACGATCAGGGCCGAGTCGATAAGGGTTCTTCGGACCCCACCTTGAATAGGCTTTTTGACCGCAACACGATTGTCTCGGAACTGGCAGAGATGGAACAAACGCACGAACCGATCATCAAGACAATTACTGCTACAGACAATGTGCCGTATCAGGTGATCACAAGCATAATGACCGATGCCGAGCATCACCGTAAATGGTATGTGGCGGAAGGCCGCAGCCTTGCGAGAGACCGCTTGCTGCTGCGGCGCTTCAGACAGATTTTATCGATTTTTCTCCCCATCGTGTTGCTGGTGTGTGCATTAGTGAGCTGGTACTCGGCCGGGAAGGCGCTCAGAGCACTCCAGTCGGTCGAGAAGGCAGCACAAGACATTACAGGGTCAAATCTGGGGCTGCAGATTCGAAAGCGTGGCGCCGATGATGAATTGGACCGGCTAATCGACTCATTCAATGCGATGAGCGGGCGGTTAAAGGCTTCATTCGAGCAAATACGTCGATTCTCAACTGACGTGTCACACGAACTTCGTACCCCGCTGACCGCGATTCAAGGACAGCTCGAGGTAGCCCTCTTTACTGCAACACGCAAGGAGCAACTGCAAGAGGCGATCGAGAACGCATTGCAGGATGTCGAGCGGCTGTCGAATTTAGTGCGGGCATTGCTACTGCTGTCGCAGTCAGAGACAGGCCAGATTCCGATGAATAGGAGCGTCACGGATCTTAGCGAGCTGGTTCGCGACTTAGTGGATCAATTCCAGATTCCGGCGGAGGCACACAACGTGAAGCTGACGTGCCTCGAGCGCGGGCCCGTGCAGTGCGACGCGGATCGAACGCAGATCGAGCGTGTGGTCACGAACCTGTTATCGAACGCGATTAAGTACACGCCTGCCGGGGGCTGGGTGCGGGCGGGGGCGGAAGCTGCCGGATCAACCGTGAAATTGGTCGTTGAAGACTCGGGAGTGGGCATACCTAAAGACCATTTACCGCACATCTTCGACCGGTTCTACCGAGTGCCCGATCCCAATCCTGAAAAAGGGCTCGGCTTAGGTTTGAGCTTCGTTGCAGCCATTGTCAAGGCTCATGGCGGCGACATTCAGGTGGAGACCGACGTCGGCAAGGGCTCACGTTTTGAGATCACTTTCCCGACCGGCGCGGTGCGGGCGAGCACCGAGACTCCGGTTTTGCAGGGTTAGGCTTCAAACCAAAAACATACGACCTGATACCGCTCGGGGGCGCTGTGGGCAACCACGCATATCCAGTGGAAGCCCTTTGGAGTTAGTAGCCTATGAGCATCGTAATGAACCGCTTAAAGGGAAATTACCAAACGAACTCCCCGGGCCCGGGTGAGCTCAGCCCGGACCTTTAGTAATTCGCACTCAGATTATTGCATCCTTTATCACTCAGTGTTAGGCTAAGAACTGAGGCATTTCGGAACTTATGGATTTTAATCGGCTGACGGAAAAGTCGCAAGATGCAATCCGGCAGGCGCAATCAACAGCCGCTAATTACGGAAACCAGCAGGTGGATGTCGAGCACGTACTGCTCGGATTGCTGGAACAGGAAGGCGGGTTGGCACCCTCAATTTTGATGCGGGCGGACGTTCCGCTCGAGCCGCTTCACCGGCGCTTGGTTCAGGAAATTGAGAAGCTGCCGAAGGTGAGCGGTGGCGCCGTACGGCCGGACCAGCTTTACATCACGGGTCGGCTGTCGCGTTTGTTTACCTCGGCCGAGGAGCAAGCGAAGCGTTTAAAAGACGACTACGTATCTATCGAGCACCTCCTGCTCGCAGCAACGGAGGATCAGGGCGCTGCGGGCCGCATTCTGCGGGAATTCGGCTTGACTCGCGACCGGCTGATGAAGGCGCTGGTCGAGGTACGCGGAAATCAGCGAGTGACAACGCAGAATCCCGAGACGACTTATGAAGCACTGCAGAAATACGGCCGCGACCTAACGGAACTGGCTTCGAAAAGCAAGCTAGACCCGGTAATCGGGCGTGACGAGGAGATCAGGCGCGTCATCCAGGTGCTGTCCAGACGGACGAAGAACAACCCAGTGCTGATTGGAGAGCCGGGAGTAGGAAAAACGGCGATCGTCGAGGGGCTGTCGCAGCGTATCGTGCGCGGTGACGTTCCCGAGGGGCTGAAGGATAAGCAGGTGGTTGCGCTCGATATGGGCGCGCTGATCGCGGGAGCGAAGTTCCGCGGCGAGTTCGAGGAGCGCCTGAAAGCGGTGCTCAAGGAAGTGCAGTCGTCCGAAGGACGCGTGATTCTGTTCATTGATGAACTACACACCGTAGTGGGCGCTGGAAAGACCGAAGGCGCGATGGATGCAGGTAATTTGCTGAAACCGATGCTAGCGCGGGGCGAGCTGCATTGCATTGGCGCGACAACCCTTGATGAATTCCGTAAATACATCGAGAAGGATGCGGCGTTGGAGCGGCGCTTTCAGACGGTGTTTGTGGACCAGCCGACTGTTGAAGACACGATTTCGATTTTGCGCGGCTTGCGGGAGCGATATGAATTGCATCACGGGGTGCGGATTAAGGATACGGCTCTCGTGGCTGCGGCCGTGCTGTCGAACCGGTACATCACGGACCGCTTCCTTCCTGACAAAGCGATCGATTTGGTAGACGAAGCGGCCGCGAAGCTCCGGACGGAAATCGATTCGATGCCAAGTGAGCTCGATGAGATTTTGCGCCGTACCATGCAGCTTGAAATTGAGCGGGAAGCGCTCAAGAAGGAGAATGACGCTGTTTCCAAGGAGCGGCTAGCAAGGATCGAGAAAGAGCTTGCTGAACTCAAAACCCAATCAGCGGCGTTACAGGCGCAGTGGCAAACCGAAAAAGAAGCTGTGCAGCGCGTGCGCGCTCTGCGCGAGCAGATCGAGCAAGTGAAGGTCGAGATCGGACAGGCGGAACGAGCTTACGATTTGAACAAGGCTGCGGAGCTGAAGTATGGGCAATTGACGGAGCTCGAGCGGCAATTGAATGCGGAGCAGGAGGGCATCTCTGGAAGGCAAGGTGGCACCCAGCTGCTGAAGGAAGAGGTGGACGAGGAAGACATTGCGGAAGTAGTGAGCCGATGGACCGGCGTGCCGGTTTCAAAGCTGTTGGAAGGCGAGATGAAAAAGCTGCTGGCGCTCGAAGATGAGTTGCACAAGCGGGTTATCGGGCAGGACGAGGCCGTACTGGCGGTAGCGGAAGCGGTGCTTCGGGCGCGTTCGGGATTGAAGGATCCGAAACGGCCTATCGGGAGCTTCATTTTCCTAGGGCCAACAGGCGTTGGCAAAACGGAGCTGGCGCGGGCGCTCGCGGAATTTCTGTTCGACGACGAGCGGGCAATGATCCGGATTGATATGTCGGAGTACCAGGAGAAGCACACGGTATCTCGGCTGATCGGGGCGCCTCCCGGATACGTTGGCTATGACGAGGGTGGACAGCTCACGGAGGCGGTGCGGCGGCGACCTTACTCAGTGGTGCTCTTCGATGAGATCGAAAAGGCGCATCACGACGTGTTCAACATCTTATTGCAGGTGCTGGATGATGGCCGGCTGACAGATGGTCAGGGGCGCACGGTGGATTTCAAGAACGTGATCGTCATCATGACTTCGAATATTGGCAGCCATCGCATTCTGGAGTATAGGGGCGCGTTCGAGGGCGAAGAATACCGGCGCATGAACGACATGGTACTGGCCGAACTGCGGCAGGCTTTCCGGCCCGAATTTCTCAACCGGCTTGACGAGATTATCGTGTTCCACGCGTTGAGCGAGGGGCATTTGAAGCAGATTGTGGACATTCAATTGGCAGGACTGCGGGCGCGTTTGGAGGAGCGGCACATCCATCTGGAACTAACGGATGCGGCCCGTACGCGTCTTATACGGGCCGGGTACGATCCGAACTACGGAGCGAGACCTTTGAAGCGCGCGATCCAGCGGGAGATTGAAACTCCGCTTGCCAAGCGCATTCTCGCGGGAGAGGTACGAGCGGGCCAAATCGTGATGGTTGATGCAGATGCGGCGGGTCCAGACCTCGCTTTCCATGTCGAATCGAATGAACGGGTAGAAGCGGCAGCGGTCTAGATGAAACGCCGCATCGAAATCTAATTTAATACGTCCAATGTAAGGAATGCGGCCGCGATTCAGAACGTGCCGCCAGTAGGAAAGGATTTGGAGGAAATGTCAAACGTGATCCAATTTCGTCGCTCGACAGCCATTCTGACGCTGCTAGCGGCCTCAATCGGCGGCGGCCTTATCGCGGCGCTCGCCGTAGCAACACATAACAAAGCGCCAGTCTATGTGACAGCGCGAGCGGCAGACACAAATACGCAGCGGGTAAGCCAGCTTTCGAATTCGTTCGCCGACATCATCGAAAAGGCCTCGCCGGCGGTCGTGAAGATCAGCATGACCCGAATCATCAAGGCGTCAGACCAGCAACAGGGCAATCCGTTTACGTCTGATCCTTTCTTTCGCCAGTTTTTCGGCGGTCCAAACGTCCGGCCGCGGGACCAGCGCGAGCAAGGCTTGGGCTCGGGGGTTATCGTCACTGCATCGGGCTACATTCTGACAAACAACCACGTCGTTGAAAAAGCAAACAGTTTAAAAGTCACCTTGTCTGACGGCCGCGATTTTACTGGTAAGGTTGTTGGCAGCGATCCCCAGACCGATGTGGCTGTGGTGAAAATTGATTCTTCCGGTTTGCCGACTTTACCCTTCGCGAATTCTGACGCAGCCAGGGTCGGCGATCTCTGCTTTGCAATCGGGAACCCGTTCGGCCAAGATCACACCGTGACGATGGGAATTGTGAGCGCCAAAGGCCGGAAACTCGAGGGTGGCACGTATATTCAGAATTTCATTCAAACGGACGCGTCCATTAATCCCGGTAACTCGGGCGGAGCGCTTATCAATGCGCGGGGTGAATTAATCGGCATGAACACCATGATTCTCACCGGCGGCGGCGCCAGCTTCGGCGGTGAGGCGGGCAACATCGGGATCGGATTCGCCGTTCCCTCGAACCTTGCGAAGTCGGTAATGGACCAGATTATGAAAAGCGGCAAAGTATCTCGCGGGTACATGGGCGTGACTTTGCAAAACCTTACCCCGGATTTAGCACAGCAGTTCGGTTTGAAGGAGCCGCACGGGGCAATTGTGGGAGACGTGACACCTGGCGCTCCGGGAGCAAAGGGCGGATTGAAATCAGGAGATGTCGTCACCGCAATCGACGGGAAGAAGGTTGAGGGTTCGGACGATTTGACCATGGAGGTCGTTTCGCATACGCCTGGAAGCACTGTGAGCCTGGACATAGTACGCAATGGCCAGCCAATGAAGGTTAACGTCACGCTTGGGACACGTCCGGGCGGGATCGACTGGAAACAGCAGAACCGCGAAGGAGGAAACGACCAAGAAGAGGACAACGGATCCAGCGGTAATGCCTCAATCCGAGGCATCAGCGTGGAGACGGTAACGCCGGAGGCCGTTCAACAGCTTGGCTTGCCAGCGAACGTCCGGGGCGTGGTGATTGACAACGTTGACGCGGATAGCCCTGCGGCGGACAAAGTCGCACGCGGATTGGTAGTCACTGCGGTCGACCGTCATCCGGTGAATAATGTTGAGGACTTCAAGCGACTGATGGCGCAAGCGGAAGGAAAATCCGTTTTGCTGACCGTGGTGAGCGGAGGAGGCCCCAACGGCGCGCAAACAGGGTTTACCGTCGTTCCAGCCAAGTAACGCTTCCGAATTGAAGTGAGTGTAGGCCTGGGGCGGATCACTCCTCCCCGGGCCTTTTTTTGTGTGCCAGAATCCTTGAGTATTTGAGGCGCAAGGAATCGCAGCGTGAAGTCTGCGCATCGAAAGGATAGGTGAAACAGATGTTAGAAAACGAGTTTCAGGTATTGCCGGCTTTGCCGCTGAAGAACACGATCCTTTTCCCGGGACTGTTGCTGCCCTTATCAGTGGGCCGCGAAAGCTCAACTCAGGCGGTGCAAGCGGCGCTAAAAACAGAGGCGAAAGAAATTATCCTGGTTGCTCAGCGGGATTCGCAAGTGGAATCGCCGCAGCAGGATGATCTGTATACGATTGGCACGAAGGCGGTAATCCGTAAATCGTCGCGTCAGGGCGACGGGATGATGGAAATCTTGGTTTTGGGCGTTGAACGAGTAGTGGTGGTGAAGCTCGAAGCAACAGAACCGTACCTCAGCGCCAAATTTCGGGTACTCCCGTTCCCGGAGGACACTGGGTCTGAAGTGGAGGCACTTTCGGGCGCATTGTTCGAGCTTGCGGCGAAAGCAATTGCTCTGGCGCAACCGCAGTCGGCGACAGAACTGACGCGTATGTTGGCGGGCAATGAAGATCCTTTGCGGCTGGCGTATCTTTTGGCCAGCATCTTCAGCCTAGATCTGGCGCGGGAGCAGAAGCTGCTCGAGGCCGAAACCCGCGTAGATGCACTGCGGCTGATGCACTCGTATCTCGGGCATGAGTTACAGGTGCTGGAGCTGCGGCAGAAGATCGCCTCGACCGCGCGGGACGAAATGTCGAAGGAACAGAGGGAGTATCTGCTGAGGCAACAGCTTCGAGCGATTCAGCAAGAGCTCGGCGAGAAAGACGGCGAGAAAGCGGAGTTGGAACTGTTGCGGGAGCGGTTTGAGAAGGCCAACCTTCCGGAAGAAGCTAAAAAGGAATTCGAGCGGGAAATGGGACGCTTGGAGCGCCTCCCGGCCGGGGCACCCGATTATCATGTAACACGCAGCTATTTAGAGTTTGTTCTGGATCTGCCGTGGAACGAGCAGACGGAAGACAATCTCGAGATCCAGCACGCACGCCAGGTGCTCGATGAGGATCATTTCGGATTGAAAGAAGTGAAGGAGCGCATTCTCGAGCACTTGAGCGTGCTGAAGCGCAATCCTGAAGCGAAGGCACCCATATTGTGCTTTGTCGGACCTCCAGGTGTAGGTAAGACGTCGTTAGGACAATCGATTGCACGAGCGCTGGGAAGAAAATTCGAGCGCTTCAGCCTGGGTGGATTGCACGATGAGGCCGAATTGCGCGGCCATCGGCGGACCTATATCGGCGCGATGGCGGGCCGATTGTTGCAAGCGATGCGGCGCGCGGGAGCGAAGAATCCGGTGTTGCTGCTGGACGAAGTGGACAAGTTGGGGCGTGATTTCAGGGGCGATCCGGCAGCCGCATTGCTGGAAGTGCTGGATCCTGAACAGAACAAGACGTTCCGAGATAATTACCTCGACCTGGCATTCGATTTGTCGAAGGTATTGTTCATTACGACCGCGAACTCGCTCGACACGATTCCGCAGCCGCTGCTCGATCGCATGGAGATGCTGCGGCTATCCGGTTACAGCACCGAAGAGAAGCTGCAGATCGCGCGGCAATTCTTGATCCCGAGGCAATTGAAAGCCAGCGGATTGACGGACGAAGAACTAGAGTTTACCGATGGGGGACTAAACGCGATCATCAGCGGGTACACGCGCGAGGCCGGTTTGCGCCGCCTCGAGAGAGCTATAGCGCGTGTGGCACGCAAGGTGACGCTGCGTTTTGCCGAAAGCCAAGTCGAGAAGGTAGTTGTTACACCAGAGCTGTTGGGGGATCTGCTTGGGCCGGAGATGTTTCTGCCCGAAGAGATGCGCAAGATGGTACCTGCTGGGGTTGCTACGGGTCTAGCCTGGACTGAAAGCGGCGGTGACGTTCTTTACATCGAGACCGTGCTTCTGCCCAATGGTAAGGGCTTGACTCTTACCGGTCAGCTCGGCGAGGTGATGCAGGAGTCCGCAAAAGCGGCCCAGAGCTTCATCTGGTCGCATGCGGAAGATCTCGGCATCGATCCAGAGGTAATCAAGAATAACGGCGTACACATACACGTTCCGGCGGGAGCGATCCCGAAGGACGGTCCGTCGGCTGGTGTCACGATGACAACGGCAATGGCATCGCTGTATACGGGCCTTCCGGCGCGCAGCGATACGGCGATGACCGGCGAGGTAACGCTCGCGGGTCTCGTATTGCCCATCGGAGGAGTTAAAGAGAAAGTGCTGGCCGCGCGGCGCGCGGGAATTACTCGCGTGATTCTGCCGAAGGGGAACAAGAAAGATCTGCGGGAATTGCCGAATCATGTCAGGCAAGAGATGCAGTTCCATTTCGTCGACCGAGTCGAAGAAGTGCTTTCGCTCGTAATCCCCGGTGTGAAATTGAGGCAGTTGGCTCTGGCGAGTTAGGCTGCGGAAGGGGACGTGTATATTAAATGGCGGTTGCCACGGGCACGTCCCCTTCTGCTCCCCGTCAGGCTTGTCTCCATGTGGACGCGCGGCTCTGTTGGGCTCAGCGCCTTCGGTCGGCCACGATCAACAGAACTCCACCAATCAGAACAAGACCGCCCACAATCGGCCCGAAGGGGACATGATGCGTAGTCTCTTTGGTCGCATGAATTGGCCCGACATCAGCGACCGTGTCTCGAGTTTTGAAGCCGAATGCTCCCCAAATAATAATCACCAAACCCGCAATGATGAGAATCGCACCCGCAATTTTCATGAGACAACTCCTTTAATCATCGTATTACTCCGGGCGGCGCTCACTCGCCAGTCAGTACAAAAAGCAAGGCGGTTGAGGGTAGTTTCCGGAAACCGTGTTTCACAAACCCGATCCGGCGTAGGTCGCCATTGATAGAATCGGCTGGCTGTGAAAAGCACTGCAGTAGTTGCAATCCTTCTGGCCGTATGCCTCGAATTGTTTGCGGAACGACGGCCTACAGTCGTGGTGCTCTCAACCGGCGGCACCATCGCCAGGCACGATGCCGCCAAAGGCGGGTATGAGCCTGTCCTGACAGGAGAAAACCTGGTCGAAGCTATACCGGCGATTCGCCAACTGGCACAGGTCCACGTGGAGCAGATTTCTAACATTTCTAGTTCCGACATGAATCCTGCCATTTGGCTTCAGCTTGCGCGAAGAGCAAACGACCTGCTCGCTGGACCGGACATCACCGGCATCGTCGTCACTCATGGAACCAATACATTGGAAGAAACTGCTTACTTTCTGGATCTAGTGACGAGCAGCACGAAACTAGTCATTGGTCGTCAGCGCTCAACGCCCGGCTTCAGACCCGGACTCTGACGGTCCACGTAATCTCTTGGATGCTGTTCGGGTCGCCATCAACCCTGACGCTGTCGGCAAAGGAGTCGTGGTCGTTATGAATGGTCAGATCAACGCCGCTCGCGACGTCACCACAAACGAATACCAGTCAAGTAGAGACATTCCAGAGCTTGGAGTTTGGTCAACTGGGAGTCGTGGATGAGTCTGCCGTGCGCTTTTACCGTGCGCCGCTGCGCCGCCAAATCTTTGATGTCACAGCGGATACGCAACTGCCGCGCATTGAGATCGTGGTGAACTATGCGGGGGCTGATGGCTTGCTACTCCGCGCGGCACTGCGATCGGGAGTTGTGGACGGTCTCGTGGTCGCCGGCCTCGGACTCGGTAGCGTGACTTCGGCAATGTTTGATGCCATCAAGGAAGCGCGGGAACAGCACATTCCCGTGGCCATCAGTACACGCGTGCCCACTGGTCGTGTATTCCCTCTTCTGCCCACGAAGGGATCAGCGCTTGCGCTGCAGCGGATTGGGTGTGTGTTGGCCGACAATCTCACCCCTCAGAAAGCTCGTATTCTCCTGATGCTTGCACTGACAAAGATGCATGATCCTGAAGCGCTACAAAATTATTTCAACTATTAAAGTCACATGAGGAGCAATCGAGCGTCTCAGCAGCGTCGGGCCGCTGGACCCTGACTACTCCAAGCGGTAGTTGGGGGCTTCTTTCGTTATGATCACGTCGTGCACGTGGCTTTCTCGAAGGCCGGCAACGCTCACGCGGAGAAATTTGGCTCTTTGCTGAAGCTCTGCAATTGTACGACAACCGCAATAGCCCATACCGGCGCGCAAGCCGCCAACCAATTGATACGCTAGATCAGCAAGCGGGCCCTTGTAAGGAACACGGCCCTCGATGCCCTCGGGAACGAGTTTTCCATTAGGGTCCTGCGAGTAACGGTCAGAAACACCAGGGGACATAGCGCCCATCGATCCCATCCCCCGGTAAGTTTTGAATGTGCGCCCCTGGTACAGAATGGTTTCTCCGGGGCTTTCATCGGTGCCGGCAAAAAGGCTGCCAATCATTACTGCATCGGCGCCCGCCGCGACCGCTTTCGTGATATCTCCAGAAAATTTCACACCGCCGTCGGAAACAAGCGGCACGCCAGCATCGCGAGTTGCCCTGGAACACCCGGCGATGGCAGTAATCTGAGGGACTCCCGCACCGCTCACAACACGAGTTGTGCAGATGGAACCCGGCCCGATTCCGACTTTGATGCCATCAGCCCCAAGCGCGATGAGGTCCCGCGCGCCTTCGTATGAGCCCACATTTCCCGCCAATATTTCCACGTTAGGCAGAGATCTCTTGACCGTTCTCACTGCATCCATGACGCGCTGGCTATGGCCGTGCGCGGAATCGATCGCAATCACGTCGACCTTTTTGCGAACCAACTCCTGGGCGCGCTCGAGAAAATCACCTGTTGATCCAATCGCGGCGCCCACCCGAAGACGGCCTTGCGCGTCCTTGGCGGCGTTGGGATATTTCACTTTCTTCTGAATGTCTTTAACGGTGATGAGGCCTTTCAAGGCGAAATTTTCATCGACCACCAGCAACTTCTCAACGCGATGTTTGTGCAAAATCTGGCGGGCATCTTCCAAGGTCGTGCCGACCGATACCGTAATGAGATTCTCTTTCGTCATCACCTCCGAGATGGGGAGATCGTAACGAGTTTCAAAGCGGAGGTCCCGATTGGTGAGAATGCCGACAAGCCTTCCATTCTTGGTTACGGGTACGCCCGAGATGCGAAAGCGGCTCATGAGATCGAGCGCCTCGAAAATGCTGCGTTCGGGCTCAATGGTAACGGGATCGACGATCATGCCGCTCTCGCTGCGTTTGACGCGATCCACCTGTTCGGACTGTTTGTCGATCGGCATGTTGCGATGGATGATGCCGATCCCACCTTGTTGCGCAAGTGCGATGGCCATGTGCGCCTCGGTGACTGTGTCCATAGCGGCGCTGACGATAGGGATATTCAGGTGTAGATTGCGGGTGAGCCGAGTGCTGGTGTCTGCTTCCGCGGGGGTGATTTCGCTGTGCGCAGGCTGCAAAAGGACGTCATCAAAAGTGAGCCCTTCTTGTATTGCGTTGGGAACCATCGCGGATAAGATCATCCTAGCAAGGGTGAGTAATCGCGCATTTTGAACGCATATTTCCAGCGAGTGAGGGATTATAACCCGCCGCTATACTTGAAGGAACGTGAAGCAGGTCGGCCGCTATCAGATCGTAGAAGAGCTGGGGCGCGGCGCGATGGGCATCGTCTACAAAGCACTGGATCCTGCGATTGGCCGCACTATCGCGATTAAGACGATCCGCCTCAGTGAGTTTTCAGACCCCGATGAGAGACAACGGATTCGGGAGCGATTGTTGCGCGAGGCGCAGTCCGCCGGTCTGCTGTCGCACCCAAACATCGTCACAATTTATGACGTGCTCGAAGAAGGCGATTACGCACACATCTTTATGGAGTATGTCCGTGGATCATCGCTCGAAAAAATGCTGCGCGGGCAGTCATTACCGGAACCGAGCGCTCTGCCGCATTTTTTGAGACAAGTGTCAAATGCTCTGGATTACGCACATCGCGAAGGCGTTGTTCATCGCGATATCAAGCCCGCCAACATTATGATTTCCGAGGCGGGGACCAAAATGGAGCAGTCAGCGAAGATCGCCGACTTCGGTGTCGCAAAGTTTGTTTCGCAAGAGATGACGCAGGGCGGAACAATGATCGGCACTCCGAACTACATGTCGCCGGAGCAGATCCAGGGCACGACAGTGGACGGACGATCGGACCAGTTCTCGCTCGCCGTGGTGGTCTATGAGATTCTCTCGCGAGCCAAGCCGTTCGCCGCTGAGAATGTTCCGGCACTGCTTTATCTGATCTGCAAACAAGACCCGCAGCCTATACAGCAGGTGAATCCGAAGCTGAACGAGGGCGTGGGTGGAGTGCTTCAGCGCGCCCTGGCTAAAGATCCTGAAGAACGTTTCGTTTCGTGTGGCGAGTTTATAGGAGCGCTCGCGACGGCGCTCGAAAGCTCTCCTCAATGGGCAACCATTCGCGGACCGGGAATGGCGAATGCGCGAAGCATGCTGAACGAAACGACGGAGAGAAGCGTTCCGTTGGTCGCAGCCGAGACATCGGCTATGTTCCAAAATCCGAACCTGAAATTCGGCGACAGCTCTGGGGCCGGAATCTCTCCACCGATTCCCTATGAGCTGCCGAAAATGCAGAGACGGCGTCGGGGTCTGGGTGGTGAAGATGCGGATGAAACGCCACAACGGAGCTCTTTCTGGACAAAGCTGGGTCTGCTGCTTGCTATTTGCCTCCTGCTCCTTGGCGCCGCTGTTTTTTTTCGGCGCTGGATACCGGCCCTCAATTTGCCAGTTCAGGTGCTAGATACTAAATCTGGTCCCGTGACTCCAGCGCCTGCCGAGACGAACACCGCGAGTAAGGAGAAGGCAAATCAGGAGCAGAAGGATACAGTATCGACCCCGAATGATTCGGCAAAACTGGAGCAGCAGAATACGGAAACAGCGCAAAGCGAACCAGCAAGGCAGGGCCAAGGGAACACGGAAACGCCGCGAAACGAGCCAGCAAATCAGAAGCAGGAAAATACCGGAGTTCGGCGGAACGAACCGCCAACGCAGATGCCACAAGCGAGCAGCGAGGATTCCCCTCGTTCATCAGTGCCGGGCAGGCAGATGGAGGCCGAGCAATCCGGCGGGGTGATGATTGCCGATGTCGAACTACTCAGCGAACCGCCAGGGGCGAGAATCGTCGTCGATAACAGGCTACGCGACGCATGCACGTCTCCTTGTACGCTTTCATTACAAAACGGACGACACACGATGTTGGCCCAGTTGACTGGCTATACTGACGCCCTCCGAATCTTCACTGTTCCAGAAGACAACAGTGTGTTTTTGACTCTGAATAAAAGCATGGGAGTGTTGATTGTCACCTCCTCGCCCCCGGGCGCGAGCGTATTTGTGGACGGCAAGAACTACGGACACACGCCTTCAACGCTGCATCTGCCTGCCGGACGGCATCTCTTAGCCCTAGTGAACGGGCCGTTACGGCATGAAGAAACGATCGAAATCCAAAATGACGGTCTCGCTTCGCGGGATTTCCGGTTCGCTGAACAGTGACACGAATCTAAGCCTGTGGCGGTTTTTTAGCGTTTCAGTTTCAGGCATTCCAAGCGGATGTTATGTCTGCTGTTCACCAAGTCCCACCGACGCGCGGAATCGATCTCGAAGGCTATTCGAGGAGCACGCGGATTCTTCTCAAACTCGTCGAGTGCGGTAGTTTCGAGGCAGGCCGCTCTGTCCGTCGAACTCAGCACCTGTTGTTGCCAGGACTCGATGCGTGGCGGTAGCGGTAACCATTTCCGTCCTGGCGCGAAGTATTGCAAATACCAGTCATCGGGATCGAGCACGCGGTAATAGACGGTGGCATTCCTCGGCAGCTCCCGATCAATGGTCTGCGCCAACACGAGTACAGGGTCGGCGGTGGGGTGGGAATGAGGATAAATGAAGGCGCCAAAATTCCAAGCAGCTATCGCGACGGCAAGCGCTTGGAATGCGTGAACGTGTTGGTTGAGACGTTTGCGAGACGCGATGTAGGCTCCGATCAGCAAAACGATTGGCGGCCAGACGAATAGCTTGTGAAAGGCGCTACCCGGATCCCAGCAGGCGAGGAAGATAGCGGAGGGCAGAAACCACGTCCAAAGGACAAAGATTGCTCTGGCATCCGGATTTGTAGGCGAGCAGGCGCGAGGCCTCCAAAACAGGAAAATAGCGCAGACCAGCATACAGACGGAAATCGCCAAAGAGAGAAAGACTGCGACAGAAAAGTAGTCGCGTATCAAGCTGAGCTTGCCGCCCAGGAAAAGCTTGATGTAGCTGGCGAGGTAGGAGCCCGCAATTTGAGCTAATGAATGAGTGAAGCCGGAATCAGAGGCGTAACTTGTTATCCAGGCAAGCAGAGATGGATACGTGACACGGTCGGTTCGAGAGTAGCAGAAAAGATAAGCGCCACCTACGCAGACGCCCGTACCGACGACATAAGCGATGCAACGCCACGATCGTTTTCGCTTTGACCGCCGTGAATCGAGAACAATCGCTGCGATCACCGGGACATAGGTGAAGACTGCGAGCTCGTGGAACAGCATTGCGACTATGTGACACAGTGCGGCCGGAATGATGCGGGACGGGCTTTCCAGCACGAACAAAATCGTTAGAACGAGAAACAAAACCGACGGGATGTAGCTGTCGGCATCTGTTGAAAACTTCCACCAGGTTGCTCCGAAAGCGAAAAGCAACCAGCAAGACAGTGCAATAGAAGAAGAGTTGGTGATGCGCCTTGCGACGACAAACACAACGAAGCCCGCAACAACACTTATTACGGCGTTGAAGATCTGCAAGAGAGTCAAGGCTCGTAAACCCAAGCCGCAAACCAGAGCAGCGGAATACAGCAGATATCCAAGTGCCGAATAGATAAGGTGATTCGGATGAAGCAGGACTGGGGGTGGAAGATAGCCGCGATGCACGCCCTCTATCTGAAGCGAGAATAAGACGCCGTCCCAATAGTATGTCCGGGTAAGAAACGCGGAATAGAGGATAGCGATCGCGATCAGAAGCAGGTATGGGGCTGTACGCCGAATTGATGGCCGTCTCAATCTATCCTGCGCTTACGCCAAGTCGTCGATCGGGGGCGGTCCGCCACGCCGCTGAAGAATTGAGCGGGCCAGATAGAGTGGCCGCTGCTTGGTTTCCGCGTAAATGCGGCCTACATATTCGCCCACAATGCCTATGCTCATCATCTGAAGGCCGCCTAGGAAGAGCATCCCAATAAAGGATATTGTCCAGCCGGGGACCCAGGTATGTGTGAACAGCCGGACGATTAACGCATAAAGAATTCCAGCCATGGAAAGCGCAGCCGACAGGAACCCGATTGCAGCGACAAACCGGAGTGGAATGGTAGAGAACGACACAATTCCGTCCAGGGCGAGATTGATCATCCTGGTGAGCGGATACTTCGTCGTACCCGCAACGCGTGGGCCGCGCGGGTATTTAAGACCGTACTGCCGAAAGCCGATCCAACTGCACATACCGCGGAGCAGGCGATGCCGCTCGGGCATGCTCTTTATTGCCTCAACCGCCTTTCTATCCAGAAGGCGAAAATCGCCCGTGTCTGGCGGAATAGGGACATCAGAGAGTGAATTGATCAGTCGATAAAAGATTCTCGCCGTCCACAGCTTGAATCCAGTCTCGCCTTCCCGTGTTTCGCGGATGCCGTAGACAACCTCGTAGCCTTGTTCCCAGATCCGCAACATTTCTTCGATCACTTCCGGCGGATCTTGGAGATCGGCATCCATGATTACGACAACTTCGCCAGTTGCGATTTCGAGTCCGGCAGTGACGGCAATCTGGTGACCAAAATTTCTCGAAAGCTCAACAACTGTGACGTGCGGGTCTGAAGAATGAATCGACTCCAGAGAAAAGACACTGGAGTCGCGTGAGCCGTCGTCGATGTATACGATTTCGTACCAGGTATCTAATACTTTGAGCTCCTGAGTGAGGCGTTCGTGGCATTGCCTAATGGCCTCGTGCTCGTTGAAACAGGGTACGACTACGCTAATGCTGCGTGCCGGTTTGCGCATGAGAATCCGAAGGCACCGCAGTTGTTACACGCAGGTCACTCAGCAGGCACTCGCTTGAGTGTACCTTTCTGCTTCGCAATCTCAAGCAGAGTCGGATAAAACTGCACAAACGTGTTTTCGACCCCACCGTTCCGTGCGTGGCAGGAGTAGCACGCAGCCGATCGCGGAATCGGTGTCGCCGAATCCGCGGATCCAGAGAAATCGAAGAAAGCCCACTTGCCGGGAAAGCGGCTCTCATCTTTTACTTCGGCTTCCATGCCCATCAGCCCAGTTTGAAAATGACCGTTCTGATTAATCGAGCCTTTGCTCACCGATGTCCGGACTTCGAGCACAAACATGGTCTTGTCCGGCCAGTGGCCTTTTTCAAGGAACGACCGATAGGCAGCTCGCGTGACGAACACATTATCAAACGGAGGATCTTTTTCGGCCATCTCGTGCGGCGTATAGGACATGCCCAGTCCGGAGCTGAGCCAGATCCACTCACGATAGTTGTCAGGCCGGAGCAATCGGTTGCCGGTTGTAAAACGAGGTCCGTTTGTGGAGTTCGATACCTGCCCTCCCAGCCAGAAGCAAAAGGTCGTCGCGACCATTGCTAACGGAAGCAATCTTGGCGAGCTTCTGTTGAACATATCGGAATCGCGTTCGCTACTCGTTAGACTACTCTTGCCGCAGTGCGATCAGCGGGTCGATCGAAGTCACCTGGCGCGCCGGGATGAAGCAGGCCACAGCTGCCACCGCCAAAAAGAGCAGGGATACCGCGCAAAAAGTGAGCACATCGGTAGGGCTGGTGGCATACAACAAGGCCGAGAGAAGCCGGGTTAGCGCGAAGGCTCCGAGGATACCGAGCATTGTTCCCGCAAGAGCCCACCCGAGTCCTTGGCGAACCACCATCCGTAGAATGGATTCGCGTGGTGCGCCCAAAGCCATCCGAATACCGAGCTCATGGCGACGCTGGCTCACGGACAATGCCATTACGGCACCAATGCCGGTAGCACTAATAAGAAGTGCCAGAGCCGCAAACAGGCCGAGCAGGATAGCCGTCACTCGCGGTGATGCAACGGACTCGTGCTGAAGCCGCTCAATCGTAGCTACTTGGTCAACCGCGAGTTGCGGATCGACGTCGTGAAGCGCGGAACGAACCAATGGCAAGACGGTTAGAGGGTCGAGAGCCGTGCGGACGACAAGGTTGCCCGCAAACCCGGCTTGATCTACTGGCAGATAGATCTCGTCGCCAATTGTGCGATCGAGCCCATACTCCTTTACATCTCCCACCACGCCGATAATGGTTATCCAGGTCTTCCCGACGTCGAAGGTGATGCGCCGGCCAACGGGATCCTGTGCTCGCCACCGATGCCGGACCATGGTCTGGTTGACAACTGCTACATTCAGAGCCTTTGCCGTGTCGTGCTCCGTAAAGGTTCTACCTTTGACCATAGGCTGCCGAATAGTCTGAAAGTAATCGGGGCTGATCACGGTTATATCGACGAGCGGCGCTAACTCTCCTTTTGGAACGCGCCGCCCTTCGATTTCAAAAGTTGTGTTGCTTGGGCCGCTGGCGAGGCCGTTGGGGTTGAAAGGAAAGTTCGACGCCAGTGCGACGGATTGGAGCGCGCCCACTCCGCTGATGCGCCGCAAGACATGATGCCAGAGGGTAATGAACTGGTCGTTCGTCGTATAGCGGGAGAAATTGGGCGTGAGACGAAGGGTCAGCAGCCGGTCTGGATTGAAGCCGGGATCGACCTCCTGCAAATTGATAAAACTGCGGATCATGAGACCTGCGCCGATCAACAGCATGAAAGAGACCGCGACTTGGGCGACAACCAAGAGCCCGCGGAGCCGCTGGCGGCCTAGGCTGGCAGTGGTGCGGCCGGTCCCTTGCTTCAGTGCATCGCTAACGTGCTGGCCAGAAGAAAAGGCCGGGGCGAGACCGAACAGGAGCCCGGTCGCGACGGACACACAGACCGTGAACAAAAGGACCGGACCATCAATTCTGACTTCAGCGGCCCGGGTTGTAAAGCGTTCCACGAACTTTGCGAGGAGAGTAACGGCAGACGGGGCGAGCGCAAGTCCCAACGCTCCGCCGGCCATCGAAAGCAGCACGCTTTCCGTAAGGAGTTGCCGGACTAGCCGAGCTTTGCTCGCGCCCAAGGCGGCACGCACCGCTAATTCCCGTTCGAGTTTCAGAAGACGAGCAAGTAAGAGGTTCGCAACATTAGCACAGGCAATGAGGAGCACGAAACCGGCCGCGCCAAGTAAGACGAGAAAAGTGGTTCGAGCGCGCCGCGTGAGCTCATCACGAAGCGGCGCTGCGGCCATTGCATAGCCACTTCCCTTTGGGTAGACGTCGGGATAGGCGTTCTCAAGTTGGCTCGCAATCGTGGCGAGGTCGGCCTGCGCCTGTTTAAGAGGCACTCCCGGCTTAAGACGGCCAAAGGCGTTCATCATGCGAGCTTGCCGGTTCTGGATGAAAGAGGGAGAGGAACGGAAGGGACACTGCGAAGTCGGCATGTAGACGTCGCTTTCCGTCGGATATTGCGGGATGGCGGGCAGGACACCGATCACAGTGTGGGGCCGATTATTCATCTGGAAAACCTTGCCGACGATATTCGGGTCACCACCGTGGCGTGTTTGCCATTACTTGTAGCTAAGCACCAAAACAGCATCGGCGTCGTGTGCCTCATCACTTGCGACAAAGGTTCGTCCAAGCATCGGCTTCACTCCCAAGACGTCGAAGAAGTTTGCCGATACAACAGCAGTTTGGACGCGCTCGGCGGTATCTTTTCCCAGAAGTAGAAACGACATTGTGTGGTGCTCGACGACTGCATCGAGGGTGTGACTGTGATCGCGGTAGTCGAAAATCTCTTTGGCGGAGAAAGGTATGTCGGGTACATGCGCTCGGGTCGCCTGTTGGTGCAGGACTATGAGCTGTCCTCCGTGCTGATAGGGGAGAGGACGAAGCAAAACTCCATAGACGACGCTGAAAATCGCCGTGTTCACACCGATGCCAAGCGCTAAAGTGATCACAGCCGTACACGAGAAGCCGGGATTTTTGAGCAGGGTTCTCAACCCGTAGCGGATGTCCTGCAAAGTTGTTTCAATGGCGCGGCCCAGGCGCGCGTCCCTACATTCCTCCTTGACTTGCTCGATCCCACCCATAGTGCGGAGAGCAGCCATGCGAGCCTCTTCCGGCGACATGCCCCGGCGGATATTCTCCTGGGTCTGACGCTCGATGTGGAAGCGAAGCTCTGTCTCGAGTTCCCGTTCACGCTTCTGACGTTTTAGGAGAAAGCGAAGGATGGAGGTGATCTTGTGCATAGTGATCCCTTAGGCAGTTCCAAGGATGCGAGCGACAGCGTGAGTAAGCCGTGCCCAGTTCTCGGCTTCTTCCGCCAGTTGCTTCCGGCCCTGTCGAGTCAATTCGTAATACTTGGCTTGACGATTATTTTCGGAAGCTCCCCAACGGGAGCGGATCCAGTTCTGTTCTTCCAGCCGGTGCAGCGCTGGGTACAGTGAACCCTGATTCACTTGCAGTACGCTTTCAGAGACTTGCTGAATGCGCTGCGATATGCCCCAACCGTGCATGGGCTCGAGTTCGAGTGTTTTGAGAATCAACAGGTCGAGCGTGCCCTGTAGCAGGTCACTTTTTGGTTTTGACATTAACTTCCTCTCGACATCCTACAGGAAGAGTACAGCGGCTCTTGTAGGTTGTCAAGAGGTGCGGCGCGATCATCGTACTAAGTCGTGATGGGCCGGATAGCCGGCAATCCCAGTGGCGGCAAAGATGGCGCGAACGACGGCCCGGGCCATGACTTCAGCCCCCACAGAGCCGATTGTTGTGAGATCCGTTTCTATGTGGCTCGCTCCTGTGCCGGCCGCAAAGATGGTGTCACCGTCCAGGTCTGTATGGACCGGGTTAATGGCGCGCGCGAGGCCGTCGTGTGCCATTTGTGCCATTCTTGTCGCCTGATCCTTATTTAAAGCCGCATTGGTCGCGACAACACCGATAGTCGAGTTCTCACCAGCTCTCGCTTCTTCGCCGGATCCGCTGATGATTTGGGCCATACAGTTGCGGAAACGATTGCCGTCGGAAGCACGCGAGCCGGCGAGAATGTTTCCCGACTTAGGATCGAGGACATCGCCAACGGAATTAACCGCAACAATGGCGCCTACAATCAATCCGGTTTTACCGATTTTGATGCTGGCAGTGCCGATGCCGCCCTTCATCGCCGAATGCATGCCGAAGAGCTTTCCCACGGTGGCACCCGATCCCGCGCCAACATTGCCCTCCGGCACATCCGCGTCTGAGGCGTGTTGACAAGCTGCGTATCCGGATTCGGCATTCGGACGAATCTTCGGATCACCGATATTCAGATCGAACAGAATTGCGGCCGGAACAATTGGGACGACAATCGGCCCCATTCGAAAACCGACACCACGCTCCTCCAGGTAACGCATCACGCCGCTTGCCGCGTCCAGCCCGAAGGCACTTCCACCCGAAAGGAGAATTGCGTTGACATGCTGCACCGTATTGATCGGATTGAGAAGATCGGTCTCGCGTGTCCCCGGGGCGGCCCCGCGCACGTCGACGCCAGCAACCGCCGGATTATTAAATATCACCACCGTGCAGCCGGTTGGTCTGCGAGTATCGGTAAAGTGACCAACTCGAATACCCCCGACATCTATAATGCTGCCGTGTGGTTCTCCCGAAGTGCGAGTTGTCTCGTTTCGAGGTTGCGTAGAGCCGGCGAGCCGCATTGTCGCACTTGCAAGCAGTCCGGTTCCGGCTATAAAGCTGCGACGTCCGATACCGGTCAAATTTTTTAATTCATGCATGTCCCGCTTCCGATGATAGACGTTTGCAGATGATGCGCTCTGCTCGCTTTCGGTGGCTGGCCTTCAGTGTGTTCGTAATCTCATCAACGCTAAATTACCTTGACCGGCAACTCCTGGCTACGCTGGCGCCGCTGATCATGGCTGAGCTACAGTTCAACCAAACCGGATTCGGATTCCTGATTTCGGCGTTCTCGATTGCCTATGCCGCGAGTTCACTGCTGGCGGGGTGGTTCTTGGACCGAGTCGGCGTGAATCGCGGGATTACAGCGGCCGTGAGTTGGTGGTCTGCCGCCGCGGTTGGCACAGGATTGAGTCGGGGTCTCGGTGGCCTGGTCCTTTGCCGGGCAGCGCTGGGGGTCGGCGAATCGGCCGGAGTGCCTGCAGTAGGCAAGCTCAACGGCGTTTATTTGAAGCCTGAGGAACGAGCGCTCGGGGCGGCTGTAAATCAAATCGGACTTAGTCTCGGGCTGGCGATTGCCCCGCTCTGGATCGGCATCGCAAGAGCACACAGTTGGCGCACGCCGTTCGTCATTACGGGCCTGCTTGGATTTCTCTGGATTCCGGTTTGGCTGGCGGTTAGCCGCTCAGTCCCACCTCAGCACGGCTCTTCAGAATGTGAACCGGCCGACTCGCGGGGCCGACAGGGCTTTTCTCTGCTACGCGATCGGTCATTGATTCGGGTTGTGGCGGCAAATGTTCTTTGGATGGGCAGCTATTCGTTATGGTCTAACTGGACGACCCTGTACTTGACTCGCGTTCACCATTTGACCTTGCAACGATCAGCGAGCTACGTCTGGATTCCCCCGCTGATTTCAAACCTGGGCGGATTCTTTGGGGGTTGGATGTCACTGAGATGGATCAGGAGCGGAGTTGAAGCCGTGGCGGCACGCCGAAAGGCAATCTGGGTAAGCGCTCTGGGTGCGGTCGTAACGCTGCTGCTTCCATTCGCGCCCGATGCGCGATGGGCAACCACGATTATTTCGGTCAGTTTCTTTTTTGCGCTTGCGGGCAGCGTCAATATTTACGCGATACCCATTGATCTGTACGGGGCTGCACATGCGGGTTTGGCGATTTCCGCCCTTACTTGTGCTTACGGGATCTTGCAAACGGTGATCTCGCCCATTATTGGATACTTGTCGGACAACAATTTGTATACACAAGTAATTTGGCTTGTAGCCCTGCCTCCGATCCTAAGTTCGTTCGTGCTGAGGCGTGTACGAGCTAGGCGGGTGGATAGTAATACAAGGTACATTTTCCGCTAAACTGGTTCTATGGCGACAGATGCTTTCGTGAGAACCAGTCAACCCGCCCAACCTATGCAGAGCCTGGATGAATGGGACGATTTCGTCTCCGTCCGCTACCAGGAGGGCAAATCAGAGGATGAGTTCCGGAATTATTCGGCCGACGCAAACCCGGGCGTGACCGAATTTTATCGGCAGAATCATGCCAATCAGACTTTTGGCTTCGTGCTCGCGAAACGAGCTGAATTTCTGAAGTTGAATCGCGGGAAAAAAAGCATTTGGGAAGCGGCCGACTATCTCAATACATTGGTCGACGACAGCGACCCTGATACGGATCTCTCTCAAATTGAGCATCTGCTGCAAACATCAGAAGCGATTCGCAGGGATGGCCATCCGCGCTGGTTTGTTCTCGCCGGATTCATTCACGATTTGGGTAAAGTATTGTGCCTTTATGGCGAGCCGCAATGGGCGGTGGTAGGCGATACGTTCCCCGTCGGCTGTGCCTATTCGGACCAGATCGTGTTATCCGGAGTTTTTTGCGGCCAATCCGGATAGCAAAGTGCCTGAATATCAGAGCCTGCACGGAATTTATGAACCTCGCTGCGGCCTCGACAAAGTGCATATGTCATGGGGACACGACGAGTATATTTATAACGTTACGAAGAGTTACCTGCCGGAGTCCGCGCAATACATGTTGCGATATCACTCTTTTTATGCGGCGCACAAGCACGGTGCGTACCGGCATTTGATGAACGAACACGACGAGCAGATGTTTGAGTGGGTAAGGAAGTTCAATCCGTATGACCTCTATTCGAAAGGATTGGACAAACCGAATTTCAAGCAGTTAAGGCCGTATTACGAATGCTTAGTTTCGGAGTTCTTCCCCGGGCAAATTGATTGGTAGTAGGCGGTCAATAGCTCAACAACCGCTCGCCCTCTCGAACCAGATCTTCGACCTGCGGCAGGATTTCGTTTTCGAGCTGCGGGCTGTATCCTACCCATGTATCGAGTGCCGCAACTCGGCGCACCGGAGCGTCGAGATTAGCAAACAGCTCGTCTGCTATTCGCGCAGCGATTTCGGCGCCATAGCCCCAGGAAAGCGTATCCTCATAGGCAAGCAGCACGCGACTGGTCTTCTTCACGGACGCGCAAATCGCTTCCCAGTCGTAGGGTGACAGACTTCGCAGGTCGATGACTTCTACTGATGCGTTATGCGTGCGCTGCTCAATCTGTAATGCAGCCTGCATTGATTTCTGCACGAGCGCACCATAAGTGATGATTGTGAGGCTCTCGCCCGGCTTTACTGTTTTCGCCTTTCCAAACGGGATAGTGAAATCAGGTCCCGGGTTCGATGCGCGATTGTAGGGCTCGCGATAGAGCTTCTTGTGCTCAAGGAACAGCACGGGATCGTCACAGCGAATCGCAGTACGGAGCAGGCCGCAAGCATCCAAAGCATTGGAGGGGAAGATCACGCGGAGTCCCGGGGTGTGCGCAAAGATGACTTCGCCGCACTGGCTGTGATAAATGGCGCCGCCGGTCAGGTATCCGCCGATCGGCACGCGAATGACCATTGGGCAAGAGAACCCGTTATTCGAGCGCCAGCGAATGGTCGCCAGCTCATCGCGAATCTGCATCATCGCGGGCCAGATGTAGTCGAAGAACTGAATTTCCGGTACAGGCTTTAATCCGCGAGCAGCAAGCCCGATCGCCCGGCCAACGATTCCGGCTTCTGCGAGAGGAGTGTTGAAGCACCGTTTAGCCCCAAAGTGCCGTTGCAAATTGGCGGTTGCTTTAAATACCCCGCCTTTCCCCTTCACCTCCGAGAGATACTGTTCGCGGCTGCAATCTGCGACGTCCTCACCAAATACCAGAACACGATCGTCGCGGCGCATCTCTTCAATCAGAGTCTGGTTGATGGAGTCGATCATCGTGCGCGGCGCGCCATGAAACTGGGGCTGCACGTCAAACACATCTGAGGCGGGGTCAATCTTATCCGAATACAGGTGTCGGAGGGCCGAGCCCCGCGCAGGTGGTGCTTCGCTCAGTACCCGCTCAGTTATATCCGCAACTTCACGGTCGATCTCATGAGCTATCGCGTCGAGAGCGTGGCGGTCGAGCAAGCCTTCCCGCAAAAGAAATTCCGGATAAGTCCTGAGCGGATCCCGAGCTGCTTCTTGTTCGCGCTCCGCTTGCGGTTTGTAGAGGCGCTCATCATCCGACAGCGAATGCGAATAAGGTCGGATGACGGATGCGTGCACTAAAGCCGGGCCATGTCCGCTACGGCAATAATCAACGGCTTGCCTCAAACCGCGAAAAGACTCGATGAAGTTTGTGCCATCAACCTCGATTCGAAATAGCCCAGGGAAGCCTTCGAGCAGACGCGCTACGTTGCCGCCCGCTGTTTGCCGCTCGACGGGAACGGAAATCGCGTATCCGTTATCTTCGACAAGGAACAAAAGCGGCAGACGTTCGAGGCAAGCGGCGTTGATCGACTCCCAAAATTCACCTTCGCTGGTAGCCCCTTCGCCCGCACATACGAGTGTGATTTCGTCCGCAGTTGAATCGAAATAGTCCTTCCCTTGTGCGCACCCTGCGGCTTGAAGAAATTGCGTACCTGTCGGAGAGGAGGCTGTAAACATGCGCAACGCAGGCGACGACCAATGCGATGGCATTTGCCGGCCTCCCGAGGCAGGGTCGCGACCCGCTCCGACCGCCTGAAGCAGCATGTCCTCCGCGGTCACGCCGAGAGTCAATGCCAGCGCACGGTCCCGATAATAATGAAACACCCAATCCCGACCGGCGTTCAGCAACATGCCGGCGGCCGTTCCTACGGCTTCATGACCCGCCCCGCTTATCTGGAAAAAAATCCTGTTCTGGCGTTTGAGGAGAATTTCCCGGTCGTCGAGCGACCGCGCCAGGTACATAATTCGAAATGCTCGAATGAGGGCATCCCGATCGAGCTCAGCGGGTAAACCGAGCCCGACTTCCGCCGAAACTGAGAATTGGGTCTGGGTGGCCACCATCCGCATTATCTCCTGAGTAGTGAAGTTGCACCAAACTGATTCGCGGTCGAAGGCTCGTTGCGCGTACTAGGCCGCAGTAAAGGAGAGTTATATAGAATCAAAGCGGGAGACCTCACAACTTCATGGCGGTTGCAGGCGCAGGGCTTGAAGGCGTAGTTGCCACAACGTCCAAAATCTGTTTCATTGATGGCAGCGAGGGGATCCTCAGCTACTTTGGCTACAACATCCACAACCTAGCCGACAACGCCACGTTCGAAGAGGTCATTTACCTTCTTTGGAATGGAAAGCTGCCGAACCAGCAAGAGCTGTCGGGGTTGAAGTCGGCGCTAATCGCCGAGCGCGAACTACCGAACGAGATCGTCGCTTTCTTAAGAACAGTTCCGGAAAGCAGCGCACCTATGGACGTTCTGCGCAGTGCGGTATCGATGCTCAGCCTGTATGACCGGCTCGCAGCGGACAATTCCGACGAAGCAAATGTCAAAAAGGCAGTCAAGCTGATGGCGCGAGTCGCCACCTTAGTGACTAGCTACGATCGGCTGAGGAATGGAAAGGAAATTGTACCCGGCGATCCAAACCTCGGCTACGCCGCGAACTTCCTTGCGACCCTGACTGGGAAAAAGCCTGATGATGTGATGGAACACGCGTTCGACGTAGCACTCATCCTCCACGCGGATCACGAGCTAAACGCATCGACATTTGCCGCTCGGGTCACGGCAGCGACCTTATCAGACATCTATTCAGCGGTGACTTCGGCGATCGGCGCCCTGAAAGGGCCGCTGCACGGCGGGGCCAATGAAGAGGTGATCCGCAGATTGCTGTCAACTAACTCCGCAGAAGAGGCGGTTGAAAAAGCGAAGAAAGATCTCAGCAAGAAGATCAAGATTGCGGGGTTTGGACACCGCGTTTATCGCACCGTCGATCCGAGAGCGATTCACCTGAAAAAGCTTAGCGAAGAGCTGGGCAGACGGACCGGCCACACAGAATTGTATGAGAAGTCAGCTCGGGTAGAGCAGACCGTGCACGAAATTAAAGATTTGAATGCCAACGTAGATTTCTACTCGGCCTCGACTTACTACTCTCTCGGCATCCCGGTGGATCTATTCACGCCAATCTTTGCTGTTAGCCGTATGTCGGGATGGACTGCCCACATACTTGAGCAGTATAGGAATAACCGGTTGATTCGGCCAAGAGCCGATTACCAGGGCGCGCCCGACGGTCAGGAATGGGTTCCGGTTGACCAGCGTTCCTAGCGCGCCATTGCCGCTCTGCCAACTTCTCTGTGAATGCACGATCTACATTTCTTCCGCAATAATCTTGAGCAGCTTCGAGAGCGGCTGGGTACACGCGGCTATACGTTAGACGTAAACACGTTTCGCGAGCTAGACAGCAGACGTCGCCAGTGTGTGACCGAAACCGAGCAACTGAAAGCCGAGCGGAATCGGGCGACGGCAGAGATCGGCAAGCTTCGGAAGGCTGGCGCAGACACGGCGGAGCGACAGCAGCAAGTCCGAGCGATCGGCGAGCGGATCACCGAACTCGATGCTTCTGTAGGCAAGCTGGATCTCGAGTTTCAGGATCTTCTCTCTCAAATCCCGAACGTGCCGCATGAGAGCGTTCCTCTTGGAACAGGCGAAAGCCAAAACGTAGAAGTACGCCGTTGGGGAAGCCCGCCAGATTTTTCATTTGCGCCAAAGCCGCATTGGGATCTTGGCGCTGATCTGGCGATTCTGGATCTGGAGCGTGCCGCAAAAGTGACCGGGGCTCGTTTCGCTGTGTACTGGGGGCTTGGTGCGCGGCTGGAGCGGGCACTTGTCAATTTCATGCTTGATTTGCATACGAAGGAGCACGGATACCAGGAAGTGCTACCGCCTTTTTTGATAAATTCCGCGAGCCTATACGGCACCGGCCAATTGCCCAAGTTCGCGGAAGATCTGTTTCACTGCGAAGGGCATGATTTATGGCTCACTCCAACGGCCGAGGTGCCGGTAACGAACTTGTTCAGAGACGAAACCCTCAATAGCGACGCGCTACCCCTTTCTTTATGCGCCTACACCCCCTGTTTTCGCAGCGAGGCTGGATCGTACGGACGCGATGTGCGCGGGATCATCCGCCAGCACCAATTTCAAAAGGTGGAGCTAGTGAGGTTCACGCGACCCGAGCAAAGCTATGAAGAGCATGATAAGCTCACGTATCACGCTGAACAGGTTCTCGAAAGACTCGGACTTCACTACCGGACGGTTGTTCTCTGTACAGGCGACTTGGGGTTCAGTGCAGCAAAAACATACGACATTGAAGTCTGGCTGCCCGGTCAAGGCGGTTACAAGGAAATCTCGTCGTGCTCAAATTTTGAGTCGTTCCAGGCGCGCCGGGCTCAAATCCGTTCGAAGAGCGGAAAGGCGAAGGCGGACTTCGTCCACACTCTCAACGGGAGCGGGCTAGCGGTCGGACGCACTTGGGTTGCAATTATCGAAAATTATCAGCAGGCTGATGGAACCGTGCTCGTGCCTAGAGCGCTGCAACCGTATTTAAGCGCAGAGCGAATCGATCGTACCGGCGGCCGACTCCTTTGAAATTGAACAAAAGACTGCTAGGGCGATCGAGAGATTTCCGTTCACAACCTTAGGCAGAATCTCCGAGATTCAACAACACGCCTAATGTCTGATGCTTACGAGGAAGTTTAGCCACCATTAGGCCCGTGGTTCTCTTCGCAATCCAGACTTACCCGCTTAACCTGAAGTCGCTCTTGAAAAGGGGCTAATCTTCACGTGAGGCATCATGGTTATACTGCGCCAGTTATTGTCGATAGTTGTAGTTTGCTCGACAGTTCTTGTGAATTGCGCGTTGGCGCAAACGACTCTTACCCAAATTCAAGATACGGTGCACAACCCTGACGGCTCGTTGTTCAGCGGTACAGTGATCATTACTTTCAACGGTTTCACAACCCCTGGAACTACCGCACCAAAGAGCGCCTCGGCTCAAATTTACACCGGCGCGCTTTCAGTCCTATTGGTTCCTACGACGACCGCTTCACCAGGTGCTTACTACCAGGCCGTCTATAACAGCAGCAACGACACGGTAACTTGGACCGAAACCTGGTCAGTGCCGCCCAGCAGCACGCCTGTGACGTTGAGTCAAATTCGCACTTCCACGTCAGCAGGTGGCGGCACCGGGGGAACTGGAGGCGGGACTGGAGGTGGTTCCGGTGGAGTGGGCCTGCCGATCCAAATCTCAGATGTCACCGGTTTACCTTCGGAGTTGAATAGCATTAATGCCTCCATAACGAATCTGACGACAACAGCAAACGGCCTGACGACTTCCTTGAGCAGCGACATCAGCTCCATTTCGACTCTGAACACGAGGGTGAACGGCTTGAATACAACGGTGATGGGGATCGGTGATGCTGTTGGCACACTGAGCAACACGGTTACGGGCCTAACGGCCACGGTGACCGGAATGGGTGACACCGTCGGTACACTGAGTAACACGGTTACAGGCCTGACGACCGCGGCCACCGGAACTAGTAATACTCTTGGCACGCTGAATAGCACAGTTGCTGGGCTTAAAACCACGGTCACGGGGATTGGCAACACCGTAACCTCGCAAGGCAATACCGTTACGAGTCTCAGTCAACAGATTGATTCGATAACCGCGGGTTCAACCATCGCACTCTTCGCTGATGGCGAAACGCCGTCGGGAGTAATGGACGGAGCCAATAAAACTTTCACTTTGGCCGGAGCGCCCGGACCCGTTGCCAGTTTGCAGCTTTACCGAAACGGACTACAGCAAATCAGTGGAATTGACTTTACGGTTTCGGGGAACACGATTACCTTCCTTAACGGCAATGTTCCGAGGACATCGGATGTAGTTCAGGCGTTTTATCGTGTTCCTGGAACCGGCCAGACCTCTACTTTCAGCGATGCTGAAGTACCTAGCGGAACCGTGAACGGCACAAACTCGACGTTCACCCTATCGGCGGCGCCGAACCCGGTACTTAGTCTGAAGCTTTTCAAGAATGGAATGTTGTTGGCGCAGAATGCAGACTACACATTAAGTGGCACAACTCTTACGTTTTCGAGCGTACAAGCCACACCTCAAGGTGGCGACTCGATGGTCGCTTTCTACCGACATTAAGAGCCTGGTGAATTCAGATACTTCTTCAAATCAGGATGCACCTGGGCCTGAATTTCAGGATTCTGAATGTTTGCCGCGTCGATAAGACGGGGAGGCAGAAACATCTTCTTTGGAGTTCTCTCCCCGCGTATCGCTTTCACCGCTTCCACAATCGCGGTTTCCCCCATTTTGAACGGATCCTGTATCACGAGCGAATCGATCGATCCGGCTTGAAGCTCGTCGAGCAGCATGGGGCTTGAGTCAAATCCGACAAGCTTGACTTTTCCACCCCTCGCCTTTAGGGCCTGGACTGCGCCGGCTGTCCCTGATTCGTTCGAGCAAAAGATTGCGTTCAAATCCGGATGCGCGGTAAGCATATTTTCAGTAACGGTTAACGATTGAGCAATGCTCGCCATACCAAAGCGTTCATCCAATATGTGAATTCCCGGAAATTTCGCCTGTAGCTCGTGTCTAAAACCACTCTCTCTCGCGGTCGTGGACGCGCTTCCAGGCGTTGTCTTTACCATCACAATCCTGCCGTCGCCATGCAAAATTTTCCCAACTCGATCTGCTCCCAGTTCACCAGCGGCATAATTATCAGTGGCGACAAAGGTCACGTATTTGTCTGTCGCGACGGCAGAATCATAGACGATGACGGGAATGCCCGCCGCCGTGGCCCGGTCGACAACAATCTTGAACGCTGATGTATCGGATGGTGCGAGCGCGATAGCATCTACATGACGATTGATCATCGTCTCGACAATTTGCATTTCTCCAGCGATGTCACTCTCGTTCGGCGGACCGTTCCAAACGATATCCACGTTATTTTCCCGTGCACCTTTGACGGCACCGGCATGAACGCTCTGCCAGAAAAGATCGGCGCTGGCCTTGGGGATGACAGCGATCACTCTTTTATGAGTGCGATTACAAGCCGCGGAAAACAATGAAAGCCCGAGTAGGATTATCCAGGGTAGACGAGAGAAGCCCAGCATAAGCACATCCGGTAAGCTAACAGGGAGGAAAAAAACATGCAACTTGGGCTTGTGGGTCTCGGCCGAATGGGCGCAAACATGACCCGACGTTTGATCAAAGGCGGCCACGAGCTCACTGTTTTTGATCTGAACGCTGCGAACGTTCAGAAGGTTACAGCCGAAGGCGCTCACGGAGCCAATTCGCTCGACGATTTGGTGAAGAAGCTCTCAAAGCCACGAGCCGTCTGGATAATGGTGCCCGCGGGCAAAGCTACCGAAAGCACGGTGCAGAATCTGGCGGCCTCCATGGAAGCCGGAGACATGATCATCGATGGCGGAAACAGCTTCTATAAAGATGATATCCGGCGTGCCGCTGAGCTTTACAAACGCGGGATTCACTACGTGGATGCGGGCACAAGCGGGGGCGTTTGGGGCGTGGAGCGGGGGTATTGCCTGATGATTGGAGCGCACGCTGACGCTTTCAAAGAATTAGAACCGATTTTCAAAACCTTGGCGCCGGGATTGGGCGATATTCCGCGGACGCCCGGCCGGGAAAAGCTGGGCGGAACGGCCGAATACGGGTATCTTCACACTGGGCCGCCCGGATCGGGTCATTTCGTGAAGATGGTGCACAACGGAATTGAGTACGGTCTCATGCAGGCTTACGCGGAGGGATTCGATCTTCTGGCCCACAAGGATTCGGAGGAGCTTCCGGAAAACGAACGTTATAAGTTGAACGTCTCGGATATTGCCGAAGTCTGGCGCCGGGGCAGCGTGGTCGGATCGTGGCTGCTGGATTTAACAGCGATGGCCTTGGTCGAAAATCCGGATCTCTCGAATTTCAGCGGTTTTGTCGAAGATTCGGGCGAAGGGCGCTGGACAATTAACGCCGCCATTGAACAGGCAATTCCCGTAGAAGTGTTGGCATCGGCACTCTTCACGCGTTTCCGGTCCAGAAAAGAGCATACGTTTGCCGAAAAAGTGCTCTCGGCGATGCGATACAAATTTGGCGGACACGTTGAGCGCCCGGCAGGCGGTTAGTTCAGAGTCGCGGTTTCAAGCTCCGGCCCCGTCGGCGTGATCTTTATGGGGATGATGTGCGTCGCCAGAACGGCTGGCCCCAGAAACGAGATCTCGGCGAGCTCGCCGTGATGCGTTTCCGGGCGCTGATACTGATCAAAAACAAAGTTGCCCAGCGAGTAGAAGATGAGACCGCCTCGGTACGTCTCCGTAGCCTGGACCACATGCGGATGGTGGCCGACCACGACTGCTGCCCCGGCGTCGATCGCGGCATGAGCGAAGGCGATTTGTGCTGCTGTGGGTCTGGTCCTGTACTCTACGCCGTTGTGCATGGAAACGATCACGACGTCGGCGCGCTTACGCAGTGCCGCAACGTCGCGGCACATAGTGGGGATATCAGTCATCGCGATGCGAGGGTCGATGTCGCGCCAATTGCCGTTCTGCTGATCGAAGGTGTAGCCGAGAAAACCGAAGCGTACGCCCTTGCGCGCAAGAACGACGCCTCGATGCGTAGTGGTTTCTGATTCGCTGGTGCCTAATGGTGAGATACCGTGAGAACGCAGCCATGCGACTGTGAATGCGACACCATGGGGACCGCAATCGCGCGAATGATTATTGGCTGTGGATGCAACCACTACACCGGCGAGCTTTAACCCTGCAATGGCCTCGGCAGGAGCGTGAAAGATCAAACCGTGTTCGAAGTAAGGCCCTCGATCGGAAAACGGCGACTCCAAGTTTATGAAGGTGATATCCGCAGCACGCATCAGCGGTGCCAGCTTACGAAAGGGTAAGGCCGGATCACCAGCCGCGATCATCTGGCGCCGTACGGCGCGAGAGAGCATTACATCTCCCGCAAACAACAGCCTGTTGAAGGGAGGCTGCGGGTCGTTAGATTCGCGCGCCCGCGCGTGCGGATGACGGGAGCACGAGCAAGTAAGTAACAGGCAAAGCGCAAGGTGGAAAGGCGAGTTTTTATAACTTGGAAGCAGCCGCTTTATCCAGAAACCAGACAGCTTTATCGGAACCTCGCGCGGCGATCTGGCAAGGGTACTTGTGCGGGTCTTCGGGGCCTTTAAGGACGTTGCGAACAGCCTCTGCCTTGTCCTCACCTGCAACTTGAATCACCGTGTGACGGGCCGCTATCAGCACGCCAGGCAGAAGAGTGACACGATGGCTACTCAGTTTTTCGACCCATACAGCGGCAGCGATGCCCGTACGGTTGTCAATCAGCGGCTCGCCTGGAAATAGGCTGGCGGTGTGAGCATCGGGCCCGATCCCGCGATGAAGAATGTCAAACTCCGGTAGCTGGTGACCTTCAAGGGCGAAGAAGTGTTCGAGCTCCTCGATGTAATGCGCCGCCGCTTCATCCGGCAGCAGCTCACCATAGATGCGATACACGTTGTTTTTGGGTATGCGGGCCGGGGTGAGAAGCGTTTCGTTGGCCAGCTTGAAGTTACTCTGATCGTCAGCTGGAGGGACACAGCGTTCATCCACCCAAAAGAAATGAACGTTAGACCAATCAAAGCCGGACTTCGCCAAAGTTGAGAAAAGCAGGCGTGGCGTCTTGCCGCCTGAGATCGCGAGCGTGGCCCGCGGCTGCGATTTCAACGTTTCCGCAAGCGTATCCAGGATATACCTGGCGCAGGCATCTGCCGCGGTTTGCGCATCGGCTGTGATCCGCTGCGGCTCTGCGCCGGCGCTCAAGCGACCAACTCCCGGGCGTGTGTAAGAGCAGAATTAAATGCTGGGTCCGGACCGAGTACGGAAAGCTCTTCGTTCATGAGTGTATATAGGCTCGCTTCGTTAAAGCTATATTTCCGTTCACGCCCGTTGGTGCTGCGCAGCGTCATGCACTCACCGCCGGTCCGTTCGAAGTCAATAGTCTCCGAGCCGGAGCGCAGCGTAACGCGGTGCAATCCTGAGCCAGAGCCCTGCGTATTGATGATTGAAACCTTCGCTTTGTATGGCGCAGAAAGCCACGCTGCCATGTAAAGTACCGACGCACAGGGCTTCTCGTCAGTATGAGCGACCTCGACGGTGTCGAACATCGAGAGTGCGTTTTCCCGCGCAGGATTGTCGAATATATGCGCAATGGGTTCGCGCCAGCGCGTCAGCCGAGTCCACTCGAGGTCAGCGACCACACGTCCATGTGCGTTCCAATCTGCCAGCTGATCGAAAGCGCTTCGCGGATCTTCGTTGTGAGTGTCAATAATGACTTTACTTGCCAAGTTCATGACTGCTTCAAGCCCGGCTTTTTGATCGGGGGTGGCATATGGCTTGAGAGCGGCGCTATGACGGCACCACAAGATGACCGGCATGTCGGCAGGAATAATGCCGATCACGGTGGGACCGATATTCGGCCAGCTCTGAGGATTCGAGGTAATCTCAATTTGCTCGCAGCAGATCTGTTGCGCTTTGCCGAATGGCTTCCAACACTGGGCGAGAACACGAGCTTCGACATCTTTCTCAGCTTTCTCGGAGACCGTCAGGACGATTCCCCTGCTTGGATGCTCGTGCATGAGTTCGGAAATCGTCTGCGAAGCACAGAAACCGCCGTCCTGCTCATCGGTAGCAACGATCAAGGTCATCGAGGAGGCACGGAGAACAGTTGGTTTACCTTGCTCCTTCTCCTCCTGTCCTAGGGAGGTCCAAACCTTACTAAGCGCCTTTAGGATTTGTTCGGGCTGTGCGGGATAGACCACCGCCGTGCTCATGGGATTCTCCAAACGTGACCTTGACGCGCGAGCATCTCATCGGAAGCTTTCGGACCCCAGGAGCCCGCGGGATAATTCGGAAAATCAAATTTCGTATTCGCCCATACGTCAAGGATCGGCTGAACGATCTGCCAGCTTGCTTCCACCATGTCCTGGCGGGTGTAGAGGGTTGCATCCCCGACCATGGCGTCTACTAAGAGCGTCTCATAAGCTGTGGGCGAGCGCTCACCGAAGCTCGAACCATAATTAAAGTCCATCGAAACAGGCCGAACGCGCATCCCGCTGCCGGGGCTCTTGGACAAAAAACGCAGTGAAATCCCTTCTTCGGGTTGAATACGCAGGATCAGCAGGTTAGGGCGCGGAGGCAATAGACCGGTTTTTGTCTGTTGTTTGAACAGCGGCAGAGGCGGCGCCTGAAATTGAATCGCGATATCCGTCACGCGTTTGGGCAGACGCTTACCGGTGCGGATATAAAATGGCACGCCAGCCCAGCGCCAATTGTCGATGAAGTAGGTAACCGCCGCATACGTATCGGTCTGCGAATCCGGATCGACGCCCGGTTCCTGGCGAAACCCCGGGATGTCCTGACCCCCGACTTTCGCCGGACCATACTGGCCAGCTACCGCATATTTCGGCACATCTTCGTGTTTCATGATCCGCACGGCGCGTAGCAGCTTCGCTCGTTCGTCGCGGACGTTGTCGGCGTCAAACACGATAGGAGGCTCCATGGTCACCGTCGCCATCACCTGACTGAGATGGTTCTGGATCATGTCCCGCAGGGCACCGGCCTCCTGGTAATACGCTCCGCGACCCTCGACGCCTATCGACTCGGCAGCGGTGATCTGCACGTGATCGATGTAGCGGCGATTCCATAGGGGTTCAAATATGCCATTGCCGAAGCGGAAGGCCAGAATATTTTGAACAGTCTCTTTACCGAGATAGTGATCGATGCGGTAGACCGAAGATTCGTCGAGAACGTGATGAATCTCCTCGTTTAGCTTGCGAGCGCTTTCGAGATCGTGGCCGAATGGTTTTTCGATGATGACTCGCCGCCAGCCAGTTCCGTAATGGAGATTGTGCGCACCCAATTGCTCCACCACTTCGGCGTAATGGCTCGGCTGGGTCGACAAATAAAAAACAACGTTGCCGGCAGTCTGTTGCGATTTTTCAACCTCCTCCAGCTTGGCTTTAATCGCCTCGTAAGCGGCCGGATCGTTCAGATCTCCGGGTACATAGAAAAGGCACTGTGCAAACGAGTCCCAGACAGTCTCATCGAATGGCGCGTCTTCGAGAAATTTCGTGACAGACTCTTTCATGGTGTCCCTGAATTTCTCGTCGGACAGCGGGGTTCGAGAGTTGCCAATCACGGCAAAATTTTGCGAAATGCGACGTTCGTAGAACAATCGGTAGAGCGAGGGTAGAAGCTTCCGTTTCGAGAGATCGCCGCTTGCACCGAAGATTACGATTGCACAAGGTGGAACGCGCCGGTCAAACCGGAGTTGATCTTGAAGCGGATTGACCTCTGGCAAGGGCTGAACGAGAACACTCATACTCTCTCCGTGCGATTATCCTATCAACATGTCAGTTACGAAGAAAATCGTCGCAGTAGTTAGCGACCTGATGTTCACGGTTAAGATTCAGGAAGCCGCGAAACGCGCCGGCGTGCAGGCCGTTTTCGTCAAATCGGAGAATGAGGCGCTTGCCGAGGCAAAGCAGAGTCCGGCGGTTATCATACTCGATCTAAACAACTCCACGTTAAACCCGCTGGATGTAATTGCAAAGCTCAAGAATGACGAAACGACCAGCAAGGTGAGCCTGCTGGGATTCGTCTCGCATGTACAGGCGGATTTGAAGCAAGCTGCCGAGGAAAAGGGTTGCGATGTCGTGATGCCGCGATCCGCCTTCTCTCACAACATGGCGGCTATATTGAAGGGCTATGCTGAAGCGTAATTTACGAAACGAACTGTCTTGAGGGTAAGGCAAAATTACGAAACGAACTCCCCTATGTTTGTGGCAATTTTGACACCTCCCAGCCACCTCCAAGTGCCTTTATAAGCAATACACTAGCGTCCATGCGCCGACGCACGAGATCTACCTCGGTTCGTTCGTTCGTGAGGGCAATTTGCTGCGCTGTGATGACTTCAAGATAGGTAACGAGACCTCCTTTGTACCGGTTTAGGGCAAGCTCCAGCGAGTTCCGCGCCGATACCGTCGCCTCACGCTGCTTCGCCAATTCTTCGCCCAACATGCGTAACGTCGACAGGTTATCTTCTACCTCCTGGAAGGCAGCCAAGGCAGCTTGCCGATAAGTAGCGATATCCGCGTCGTAGGCCGCTTCTGCCTGTTCCACTTGCGCCCGGCGCCGACCGGCATCAAATACCGTCTGGAGCATTTGTGGACCGACCGCCCAGAAGCGGCTCGGCCAGGTAAACCAGTTGATAAGGCTGCTGCCCTCAAGCCCGCCGCTCGCGCTGATCAGCAACTCTGGGAAAAAGGCGGTCCGCGCAATTCCAATCTGCTCGTTCGCAGCGGCCATGCGCCGTTCGGCAGCGGCAATATCGGGTCTGCGCTCGAGAAGCTGGGAAGGTACGCCGATCGGGATGGGCGGAGGAATTTCTCGTTGATGCATTGCCGGAAGCTTGAACGCTTCGGGAGCCTTGCCCACCAACACCGCAATCGCATGCTCGAACTGCGCGCGAGCTACTGTCACGTCAATATCCTGCGCCTCGGTCGTATTCAATTGCGTTTGTGCCTGCGCGACCTCAGCTCTTGACGATAAGCCGCCTTCGAAACGGTTCGTGGTGAGTTGCAAGGCTTTTCGATATGCCACTACCGTGTTGTCCAGCAGTTCTTTTTGTGCGTCCAGGCTGCGCGACTCGAAGTAGTCGGTGCCGACTTCGGCGTGCAGGGAAAGTCGCACGTTTTCAAGATCCGCGGCAGAGGCTTGGAACTGCTCACGTGCAGACGCAATGGTGCGCCGGATACGGCCCCACAAATCCACTTCGTACGAGAGGTCCAAGGGGAAAACAAAGTCTCCTGCCGTAACACCCCCAAACCCGGTTCGCCGGTTTGCCGATGTACGCGCCGCAGTGATCTGCGGCCCGGCGGTAATAACCGGATAAAGAGACGAACGGTTCAGTTTTATGGCTGCACGGGCTTGCCGAAAGTTCGCCTCGGCAACTTTCAAGTTTTGATTCGCGGGGTCAACTTGCTCCTCGAGAGAATTGAGCTGAGGATCGGCAAACAATTCCCACCATTTGCCACGAATGGCAGCATCACTCGGCTGCGCAGTCTTCCAGCCGTTCACTTCCTGGAAGCTTGGAGGAGGCTGCTCAGTATAGGCCGGAGCGGCCGGGACTGAAGGCTTCGTATACTTCGGTCCTACTGTGCAACTGGCGAGCAACATCGCCAGGAACAGTAAAGCAATGCCCGCCTTTCTCGTTATTTCCAAAATTCTCTTCCCTAATGCAAAAGGATATCGGACCGTTCGGTCGCGTTGCTGCGACGGACAGTAGTACGATCTCTTGCAGTGGCACGCTTATGTTCCTACTCGATCAAAGTTGAGTACGCGGACCGGCGCAAGATACGCGCGCGGAACAAAACGGCTTACCGCGCCGCGCACTGGCCGATCTGGATTTGGGTTTTCTTTCTTGCACCGGGCCCTCTCACGTTCAGCTTTTTCGCGCACGGGCCAGGCTGGGCACACCTGCTGTGGCTTTCCATTGTGGTCGCGGGAACGGGCATCGCTGGATTTTTCGGGCAACTACCAGGTGTGGAATCCCGGCCTTACATCCTGCGGTTTTGCGAAGACAAACCCAACCCGCTTTATCGCCGGGTGTGTTACACGTTTGCCTGGAATGCCGTTCTTAATTTTGCAATTTTGAATTTTGTGGGATTGATGATTGCCGCAACGACGGGAACTTGGTATTTGAGGCAAATCTATTCCGCGGCGTATTTTCCTCTGTTTGCAGCAATTCTTTGTCTCGGCGCGGTTGGAGCATTGCCCAGAGCCGGTAGTTCGACCAAGGGCGAGGGAACGGAGCGGCGATATTTTTATGGCGCTGTTTGGGCCGTTACCATTGCTCAACTGCTACTTCTCACGATGTGGAAAGCACTGCCGAAGACGCACACCGCGGATAATTTCAAACTGACGTTGTATGTCCTCGCACTCGGATTGGCGGGAGGCGCCGCAACGCTGGGCTTACTTCCGCGAACGCGGCCCATTATCGCGGGTGAGCTTGTGGTAGCGGACTGAACCTCCCGCACTCGGGCCTAGCTCTCTCGCCGCGTCACGGAAAGAGCAAGGTACCGACAGTGATCCATGTTCCGTCTGGGCCAGGCACCGGGCCGTGTGACGCATTATCAATGTGATAAACCAAGTGCAACTCGAACGGGCTGTCGAGGAAACAGGAGTCGACTGCCCCGGCGACAGATAGGTTTTCTGCCGGTGTGATCACGGAAAGCTGACCTTCGCCAGTTCCGCACGTGGTGAAGGAGTTTTCGATCGGCATAGTTGTTCCTAAGGCACCGACGGCAGTTTCCGTGACCGAGTTATGCACGAACAACCACACTGTGTAGGTGGCGTTCGGCACAAGCCCGCGGAAATGAAGAATGCTATGGGTTCCTGCCCCGGTGCACTTCAGTGCAGATCTGACCTGCGCTGCTTGAAATTCGGCTAGGGTTAATTGGTGCCCGTCTGGTGCAACCACCGGATTGCAGAAGAGGTTGTAAAGAAGGCTGTCGCGAGGTGTCAAGGAGCTAACGACTCCGACATTGGGGTCTGTGGTGCTGCATTCTCCTGCGCGGATTTCCGCATAGGAAAAATCCATCCGGTGGTTTCGCACCACCGGGGGTGAAGGTTCGTCAGCTTTGGCGAGCGGGCTAATGATAAAAGCTTCGGCCAAGAGTAATGCAATCAGCACGGCCGGGTATTTTTTAAGTTTGTTCAAGTGACCTCCTTAGCAGTGGTCGGTTGGGGCGCCGATGAGGCAGACCGGACGCCGGGTTGATGATTGGGGTGGGCAAGTAGCGCGATCACCTCAATTGCGCTTGTTCCACCTCGACGGGAGCGTACAGCATTGATCGACATCAGACGGTCACTTGGGTGCCGTCGAACTTCGTGAATGTGAAGCCGCTAAAGTCCTCGCGATACGTCAATTTCTGATCCCTGAGAACACTGATTGCCACCGCTTCGCCCAGCTTCAGCGACTCGGCATAATCTGCACGCCAGTGGATACCCGCGAAATTCCGGCCCATCGCGATATTGCCGGCGAGTTTATTAAGTTCGCCACCTACGGTCAGTTCCGGTCCCCTGTAGGGCAGCAGTGAAAGACCGTCAGTGGCAGGCACTACTGGATTGGATATGGGAAAAGATTCATCGACGAGCGCCTTTAGAATCGTGACGCAGGCCCCTGCCACGCCCGCGTGTCCGGCGGTGTACGCCGGATGCAACGGCGATCCTTCGGGGTAGCCTTGCGGAAGCAAATAGGTGCGGTTACGCCTGAAGATCTGATCGAGGGCCGCTGAATTCAGGACATCCCGATGGATCGGGTAGTTCAGTCCCGGGTGGGTCAGAAGATTGTGAATTCGGCCGGCGAAAGCCTCAGGCCGAAGCCGGCGATGGACAAACCACTTTTGATGCCACACCGCCTTTAACACACGGCTTGCAACCTCGGGTACCAGCACGCTGATGTGTGGACCGCCAAACGTTCCGAAGCCGGTCTGAGTTCGAGAGCGGTTGTAAGGATTACCCGGATTGAGCGGAGCTCCCATGCCGCCGCCGGTGTCCTCATTGGCGAGATCGGGCGGTGTGACCAGAATCAGAGATGCATTAAAAAAGGCCTGATAGAGAACATCGATGTTGACCCAGCGATCCATGTCGCGACCGTTCCGGACATAGCGGTGTACCGGATCGATCTGAACGGAGTACGCCGGTGAACAGCCCTTCTGAATATTCAGCCACTCAGCGAAATCGGTCATGTGGTCGAAACCGGGCATGACGGTGCGCATACGCTGGTCGATGAATTGGACTCCGAAGGGTATCGGTTTCAAAAGAAATTGGGAGACGTAAGGGCCGGACAAATCGCCCGCCGTGACGCCACGGAAAAGACTCCGGGGCGTGACGCTTCTGCCTTCTTTGGGACCGCGAAAGTCGCTGAGTTTCGACAAATCCGCAGCTGCCATTTGGGCGAGAGGGTGCGTTTCGTATTCCGAGAACGGCACATCGCGCAGCAGCGCCTGCCAGTACAGTTCGGTGATCTCGGCCGCCTGGTGCGCGCTGCTGAAAGCGGGCGCAGGGAGAGTGGCGAAATGGTGGCAATCTGCCCCTTCCAAGTCAAACGCTAAACCGGCCAGGGGATTCACAAATTTGCGCTGGGTGGTGGAATCCGCGCATCCGAGGGGGATCGCCTCAAAATCGGCGAATCGGCCGCTGGATAAAGCGTCTGTTAAAGCCTGGTAGGCTCCGAGATTCACTTCACCTAGGTCGTTGTGTGGCAATCCCTTAGAGAAATTACCGATTTTATTCGGATACGTCTCCTCATCACCATTCGTCGGGTGACCGGGACTCGGAAGGCGCTTCTCTTGCAGGGCTGCTCGCAAGCGAACCTGAAAAGCCTGTTCACGGCGCTGTTCGTCTTCACCACTGCCGTTGGCCCCGAGATCCGCACCTCGATCATCGACTCCTAAGGTCGAGGGAAGCGCCTCGCCCGCAGCGATGAACGCTGCTGCACCTTTTAGAAGAGCACGTCTGCTAGGCGACGCCGGGCGGCTTGGGTCAGTTTCGCAGCCGTTCGCGCGCCGCTTCTCGTGCGCCGAATTCTGGGTGATGATCCGGGTTGTATCGAGCCAACTTGTACGTCTCAATTTATCCGCCATGTGGGTGGTTCGCTCGTTTATCTGGTAGATCCTCAGGATTCCAACACTCAACGCAACGGTGTGCGCATGAAATGGAGATGAAACCATAACCAGCAGCAAGATCAATGGATTGCAAAGCAGAATGATATGCGGAAACTGGGCTCTAGCAGGCCCGGACATGTGTTTTTCTTTCGCATCGTGGAATCGGTGTTACACTGTAACCCGTTCCCGAGTGCCACTCCGGGAACAGTGAATCCCGCCCTGTTTAGGTCGACTGTGCCGATCCTGGATTGACCATGGGAGGACGTTCGCATGCCCGAGACATCGTTCGCTTTGGGCAGTTCGAGTTCGATCTTAAAACACGCGAACTTCGTAGGCGAGGCTTAGAGATTAAAATCGCAGGGCAGCCTTTGCAGATCCTGGCGATGCTGCTGGAACACCCGGGTCAGGTGATAACACGGGAGCAGATACAAAGGAACCTCTGGCCCGCGAATACGTTCGTGGAATTTGAGCAAAGCCTTAACGCGGCGGTAAAAAGGCTTCGCGAAGCTCTCGGTGAATCAGCGGAGAATCCTCGTTTCCTTGAGACAGTGCCGCGTCGGGGGTATCGATTCATAGCGCCCGTCTATAGACAGAGTCAGGGACCCATATTACATCGGCCAGATATTCCTGCGGGGGAACCGCTGGGAGATAAACGCGAATACGCAGTGTTGCTGGGAATTGGATCGATTTTGGGTTTGGCAGTTCTTCTGGTGATGCTGAACGTGAACCGGTGGCGCGAGTGGCTGGGCGCGAAAGCGGTTCCGGCACAGATTGATTCTCTGGCCGTGCTTCCTCTGGAGAATCTCTCTCATGAAGTGGAGCAGGGGTACTTCGCCGACGGAATCACTGACGAATTGATCACTGACTTGGGGAAGCTCGGCATACCGCGCGTCATCTCGCGCACGTCTGCTATGCGGTACAAAGGAACACAGAAGTCGCTCGCCGAAATTGTGCGGGACCTGAATGTGGACGCGATTGTGGAAGGCACCGTGCTTCGGTCGGCCGGTCGAATTCGCATTACCGCCCGATTGGTTGCCACGAACCCCGAAAGACAACTTTGGGCGGAAACTTACGATCGTGACCTGCGCGATATCTTGGTTCTCCAGAGTGAGGTGGCGCGGGATATTGCCGAGCGAGTCAGCGTTAAACTGGAGCCGCGGATTCACCCAGCGCGGACCCGCCAAGTCAACCCGGAGGCATACGAAGCGTACCTCAAGGGCCGATACTATTGGAACAAATTCACTGAGGCAGGACTTTGGAAAGCGATCGAGTACTTTGAGCAGGCGATTAATAAACAGCCGGATTTTGCCCGGGCTTATTCGGGAATTGCGGATTCCTATTACCGCCTCGTCTATACAGTCGGCCCTTTGGCGCCTGGGGAGGGATTTCCTAAGGCCAAAGCCGCAGCCGAACAGTCGCTTCAGATCGACGACACACTCGCAGAAGGACATAGTTCGCTCGCGAACATCAAGTTGTATTACGATTGGGACCTGACGGCGGCCAATCGGGAAGGCCGGCGTGCAACTGAACTCGATCCAAATTACGCTGAAGGTCACCACACTTATTCGCATTGCCTTCTTGCCGAGGGCCGGATTCAGGATGCTTTTGTAGAAACCCGGCGGGCTCTCGCCCTCGATCCGATCGACCTTGCAATCAACAACCATTTGGCGTGGAACTACCTCTTTGCAGGGCAATATGCCAAGTCAGCGGAGACATCACGAAAGACACTCGATATGGATCCCAATTTTGCGCTTGGGCACTGGTACCTAGGGCTGGCGTATGAGCTCGAGGGCTCCACTTCTGCAGCAATGACTGAATATAGAAAAGCGGCGTCTCTCTCCAAAGGAAAGCCAACTCACTTGGCTGGAGTGGCACGCGCCTACGCGCTGGAAGGCAAAAGGGCCGAGAGCTTAAAAGTATTAAGCGAGCTCAAGCATGAATCCAGCCGACGCTACGTTCCGGCATACGACATAGCCCACATTTACGCTGCTCTGGGCGATAGAGACCAATCACTTCAATGGCTCGAAAAGGCTTTTAACGAGCGCGCTTCAAATATGATTTACCTTCGGCTGGACCGCAGGTTTGAAAGCTTGCACGGCGACCAGCGCTTCCGACGCTTGATCCAGCGCATCGGCTCGCCGGCGCTGCCACCATAAATTGTCACCGGCGCAATATAACTCTCTTACCAAGCTCTGTTACTGCAAATTAGTTGTTTTCGATGAGCAAGGAGAGGCTACAGAACTGAAATGGCTTTATTCGGATGTGAAACCAGCCACGAATGACGTATCTCATCGTGCTGTTGGGCTTGGTCGCGGTCGGGATGATCTTTCAAACGCTCGGCAGCTACTACGATGCGCGGCGATTTCCAGCTCCGGGCCGGCTCATCAATGCTGGACCGTGCCGGCTGCATTTAAACGAGCAAGGCGTTGGGAATCCAGTTGTCGTGCTGGAATCAGGCATAGCCGCAAGCTCATTGAGTTGGGCACTAGTGCAGCCCAAAGCCGCGGAGTTTACGCGCACATGCAGCTATGACCGGGCTGGCCTTTCGTGGAGTGACAACTGTGCGGTTCCCAGGACACTTCGACAGATCGTGTCCGAGCTCACCAGGCTTCTGTCGCACGCGGGCCTCGACGGCCCATACATTCTGGTTGGACACTCTTTCGGAGGAGCCGTCATACGCGCGTTCGCCAATCTGCAGCCCGCGAACGTAGCAGGTCTAATCTTAGTCGACCCTATGTCGCTCGGGTATTGGGCGAATTGCGGCCCAAGCGAAGAACGGCGGCTTCGTCTAGCAGCGAGGTTGTCAAGGCGCGGCGCATTGCTAGCGCGAATCGGCGTAGTTAGGGCTGCGTTGACTGCGCTCGCTTCGGGCAGAAGAATATTTCCAAAGTTGATCGCTCGAATCAGCGCGGGACAAGGGACAGACGTAATTCTGCACCTTGTCGGAGAGATCCAAAAACTTCCGCCAGAGCTGTGGCCGCTGCTCCGTGCTCACTGGAGCCGTCCTAAATGCTTCCGGGCGATGGCAGGATATCTGGATGCACTTCCGGAAAGCGCTCGGACGGCGGTTCAAATGCCGCTCCCTCCAGAAATTCCTTTTGTCGTTCTCTCGGCTTCGAGCGCGAATGAAGCTGAGTTACAGGAACGCGACTCGTGGGTTCAGCAGAGCCGCCATGGCCGCCATATTCGGATAGAGGAGAGTGGGCATTGGCTTCAGTTGGAGAGGCCGGACGTGGTGGTTGCGGCGATTCAGGAACTGGTTGGATTAGTCAGAAGATAAAAGAAAGCACCGGAAGTCAGCTAGTGACCACCGGTGCTTTGCCCCGCCAACCCCAACGAGAATGCGGCCCGGAAGAAGGACCTGTTCTCGTCTTATCGCCGCAGTAGAGGAACCGAGACGAGAGCGAGAACGCCAATCTGATTTTTCGCTTCGCGCGGGAACGGTTTCGACCTCAACGAGTAAACGTCACCTGCCATCCAGATCTGAGAAAGCGAGCACTCGCCTGCATAGCAGCTGAAGGTAAGCTTTGAGTCCTTCCTTCCGGTATCTGCAGGCAGAACAGAAACGAAGATGGAGTGACCCGAGGTGTTATCACGCAGCTGGAGTACACCGCCCGAATTGGTTTCCTGAACTGTGTATTTACCAGCGGCTAGAGTCTGTTCTCCGACGTGATATGCGAACGGGATGTTCGCAATTTCTTTTTGTTCCTGAGCGCTGATGGTGAGACTCCCGAGTAAGGCGGAGAGACCCGCAGTCAGGAAAATGTTTTTTACTTGTAGTTTCATATAGAAGCTCCTGGGTTTGAATTTTGGTCTCTCTCGCATTTCGGTTGAGAGATGCCTTCTAGAAAGCAGGTCCCCGGCCAATTGATGGCCTTACGTGTTTGCAATCAGTTGAGAGAGACCGGCAGCGTTGCTATGGAAGGAAATGGTGAATGTGCAACTGATTTGGATAACTCGCTTTGGGTAGTCTGCGTATATGCTGCTGGCTACTGTCGTCGAGACATCCCGTCGCGTAGGCGGCACCACAAAACGTCTCGAGAAAATAAACCTGCTCGCAGGCGTGTTGAAGCAACTGCATGCGGAAGAGATAGAAATCGGTGTCTCATTCTTATCCGGGAGCACTCGTCAGGGGCGGATTGGGATCGGCCACGCCGCGCTACGGGACGCGATTACTACCGCGGCTGAAAATGCCAGCGTGGAACTTCTAGACATCGACCGGGCTTTGGAGAGCCTGACAGCGGTGCAAGGGCCTGGCTCAGAGCAGCGCAAGCGCGAGATCCTACAAACAACTCTGAGCCGTGCAACTTCAGAGGAACAGCACTTTCTCACCAGGCTCCTATTGGGCGAACTTCGCCAGGGTGCGCTTGAAGGCTTAATGCTGGATGCGTTGGCAAAGGCTTCCGGGCTCAAAACAGAACGTATCCGGCGCGCGGCGATGGTGGCGGGAGGCGCGGCACAGATTGCCCGAGCCGTGCTTGAGGCAGGCGAATCCGGTTTGTCCAGGTTCGATATTCAGTTGTTCCGTCCGGTGCAGCCGATGCTGGCGCAGACGGCGGAAGATGTCAAAGAAGCCTTACAGGAACTCGAAGAAGCCGCGCTCGAGTACAAATTCGACGGCGCCCGCGTGCAAGCACATAAATCGGGCGATGAGGTTGTTGTGTTTTCGCGCAGGTTGAATGAGGTGACTGCGGCCGTTCCCGAAGTTGTTCAGTCGGTCCGAGCTTTGCCTCTAAAGGATTTGATCCTGGATGGCGAGGTGCTGAGCTTGGATGAGCGAGGGCGTCCCCATCCTTTCCAAATCACGATGCGCAGGTTTGGGCGCAAACTGGAGGTGGACCGAATGGCTAGAGAGCAGCCAGTTGTTCCTTTCTGGTTTGACTTGATCTATTCGAACGGAAGCCCGCTGGTTGACGAGCCGCAGGCACGCCGGTTCGCCGACCTGACCGAATTAGTGCCGTCGAAAATGGTGGTCCCCCATCTCGTCACAGCGAATGCAGAGCACGCGGAAAATTTTCTACATGAGGCGCTGCAACGCGGGCATGAAGGCGTAATGGCAAAATCAACGAGCGCCGGGTATGCAGCGGGAGCACGCGGCCAAAGCTGGCTCAAAATTAAGCAGGCCCGAACGCTCGATCTTGTCGTTCTGGGTGCCGAATGGGGGAACGGCCGGCGACAAGGCTGGCTGAGCAATCTCCATCTTGGCGCGCGGGACACACGCAAAGGCGGTTTCGCGATGCTCGGCAAGACCTTCAAAGGGCTTACCGACGAAATGCTGGCGTGGCAAACCCAGGAACTTCTCAAGCTCGAGATCGGGCGCGATGGTCATACCGTTCACGTCGAACCGAAGTTGGTGGTTGAGATTGCATTCAATGAGATTCAGGTAAGTACCCGGTATGCGAGCGGACTCGCTTTGAGGTTTGCGCGTGTGAAACGGTACAGAACCGACAAATCAGCTGACGACTCGGACACGTTTGAAACGGTTCAGGAGCTGGCAGGCATAGCGTAGGATGTAACGGAGCGCGCGAAGCAATTTCCGATCGACGCTCAAGGAGGTTCCCAAATGAAATGCATGATGGCCGCGGCGGCGGCAATGGCGTGCCTGGCTCTGTTGTCACCGGTAAGCGCAGCGCCCAAAGCCGATGTTTCCGGCAAATGGCACTTCGTGCTCCAGACGGAAGGCGGCGACCGGGACAAGGAGGCCACGTTTCAGCAGGATGGGAAAACGGTAACAGGCAAATGGGATGATGCGGATGTTCAAGGCACGTTTGATGAAGGAAAACTCGATCTCGAATTTCCGGTGACTACTGAGGAAGTTGGGAAAGGCACGCTGAAGATCAAAGGGCAAGCCGCCGAAGACTCACTGACTGGCACGTGGGAATTCCAATCATACAGCGGCACGTTTAAGGCAACCCGCGAGCACTAGCGGGACTTGCGGCCCGGGTCCGTGCGGATGCCCGGCGCGATACGATTGCGGAATGGCACTCCGCGAAGTTACTGCTTTACTGCCCGGAGAGGTGGTGGAGCTACATGAAACAACGCTGATGCCGGGCCAGATGCCACATCCAGCTCACAAACACGTGCATAGCGAATTCATGCTGATGCGCGAAGGCAGCGTTGAGTTCATCCTGAATGGCAAGTCGAAGCAGCTTGGACCCGGTGGAGTGGCCTATGCTGCTTCGGGAGGGATGCATGGTTTGAAGAACGTCGGTACGGTTCCAGCTAATTACTTCGTGATCGAAATCGGCACTGAACCCAAACGTGGGTGAACTGGGCGTTCACCGCAGACGGTATAGCAAGATACCGTAACCTACACCAGCTTGGTCTGAAACGCGTGCCACCTGGAATGCCATCAAGCGGCCATCGGTCGAGACAACTGGATTTGATGCTTTGAAGCCTTCGAAATCGTTGAAGTTTGTAAGTCGTGTAAGGTTTCTTCCAGTGCCATCAAGCCGCAACTTCCAGATATCAATGTTTCCAGACCCGCGTTTCCCGCCAAGCCAATTGACCTGGCGGTCAGCCTCGACATTTGTAAAGAGGCCATCCGGGTAGATGCCCTCACATTCGTTGTACGTGCCGGGAGCTTTCGACATATTCACGACTTTCTGATTGCGAAGATCGATCATCATCACCGAGGCAAGTCCCTGGGGCTCGTAGCAGGTGAAGGTCATCTTGTTATCGTTCTCAAAGAAGTCCTGCGCCTCTATGGTGCACGCCTTCGAGCGACTCTCGTATACCAAATGCTTGTTCGCCAAGCGAGGCCCGGTAGGCGACAGATCTAGATCGGCAACGAACAACTGCGACTGCTCGGGCGCAAGCGAAACATCTTGAGAGTGTGTGACAGAGTAGGAGATTTTCATGCTTTTCTTTGAGATCGCAGCGCCTTCCGACATTTTCTGATTCAAGCGCTGTGGTCTAAATCCCGGCCGGTTGCTCAAAAACCACAGTTCGTTGTCACTCGCACGGCTAGTGTGGATATCGGTGAAGCGAGCAGGCCCAATCAAAATGTAATCGCCGGATAACAGGTGCATGACACGAAGAAATGCTGCTCCGGGTATGCTACAGGTCAGGCATTTGATCACACGCGTCTTCAGATCAATTACAAATGCATCGCCGAAGCTCTTGTCCATGAATGCAATCCGTTGGTTATCAGGAGAAAAGTCAGCGCGTTCGCCAAAACGCGTGAGAGCCTCAATTTTGTCGGGAAGGTGGTCGAGCGGATTGCCGCTTTTGCGTTGAGCCAAGGCAGGATACGACAGCAGCAATAGAGCTGAAATGAGCCGGGTCATGCGACGATGCTACCTCTGAATCTAGATATGCAACAAACAGTAGCGATTAGGTCGGGTCGGGAGTGAGCGGAGGTACGCGAGCATGCTCTTTAAGCGGGTAAGCATTGTTGGGTTGGGACTGCTGGGAGGATCTTGGGGACTAGCACTGAAGCAGAATGGCTTTTCCGGGACCGTGCAAGGTTGCGACCGCCGGGACGTATTGCAGCAAGCCCTGTCTCGCAAGGTAATTGACGAGGGATCGGAAGATATTACCGACGCCGTGCGCGACGCGGATTTAGTAATCCTGGCGACGCCTGTGGGGGCGATTCTCGGCCTGCTTCCAACGTTGCAGGCGGCGATTACCGGCGGTGCGTTGATAACAGATGTCGGGAGCACGAAGCGTTTAATCTGCGAACGGGCAAGTGACGTCTTTCGAGGCGCAGGTTTATTTCTTGGGGGTCATCCCATGGCCGGTAGAGAGCGTTCGGGACTGGAAAACGCTGATGCTTCGTTATTTAGAAATTCCCGGTATGCTTTGACCCCGCTAACGCCAGACGACGTCTCGGACCCGCGTGTGGAGGCGTTCATCGGGCTGCTGACCGAAATGCAGGCGTTGCCGTTTATCACAGATGCCAGAGCTCATGATCGTGCGGTCGCGTTCCTGTCTCATCTTCCGCAACTCGTGTCGACTGGCCTGGCGAGCTTGATCGCGGAACAGAGCGCCCAGGAGCCTCTTCCGCTCGAGCTTGCGGGACCGGGGTTTCGGGATATCACGCGCCTAGCCGAGAGCCCGTACCCGCTCTGGCGGGACATTTGCCTAACCAACCGCGAGAATATCCGATTGGCCCTTACTTCACTCATCCAAAAACTAGAGGATATGCAAACGCATTTGAACGATCGCGAGCTCGAGCGTGACTTCGGCGCGGCGTTGAGGCTTCGTGAAAGGCTGCTGACCCTGACGTGATCTCGAACTATAGCCCGCCTCGTATGCGCTTACTGCGATTGTCCTTTTTCGCGGCCTCGTAGCAGCCGAGCACTCGCAAAAAGGTTGTTATTTCGGTCAAGTGATCGAGTGCCTTCCGGCAGCGCTCTTCCTTGAGGCTGCCAGCGAAATCGAGGCAGAAGAAATATTCCCACGGGCGCCCACGCAAAGGCCGCGACTCCATCTTGGTCAAGTCAATATCGCGGAGCGCAAAGACGCTGAGGCATTTATAGAGTGCACCGGGCATGTTGCGGGTTGAAAATACGATTGAAACTTTGTCGGCCCTGGGCGGCACCTTGGCGGTTTTCGACACCAGGAGGAAGCGGGTGTAGTTCTCACGGTGATCTTCCAAGTGCTTGGCTAGGATTCGACCCTCGTAGACCTCGCTTGCAATACGGCTGGCGATGGCCGCTGCACCCCGAATGCGCTGTTCGGCCAGCATTTTGACGCTTCCTGCGGTGTCGTAGAAACTTACTTTTTCGATTTGTGGATGGCGCTTGAAAAACTCTCCGCATTGAGCAAGGGCGACCGGATGCGAGTATACCTGGTGTAGATTCGCGAGCGTGGTCCCGGAAAAAGCGATGAGGTTATGGACGATCCGCAGGTTTACCTCGGCTATGATGTGCAGGTCGTTGGCGAGGAGATGGTCGTAGTTCTCATGAACTGAGCCGGCGAGCGTATTTTCAATTGGCGCGAGGCAATATTTGGCCTTGCCGCGAATGACGCTGTCGAACATCGCGGAAAAATTTTCATAAGGTTGCAGGCGAACACCACGCCCCAGTAGTTTGTATGCAGCTTCCTCGCTGAAGGATCCCCTTTCGCCCTGAAAAGCTACCGTAGGAATTGACATCCGAATCGTATTTACGTATCTTACAGGCGCATTGATGACAACGATACGAAGAAGTTGCCGTGTTTCACGAATCGTCCATTTACTGCTGCTTGTGTTCGCATCATTGTTGCTCTGCAAATTCGGCGGCGGCAAGGAAAAGGATGCTGTAGATCAAGCGCACAGGATTTGGCGTGATTATGGAGGCGCAGCCGACTCTGCCCAATATTCCGCACTCAAGCAGATTAATAGTTCGAATGTGAGCAAGCTGGAGATAGCATGGATCTACCCGACGGGAGACGCTCACACGTATTCCTTCAATCCCCTTGTGGTTGATGGCCTGTTGTATGTTCTCGCCAAGAATAATTCGATCGTAGCCTTGGATGCATCCACCGGAAAGGAGGTTTGGGTCCATCAAACAGATCCGGACACGAAACTAATTACGAACCGTGGGATTAATTACTGGGAAAGTAAGGGACGATCCGAGCGACGTCTTTTTTTCGCCAGCAACAATTTCCTTCAGGCAATCGATGCTCGAACGGGAAAGCCGATTTTGTCATTCGGCAAGAACGGCAGTGTCGATCTGAGGCAAGGCCTCGGACGCGATCCCAGCACGATTTCGCTGGTTCAATCGACAACGCCTGGGCGAGTCTTTGAGAATCTGCTGATTCTGGGCTCAGCAACGAATGAAGGGTACGGGTCTGCTGCAGGCGATATCCGGGCGTACAACGTGCGGACGGGTAAACTAACGTGGAGTTTCCACACCATCCCACATCCAGGTGAGTTTGGATACAACACATGGCCAAAGGACGCGTGGGAAACCGCTGGCGGAGCGAATAGTTGGAGCGAACTTTCACTGGATGAGAAACGTGGGATTGTTTATATACCTACCGCAAGCCCCAAGTACAACTTCTACGGGGCCGACCGCATAGGTGCGGACCTATTTGGCGATTGCCTGCTCGCACTCGACGCACGCACCGGCAAACGTCTTTGGCATTTTCAGATGGTTCACCATGACATCTGGGATTACGACAACGCTACGGGGCCAAAACTTCTGACAGTGCGGCACAACGGGAAACTTGTGGATGCGGTGGCGCAGGCCGGCAAAGAGGGATTTCTGTGGGTGTTTAACCGGGTGACGGGCGAGCCGCTCTGGCCTATTGAAGAGCGGTCGGTGCCGCGTTCCGACATGCCGGGCGAAGAGGCGTGGCCGACCCAACCGTTTCCGCTGAAACCGCCGCCGTTCGCTAGGCAGGCGTTTACGGAAAAGGACCTGAGTCCATTCATAGATGATCCCCAGGAGCACGCCCGGTTTCGCGATGAGATCCGGAGCGCTCGCAACGAGGGCCTCTTTACGCCGCCTGGACTGCGCAACACCGTTGAGATGCCGGGCAATAATGGCGGGGCTAACTGGGGTGGTGCCGCGGTCGATCCAGCGAACGGCACGTTCTACGTGGTCTCGAAGGATCTTCCTTGCATGCTCAAGCTGGAGCCAGAGAGCACGCGAAAGGCATCTCTGAGCGATCCGCCTGAACTGCGAGGTCAGATCGTGTATGAAGCGCACTGCCGCTGGTGCCATCTCACCAATCGAAAGGGTGAGCCTCCGGCAGTTCCCTCACTCGTCGATATTGGGAAAACGCTAAACGCAAAACAGATCGAGACGACTATCCGAGAGGGACAGGGATCGATGCCGGCCTTCCCGAGACTCTCGAGCGCGGAACTGAAATCACTGGTGGCTTATCTTCTGAATCCGGCCGGCGGCTCTCGATCGGTGCCGGTCTTGAAAGCGCCTTCCGCCATCGGAGCGAATTCCTCACACGCAGCGCCATCGCGAACTACCCGGTACATTAGCGGATTCGGCTTTATGTTTACGAGCAGCGGATTATCTCCCATCGCTCCGCCGTGGTCATCACTGACGGCCTATGACCTGAACGAAGGAACAATCAAGTGGAAAATTCCGCTCGGAGACGTGCCCGAGCTCGCCGCGAAAGGCTTCAAGAACACCGGCTCGCTTTTCCCGAAAGTGGGTCCGGTGGTCACGGCGGGAGGGTTAATCTTTGCGGCCACGCGAGACCGGAAAGTTCGCGCTTTCGACGAGGACAGCGGAGGGGTGCTTTGGGAAAGGGAGTTGGATACTGCTCTCGAAGGAATCCCTGCGGTCTACGAGTCCAAGGGAAAAGAATACTTAGTCGTCTGTGCAGCCGCGCAAGCCGCGGTGAATCCTGCGTCTCAGGGCAAAATACAAGGCGCTTACGTCGCTTTTTCATTGCCGAAGGGCGCAAAAGATCAGAAGTAGGACCAGCATTCAAGGAGTACAAAAACATATGCGACGCGTGATCCTCATTGCCCTTGCCAGCGCTCTGGCGCTATTCGCCCAACAGAAAAAGATTCTGATTTCAGACGAAGACGCGGGGCTGGTGGAAGAATTGCAAAGCGTAACCACACAAACCAGAATCGTGCCGGTCACCCAGGCCAACGTGATGAAGGAGATCGTTGACGCAGACGCCTTTATCGGCGAGATCACTTCGTCCGAAGTGCGCGCCGGAAGGAATCTTAAATGGGTAGGGGTCATGAGTGCCGGTGTCGAGCGAGTCCTGTTTCCAAAAGATCGCAGCAGCGAACTACGGAACAGCGACATCACGCTTACGAACAACAAAATCGTGCAGGGGCCGGAGATTGCCGATCACGCGCTCGCAATGCTCTTGATGCTCTCGCGTAATCTTTATATCCTCTACAGAAATGACCAACAGCAAATCTGGAATCCAGGTTCGTTTCACGGGATTGAACTAAACGGCAAGACTGCCGTAGTGGTCGGCGTGGGCGGGATCGGGACACAGATAGCAGTGCGCGCGAATGCATTCGGCATGACGGTGATCGGTGTCGACACAGAAGACAAGCCCTTCCTCCCGTTTCTCAAAAGAGTTGTCAAACCTGATCAGTTGGATGATGTACTCCCGCAGGCAGACGCGGTCTTCATATCTGTTCCGGATACACCGAAGAGTCACAAAATGATGGGTGCCCGCCAATTTCAGCTGATGAAGAAGAACGCCTATTTCATTGCAGTCAGCCGCGGTGGGATTTACGACATGAACGGATTGGTGAAAGCGCTTGACGAAAAACGACTGGCGGGCGCGGGAGTCGACGTGACCGATCCGGAACCGCTTCCCAAAGATCATGCTCTTTGGAGATTCGAGAACGTCATCATTACACCGCACATCGCCGGACGCTCCGATCAGGATTCTGCCCGCATGGTTAGAACCATCAAGGAAAATATCCGCCGTTTCGTTGAAGGCAAGCCCTTGATCAACGTAGTTGATAAGCAGAAAGGATATTAGGCTTGTGCAGTGCAGGATAATCCAGTAATGAAACGACACGTAACGCTCGTCGCGCTGGTCACGCTAACAACTGCCCTCTTTTCAACCGCGGTTTCCGCGGCGGAATGGAAGCCGCTATTCAATGGGAAAGATTTGTCAGGATGGAAACACGTTGGGCCGGGCTCGATGAGTGTTGAGAATGGCCTGATTCGAACCCATGGAGGGATGGGATTGCTGTACTGGACCCGCGGCCCGGTGGGCGACTGCGTGATCCGCGTCGTGTATAAGATGCGCGACAAGAATGATAACTCTGGAATGTTTATTCGCATACCGATCGAGCCCCGGGAAGAATGGATGCCGGTCCGCTATGGCTATGAGGTACAAATCGATAACGTCGCAGAAGGTGAAGATGAGTACCACGTGACGGGAACTCTGTATTCTTTGACGAAGCCGTTATCGAGGCCCGGCAGGCCAGGGCCTGAATGGAACACCATGGAGATCACACTGAATGGTCCTCGGACGATTGTCATCGTAAACGGCCAAAAGGTGACCGACTATACCGAAGGGCAACCAGTGCCTCCGAAGAAGCTTTGGTTTGAGCCAGAGCGCGGGCGGCGCCCGGATCGGGGGTGGATGGGATTGCAGAATCACAGCGATAACGACATTGTGTTTTTCAAAGAGGTGGCAATTAAATCACTGAAGTAGATTCTCAGCAGCTTCGATCAAGATCGTGAGACTCTTACGCAGTGAATAGCCGGGCAACTGAAGAAAGCAAATCCGGCCTGACGCGCGGGATGGGCCTGTTCCCTGCCCTTGCGGCAAACATGCTGCAGATGGTGGGAGTCGGACCGTTTCTTACCATTCCATTGATCCTATCCACCATGCACGGGCCACAAGCCCTCGCTGGCTGGATACTTGGCGCTCTTCTTGCGACATGCGATGGCCTTGTTTGGGCGGAATTGGGAGCTGCCATGCCGGATTCCGGGGGCTCGTACGACTACCTTCAGCAGGCCTTTGGACCGCAGTCGCTGGGACGGCTGATGGGATTTCTCTTTCTTTGGCAGGTGATGTTGGCAGCTCCGCTCACAGCCGCGTCAGGAGGGGTGGGGTTTGCCGATTACGCTCGCTACTTAGTTCCTGGACTAACTGCTCCCGGGCAGAAAATGTTGGCGGTGGCTGTATGCCTTCTCGCAACGATGCTGCTCTATCGGGACATCCGAGCGATTGGAAGGATCTCAACCATTCTGTGGGTCGGACTGATGTTAGCGATGGTGCTGATTATCTGGGGCGGCATAGGTCACTTCAGCGCTGCACGAGCCTTCGATTTTCCGCCGGGAGCTTTTGCCCTTACACCAGCATTCTTTTTGGGATTGGGAGCGTCCACGCTGATCAGCATGTATGATTACAGCGGTTACTTCACTGTGTGCCTAATCGGCGGCGAAGTGAAGAATCCAAGCGTGACGATTCCTCGATGCGTTCTTTTGTCGATCGGCATCCTCGCCGTGCTCTATGTCGCGATGAGCCTCTCGATTATCGGCGTTTTGCCGTGGCAGGAAGCGATCCACTCGAAGGCAATCGTGTCCGACTACATGCAGCGACTGTATGGAGCGAAGGCCGCTGCTCTCATGACAGGTTTGATCTTGTGGGTAGCGTTTGCTTCGGTGTTTTGCGTTCTGCTTGGCTATACACGGGTGCCCTATGCGGCGGCAGCTGAGGGCCACTTTTTCTCCGCGTTCGCCCGTCTGCATCCTAAGCGAGGATTTCCATCATTTTCGGTGGTGTTCATGGGCGGCCTCTCGGCTGTGGCTTGCCTGCTCACACTGGAAGCATTGATTAAAGCTTTGATTGTCATTCAGATCATCACGCAATTCGCGGCGCAGTGCGTGGCCGTTATATTAATTCGTCGTTACCGCCGGAACATAAAGCGACCGTTCTCCATGCCTTTGTACCCTTTGCCCGTAGTGATCGCGCTGGCAGGCTGGATATTTATTTTGGCGTCCAGCGGTGCCGTTTATGTTCTCAGCGGTTTCGCCCTGTTAGGATTTGGGATCGCGGCTTATTTGTGGCGGGCGTACCGAAAGCTGGAATGGCCTTGGAATGCCGAACCCGCCAAGCTGTAGACGAGCTCTACGGCAATCTTTATCTAAATTAGGAACAGGAACGCCTCATGCGCGTCACAAAATAAGGAGGCAAAATGAACACCAATTCGAAGGCGAGCCTGATCGGGTTCGGATTGATAGGAGTAGGCTGCGGATTAGCGGCGATTGGCACGGCATTAGTGGTACCCGCCTGCGCCTCGTGGTCACGTGGCAGGTTAGAGTCAGCGTTTCGCAAAGGCAAAGAAGGAATGATTTCCAGTGTGGAAACCGCTGCTGCAACGGTCGGTGAGCTCGCTGGAAAGGCACAACACAGGTTCGATGAAGCGGCGAGAGCGGCTCGCAAACACACAGTACAGTAGCGGCGCGGTGGAGGCTGCTGCTTAGCGCCTTCGCAACTTTTCCCGGATCTGGTACCACTTCGGTCGCCCGTTGCCTGCAGTACTCGATATCCTGAGTGCGTATGAAGATCGGTTTCGTCGGACTCGGCAGAATGGGTTTGGGAATGGCGCGCAATCTGCTGCGAGCCGGGCATGACGTAGCGGTCTATAACCGAAGCCGAGAGAAAGCTGAAGCGCTGGGTCGTGAGAGCGCTCGCGTCGCGAATTCGCCTAAAGAAGTATGCCGTGGATCCGAAGCCGTGATCACAATGCTCTCAGACGACCATGCCGTCGCAGAGATTGTGTTCGGCGCGGATGGCGTGGCTTCGGGGATGGAGAATGGCTGCGTACACATCTCAAGCAGCACCGTCAGTGTGGCTTTTGCCCGGCGGCTCGCGAACGAGCATAGCGGCAAACGACAGGAGTTCTTGAGCGCTCCTGTTTTCGGGCGTCCCGAGGCAGCCGAGAACAAGAAGCTGATCGTAGTTACCGCGGGTGAAGGCAAAGCCGTTGAGCGGTGCCGTCCATTGTTCGACGCCATTGGACGACAGACGTTCACCGTGGGATCGGAACCGTGGCAGGCAAATATGGTGAAGCTCGGTGGGAATTTCATGATCGCAAGCATGCTGGAGGCGTTCGGCGAAAGTTTCGCAGCCATGCGCAAAGCCGGTATCGATCGTCACCATTTCCTGGATGTAGTAAACGAGCTTTTCGGATCCCCGATTTACAAGAACTACGGGCGCATCGTGGCGAATGAAGAGTTCGATCCGGCGGCATTCAATTTGAAGCTGGGCCTGAAGGACATGCGGCTGGTCATCGAAGCAGCCGACGAGTTAGCTGCCCCGATGCCGCTGGCCAGCATCATTCGCGATCATCTGCTTTCGGGAATTGCGCACGGGCAATCGGACCTAGACTGGTCAAGCTTGGCCCTAGTTGTGGCCCGAAATGCAGGATTAGAAAGTTAGCTGCTGAAGCGAAGTACTACCCAGCGTTGCGCGGCTTTGTCGTACACGAATTGCACGCTCGCGTTTAGTTCCTTTGGAGCCGGTCGACTCCCGCACCAGACTACGTGATCTAAATCGATTGCAGCGGGGTGAGAACTTTGATCAGGAAGTTCTATCTTGTATTCACAGGTTGGATCGCGTTTTTTCACAAACTTCAGCCAGTTCTCAGCTCTGCTGTTGTAGTGCAGCAGCCCAGCGGCGTTTTGCGGAGTGAGAGAAGGCGTGGGCGGCGGTGGCGGTGAGCTGCAAGCACCAAGAAGCACGAGGCAAGTCAGGCAGACGAGTTTAGTCACGGTGCACATCGTAACATTTCCCGGGTGTAATTTCGTGGTCAGGCATTAGACTGATGGAGGTGCAGCGCGATCCTGAGTTCTTCGGGGAGGCTGAACTTGACCTCCTCTACATGGCGAGGCGACTGCGCGAGGCGCTGAGATTGGAAACGCTTCTTACCGAGGCCGGTATTGAGTACCTGGTTGAGACTGGACTGTATACCGGCGGTTTTTTGATGCGGCGTGAATTGACAGGAGCATTCTTCTACGTTGCGCCTTCTGAGCTGACACGGGCACGCGAATTACTTTCAACAAACCGGTATACACCGTATCAAAAGGATAGTTAGCTATACGGACGTAGCTGGTTCTGCGCAGCGAAGGTTTTCAGCCATTTTCTCCGGAGCTGTGTCAGCCAGGAAGGTTCCAAAGCCTGTTTCCATTGTGGCGAGATATTTGAGCTTGGTTGGGCTTCGTTGGAGAGGCGTGAACTGCACGTGAAAGTGGTATGGCGCCTCGGGCTCGCGCAATGGAGCCTGCTTTACCGCCATCATCAGAGGCATCACGAATCCGTAAAGGTTGTCGTACTTGCGTCGTATAACGCTGAGGAGATTGGCAAGGCTGGATTTCTCTTCGACGCTGAGATCGGGCAGCGTTCGACTGTGACGGCGGGGATAAAGCGTCACTTCGGCCGGAAAACGCGCGGCATACGGTACGAAGGCGGCGAACTGATCGTCAGCAGCGACAACCCTCGATCCATCTTTCAATTCCTCTTGCAACAAACGGCAGAACAGGCATTCACGGCCATTTGCGTCTGCGAAGTCTCTTGCCGAGGAAATTTCCTTTTGAATATTGGGTGGGATGAAAGGCATGGCATAGATCTGACCGTGCGGATGCGGCATAGTGACGCCAACGGCTTCACCGCAATTCTCGAATGGCGCGACGAATGCAATGTCCGGATTCTCTGCGAGCTGGACCGTCCGCTCCGTCCACAGATCGACTATTTTTCGCCAGTTATCAATGCTGAGTTTCGACGCAGGAAGCGTGTGCTCGGGCGAGTACAGGACCACATCGCATACCCCGCGGGCACCCGTTTCAGCGAATAAGCCGGGCGTGGGCGCGAATGACTGGGTATCCGGAGAGAACGCCGGGAAATCGTTTGGGTACAGATAGACGTCGTAATGATCGGGCACGTGCCCAGATCCAGGATCGAACGGACACCAGTTGGACGGCATTTGCGGCCGATCCTGCCGGTGTGTTGAAACGGCAACCCACTGTTGGAGCAGAGCATGCCAACGAAGCTGTTGCATAGATCAATCGTGGACGCCTAACTCAATTCTCCTCTGTACAGGAATAGTGATTCTGTTACTCACGTACCCCTCTTGCGCGATCAGCAGTTGAGTTTTCGGATTTTCCGGGAGATCGGGCGGCAAAACAACGCGAACTTCGTAGATACCGATCGATCCTTGCGGCAACACGGCCGAAATAACTTGTGAAGATCGGCCACTCACCAATGCGCTAACCGGAGTGATGACCCGTGCATTGGAGCCGGCATAAGGCACCCCGGCTGCGAGTGGCGTACTGGCGCCGGCATTGTTCACGGCCCCCAAGCCTGCCGCCCAAAGGATCAACGTTTCGCCCGGCTGGGCTGGATTCTCTGAAGTCACTGGTGTACCGCTCCGCCCATCGGAGTTATGGTTTGAATGAAGTATCAGACCGCTTCTCGGCTCCGTCCCGCCAAACGCAAACAGCCCGGGATTCCCTGGCACGATTTTGACCGCAGTTGCACTCGTGGTGCTGGTGTGACCGTCACTATGCTCCGTTCTTACGTATAGACTAGAGCTCGATACGTTTCCGAGGGCGTAAGGAATTTGCGCACGGACCTGCGCGGGCGAAACTGACAGAAGCGGGAGTGGGCCACCGTCGAACAGCACCTCGACATTTCCCAGCTTCGTCCGAAGCGGCTGAGTGGTGTCGTCAGGCGCCGACGCGCTACCGTCCGCAAGCCGGTCTGCAGTGATTGTGATGAGCGTTCCCGGGGCAAGGGGTCCAGCAATAAGGCTTGCCGAGTTCGAAATCGCGGTCTTTGGGAGCGGTGTATCCGCTGCGGTGAACACGAGAATGCGACGATCGACCGAATCGGCAACAAACAAATTGGCCCCGTCAGAAAGAAGCGCTGTGGGCCGATGAATTCTGTCTGCACCTGGAACCTCGCTGGTTTCGATCGATGCAAAATTCTGCTGCCCCAGTACGGCATCAGCAGGTTGGTTATTGACTGTCGGAAGGGAATTCCATATCAGCACGCGCCTTAAGGCTGCATCCCCGACGAAGAGACGCTTGCCGTCAAATGTCACGGATATTGGCTCAACTAGGGTGCTGCCACGAACAGATGAGGAATCGGACTGGCCGAGCACGACGTCGGGCATCTGATTGGCGCCGCTAGATCGGGTATCACGCCAGATCAGCACACGGTGGTTCGGAGTGTCAACAAGGGCCACGGTCGTGCCATGAATGATGACGCCGGGGGAGCCCTGCAATAACGGCTGATTCGAGACTGCGATTGGTGCGAATCCACAAACGACGCAAGATGCTGCTTGCACGATTGGGAGATGATTCTGCGGTCCCGAAATCTTAGCGATGTCGAAGATCAGAATATGTCGTGCAGCATCGGTAGCATAGAGCCGGTTGCTCGAAATGAGCAGGTTCGAAACCGAGATGCCCGCTTCGCGAGCCGAAAACGAAGGCTGTCCGATCACCAACCGCGCCGCCTGGCCGTTGTGAAACTCCGCAGCCCAGATGGACACTGGCAGGAGCAGTAATGCGGTAAGACGAAGGTTCATGTCTACGGAGATTCTGACAGGCGGAACGCGCCTAGTAATAGGCTACTTCTTTCTGCGCGTGTAAGTAGCCGTTACACGTGTGGAAAGCCCGCCCCGAGGAGCGAACTCTCCAATGACGGTCGCTCGAACGGGGTCCGCCGCCTTCACAACGTCGGCCAACAATCGGTTCACTACATTCTCCTGAAAAATTCCTAAGTTCCGAAACGCCAGAGTGTACATCTTCAGGGACTTCAGTTCCAAGCAACGCCTGAAGGGCGTGTAGATGAGTCGTAGAGTCCCATGATCAGGAAGGCCGGTCTTTGGGCACACCGAAGTGAACTCCGGCATGAGAATTTCAATCTCGTACTCGCGGTACTGGTTCGGCCACGTTTCGATCTCGGGCAAAGGCGCTTGAACTCCCGCCTCCGCGTGCTCATCCGTGTACTGGCGGTTCCGCGTCATTGCGAGTCGAGCTTTTTTCGAAGAAGTTCGAGAAACAGGCCAACATCGGTAACGACGCCCAGGGCCTGCCCGGTACCACGATCACTTACTTTGGTGGGGACTGCGGGATTGATGTCGACACAAACGATCTTCACCCAAGCGGGCAACATGTTTCCTACCGCGATCGAATGGAGCATGGAACTCAGGCATAACACAACGCCCGCACCTTCGAGCTGTGCGGCATATGCGTCTTGTGCCTCATTCATGTCAGTGATGGTCTCTGGCATTGGACCGTCATCGCGCAAACTGCCGGCCAGCACGAACGGCACATTCGCTTTTACACACTCGTACATTACGCCTGTGGTAAGGTAGCCCGAATGCACGGCTTCGGCGATACCACCGGCGTGGTAAATCGCGTTAATTGCGCGCATGTGGTTGCGATGACCATGCTGTTCCAGACGCCCATCGCTTGTGCGAACGCCTAAAGAAGTCCCCCACAGGGCAGCCTCAATATCGTGGACCGCGAGAGCGTTACCGGCCAATAAAACATCTATCCAGCGATTGCGGATCAGACTCGAGAGCGCGCCGCACCCGCCGGTATGAACGACTACAGGCCCTGAAACCGCGACGATCTTCTTGCCCTCGGCACGCGCCTGCTGCATGAGTGCCGCAGTCTGGCCAACCGCCGTTTCCACCTGCCGCTCGGAAGAAATGTCACTGCTCATGAACGCGAAAGCAAGCCGATCGCGCTCCTTCGCCTCAGGAACAACACGAATACCTTTCATTCCGACAACGATTGAATTGCCCGTCTTAATATCTCGCAATCGGCGGCAGGTCGCCAAACCATCCTGAACAACAATCATGGCGTCCATCCGTTGCTTCCGGACCTCAATCCACTGCCCGCGGTGGCGGATCAGGGTTCGCTGGTTAGTCGTTGAATAGAAGTCTTCGGGCGCACAGCGATCACAGTCGGCGAGCTTTATCTCGGCATCGCCTGAATCGACGGCCGAGCAGCCGAGGCCCAGCAGTTGAGTCATCATCTGCTCCATTTGTGCCTGCGAGGGTGCTTCCACCCGCAAACGTAATGATGACGATTCGCTGTTGGTTCGTCCGATCGAGAAGTGTTCGACTTCGAAGCGGCCGCCATACTCGACGACCGAATCGAAGATGCGCTCCATGATGTGCGAATCGATGAGATGGCCCTGTGCTTCGACTACTTCGCACAGCGGCAACTCGGATTCCGAATACTGCTGTGCCATATCAGG
>JBPCLH010000258.1:0-6961 GCA_051003475.1 Bryobacteraceae bacterium
GCACTGAGCTTCGTTCTGAGCTTCCTGGCCAATGCGAGTTCCTTGTTATCCAAACCTGGCGTCTTGCGGATCATGAATTCCATCACCTGGATATATTCATCAATTTGCCGGATCAGAAATGCCAGCTTGCCTGAGTCCAGAACCGTCTTGAACACGATGCCAGTTTAGAACGATTCCCATCGACGATTGCAGGCTATCCGATTAAGGCGGATGTTTTCGGTAAGCACAGGCGGCGCGGAGGCGTCAGAAACTGCCTCTCCCATGATTTCGTGAGGAGTATTTGCGGAGAAACAATTTTCCGCACTGCTATGCGAATCCGCTCTGAGTCATTTTGGATTGGATTCTATTTCAACTCGTTGGAGCTAGCGACGCTCGAAGCTCAGAGTGCGCTGGACGGCCAATCATCGCCCGGCTACATGAGACTAGTCACGTTCCGGGAGAGTGTTTTTTCTGCGATTTGTTTAATGTTTTCAGAATTCTCTGGATAATCAGCTTAGGCAGTGGCAAACTTTAGGAAGTGAGTAGCTGCACACCTCACTAGACGAATCACTCCACTCCTAGGAAACGGCCTTTGCAGCTCCGGCAAGGTTCTGGCAGGTAGTGGGGCAATGTGTTTCGCCGGACATCTTCAAGTTGTTTCAGACACCCGCGTGCGAATCGAGGTAAGAATGTGAGCAAATGCCGTCTAATTGCTTTTTATGGGATTTTAGTACCTTGTCTATCTGCTGCGTACCCGACCTCCGTAAATCTTGGGGGCGCGGCTAGGTTTGTGGTTCTTGCTGGTTCTACGGTCACGAGTACCGGTGCCACCGTCATTGGCGGAGATCTTGGGGTAAGTCCTGGGACCGCTGTGACTGGTTTTCCTCCCGGGAAATTTATCGGCAACGAATTCGCGGGTGGTCCGGTGGCCGCTCAAGCGATAGCCGGTATGACGACTGCGTACAACGATGCTGCTGGACGATCGCTAGCTCCTGTTACTGTGTCTGGTAATCTCGGTGGCCAGACACTCGCTCCTGGTTTGTACAAATCCACTTCCTCACTTGCGATATCGTCTGGCAATTTAACACTGGATGCGCAGGGCGACCCGAATGCTGTCTGGATTTTTCAAATAGCCTCAACCCTAACGACAACGACCGGTACTCAGGTTTTGCTGACGAACGGCGCTCGCGCCGGGAACATTTTTTGGCAAGTTGGCACATCAGCAACCCTCGGCACCAACTCCGCATTCAGTGGAAACATACTGGCTGACCAATCGATCACGATTACCACTGGAGCAGCACTGGTGGGTAGAGCATTAGGCCGGGCGGGGGGCGTGACGTTGGATACGAATAGCGTCCAAGTCCCAGGCGACGTTCGAATAGTAGCTGATTTTGACGGGGATGGAAAAGCTGATTTTGCTGTGTGGCGACCGACTACAGGGGAGTGGTACGTCATTCCGAGCGGCAACCCGTCGGGGCCTTACTCTCAACAGTGGGGATTGCCGGGAGATATCACTGTACCCGGGGATTTTGACGGGGATGGAAAAGCAGACCTTGCCGTGTGGCGCCCGTCTACTGGGGAGTGGTACATCATTCCGAGCGGCAACCCATCTGGTCCTTACTCTCAGCAGTGGGGATTGCCGGGAGATATCCCTGTCGTGGGCGATTTCGATGGCGACAGGAAGACTGATTTTGCCGTGTGGCGGCCGGCTACCGGGGAGTGGTATGTCATTCCGAGCGGCAACCCGTCTGGGCCTTACTCTCAGCTGTGGGGATTACCGGGAGATATCCCTGTCGTGGGCGATTTCGATGCGGATGGGAAGGCTGATTTTGCGGTGTGGCGACCGTCCAATGGCACTTGGTACATCATTCCGAGCGGCAACCCCTCAGCGCCAATAATCCAACAGTGGGGACTTCCGGGAGATGTCCCTGTCGTGGGCGATTTCGATGGGGACGGGAAGCTCGATTTTAGCGTGTGGCGCCCGGCGAACGGCATCTGGTACGTCATTACGACCGCTACCCTAAATCTATACCCCAGTCCAGCAATCACGATGCAATGGGGTCTGCCCGGGGATGTCGCTGTTAGTGGCGACTTTGACGGCGATGGAAGAACGGACTTTGCGGTGTGGCGCCCAACTAATGGTATCTGGTTCATCTCCCCGAGCAGTAACCCGCCAGCACCCATAACTCAACAGTGGGGACTGTTCGGCGACGTCGGTAATTAAAACCCGCGACGCGCTAGGGTCTGGGCTCATTCTGGGAGGGGGCCACTACTTCGACGTCATCGGGTACACGTCATTCACCCGGCGTCACCCCCAACCAACTCCGCGCAAGCTTCACCCAAATACTGTTGGTGCGAAATCTTCTCTCGCCCCGTGGAGGAAGGCGGAACACAACCGGAGAGCGCACTTTCTTTCCCGGTTAGCCAGGTATCCGAAGTGGGCGATTGATGAGAGCGAACAGCTTGAACGTGCGGCTATTCTGTTTCCGCGTCAATCCGGTGAAGAGGGCGACTATGGTGGATACTTGTACGTCTCCGCCCGAAGTGGCTTCGGGCAACACCTGCGCCGGAGCACGATGTTCCCGGATTTCCAGCAACGTATTCCCCTGAACGAGACGGAAACGATCATTCGGCAGCTTCTCGAATTGCTCCGGCTTGCCGGGATCGTGAAACAAGTTATCGAACCAAAAAACAAAGAGGATGCACCGGGCTACCAAATGGCAGCTTCGGCACTGCTCTGGGTCGCAGGTGACGGCACGAAATCATTCCATGATCCGATTCGTGTACCAAACATGCCAGCTTCGGGCGGCCGGACGAATCCTTTCTTTGTTGAGTTCTATAGGAACATTGCGCATAGTGCGCTCGGATTGGAGGCCCGTGAGCACACGGCACAAGTACCTTCGGAGCTCCGCATTGATCGTGAACAGAGATTCTGCGATGCGAAACTGCCCATCCTTTATTGCAGCCCAACGATGGAACTGGGCGTAGACATTCGTGAGCTGAACGCCGTCAATCTGCGAAACATCCCTCCAACCCCGGCGAATTATGCACAGCGCAGTGGCCGAGCGGGGCGAAGCGGTCAGCCCGCCTTGGTGTTTTCTTATTGTGCTACCGGGAGTTCGCACGATCAATATTTCTTTAAGCGCCCTGGAATGATGGTGGCAGGAGCTGTGACGCCGCCACGCCTCGATTTAACGAATGAGGATTTGATCCGCTCTCATCTGTACGCTATCTGGCTCGCTGAAACGGGGCTCAGTCTGGGCCGCACATTGAAGGAAGTTCTCGATCTTTCCGGCGAGGAGCCAACGCTCGAACTGCTGCCGAGCGCGAAAGATGCGATCAATTCAGAGAATTCACGGGTAAAAGCAAAGGCACGTGCGAAAGAGGTTTTCCGCCAAATCAGCGAAGAATTTAGCTTTGACGAGGGCGATCTGGACAAGTGGATCGACACCTCTCTGGCGCAAGTCGGACTGCATTTCGAACAGGCATGCGCCCGATGGCGTGACCTCTATCGCGCTGCTCACACGCAGGCAAAGCTTCAGAGCAAGATCATTCTCGATGCAACACGCAGCCCCGAAGCAAAAAAGCAGGCCGAGCGGCTGCGGCGCGAGGCCGAAGAACAGGTGCGGCTTCTCACAGAGGCCGAAAACGTCGTCCAATCGGACTTTTACAGTTATCGGTACATGGCGAGTGAAGGATTCCTGCCGGGCTATAGCTTCCCGCGCCTGCCCCTTTCGGCTTTTATTCCGGGTCGTCGTCAGACCAAGAATCGCGAAGAATATCTTTCCCGGCCTCGTTTCCTCGCAATCTCAGAATTCGGTCCTCGCGCCGTCGTCTATCACGAGGGGTCGCGTTACCGCATCAACCGCGTGATCCTGCCGGTCGGCGAGAACGAAGAATTGGCAACGCGCAAAGCGAAACAGTGCGAGTCGTGCGGTTACCTGCATCCCATAACCACAGGCGAGGGCGTCGACCTTTGCGAACGTTGCCGGAATCCATTGGGAACACCAATGTCCTCACTCTTCCGACTGCAAAATGTCACGACCAAGCGGACCGACCGCATTAATTCCGATGAAGAGGAGCGCCTCCGTCTGGGCTTTGAGCTTCGGACCGCTGTTCGCTTTACGGAGAGTGCCGGTCGTCCAACACATCGGTTCGCGACGGCCGAATGGGATGGCGAAACCGTTGCACGTTTAGATTACGGCAGCGCCGCGACTATATGGCGCATTAACTTAGGCTGGCGCCGCCGCAAGAATAAACAATTGTTTGGTTTTTTGCTAGACACCGAACGCGGTTATTGGGCGGCGAATGATGCGAATCCTGATGACGACAAAGAAGACCCAATGTCTCCGCGTGCCATGCGTGTCATACCGTTTGTTGAAGACCGTCGCAATTGTCTGCTGATCGAGCCCTCCGGTAATCTCACTGCGGCGGTCATTGCGTCCTTAGGAGCGGCACTCAAAGCCGCTATTCAAGTCCGCTATCAACTCGAAGATTCAGAGCTTGCCGTTGAACCACTCCCGGACGACAACAACCGTCATCTACTGCTTCTTTACGAAGCCGCTGAGGGCGGAGCCGGTGTGCTTCGAAATCTTCTCGACGATGAATTGGATTTGCAAGCCATCGCCAAGAGAGCACTCGAAATCTGTCACTATGATTCACAAACGGGTGAAGATCAGCGACGTGCCCATGGAGCCAAAGAGGACTGTGAAGCTGCCTGTTACGATTGCCTGATGAATTACGGCAACCAACGTGATCACAAGCTTCTCGATCGCAAGGCGTTGCGCGAATTTCTCTTGATTCTGTCCGCTTGCCACGTGGTCGCTTCTCCCGGCCACCAGCCTCGAATCGAGCATCTTGCATTCCTTGAGCGCGTTTCTGAAAGCGAGCTCGAACGCAAGTGGCTTCGGATCCTCGACGCCGGAAACTTACGCCTCCCCACGAAAGCACAGTGTCTGATTGCAGCCTGTCAGACTCGGCCCGACTTTCTTTACGACGATAGCCTCGTCGCCATTTATGTAGATGGCCCGCCACACGATTTTCCAGACCGCCAAGAGCGTGACCGGCTCGCCACTGAGCGGATGGAGGATTTTGGTTACACAGTCATTCGGTTTGGGCATCAAGGGAACTGGCCAGAAATCGTGGCTCAGTATCCGAACGTGTTCGGGAGGAAATCGTGAGTTTCGCCGTGGGCTCTCTAGTGAGAGCGCGCGGCCGGGAGTGGGGGGCCGCCTCTTCGATGGCTCTGAAGAATGAATTCCAATTCCATTCGTATATCGCCCCAAGCAGTTCGGGATCGCCTCGTAAGAAGTGAGACCGCAATGTTCACCCTTGCCTCCGGCGGGATCAAAGGGCTACGATGAGGTGTCTAGATCTCATCGAAAGGCCCCGGCGTCGCGCCGGGCTTTTCGTTTTAAGACCGATTTTAGCGGAGCGACTCAGAATTTTGGTTCGGCTGCCCCGATCCGGCCTTCTATATCCTTCTTCCAACGCTAGGATGCAATCGGAATGAAATCAGCGCCATCGCCGCATGTACGTGGTAATACCGAGGTTAAAAAGTTCGACAATGCTGTCGCCACGGTATTCAGTGTTTGCTAAGGAAGCATACCTGAAAAAAGGGGGCGACGGCACGGAAGAAGCTGACAGACCGACAGCGGATGAACTTGACCGTTTGGGAAAAAAGAAATCGGCGTGCAACCTGCCTTCAATTGTCGCGTGACACTGCGTGCACGACTTTTGCGTTTGCTTGTTGTTCCACCAGGACGGTTTCGATGCGTTCACCGGGTAGTCTGCTCGCACCTTACAGCAGTCGCGCTCCACGGCAGCAAGATTGATTCTTCCCAGTCAAGGAGGCGGAAGGCGCAAAAGCGATTGAAGGCTTCTCGATCCCGCATTTTATTCCGGTCCAATGATCTGCCCGTTGCATGAAGGAAGGATTGGCTATCCGCCACGCTCTTTAACCAAAAGGTTGCGCGGCCATTGTACAGGCAATTCCGCATCTGCTGCCGTGTGAGCGGCTCACCGCTATTAACACGTTCGAAGATATCGAACTTGGCTGCTGACAGGTGCTTTTTCATCTAAGACATATATAAGGTCAACTGAGTGTCCTCGATACGCTCGCGAAGCTTAAGGTCGAGGTGCTCAAATTCCTTGCCGGAAAGGGGGTTGGACCTCGTATCGCCGGTCTTAGGAAAGGTGAGTGCGAAATCGCCGTCGAGATATCGCCGGAATGTGGAAAGGCGCTGCAGGCCGTCTACCACAATGATGCGCCCGTCGAGCGCCTCAGCGACGTAGAAAACAGGCAATGGAATGCGCATCAGACAAGATTCGATCAGCCGTGACTGCTTCTCGAGTGGCCAAACGAAGTCCCGCTGGAACTCCGGATTGAGGTCGTAGCGGTTCTGTCGTATGCGACCAACGACCTCTGCTACGGTGCGCAGTTGGGTTCGCACGAAAACTGAATCGAGGGGATAGGCGTCCCATCCATCTGTAGCATCCGAATCGAGCCCTTCAGGCTCCTCGTACTCAGGCGAGGTCTTAGCTTTCTCGTTTTAATCTTCCATCAGAACAACTCCAAGAATACCCTTCAGGGGCGTGCCAAAGTCGGCAGCATCAATGATGCGCGAGTATGTGCGGGCTCGGCAGTTCCCCTGTAGTTGCCGTTCGTAAGTTTCAATCCACGCACCCGCGCGAGTGCGAACATTCGGCCGGCGTTTGCGTGCTGGCAGGATTGCTGTTTCAATCCACGCACCCGCGCGAGTGCGAACGAGATCGAACAAGCTCCACGGGGCAATACTCGTAGTTTCAATCCACGCACCCGCGCGAGTGCGAACCTTTAATCTACTCACCTCAAATAGCCTCCTAATTGTTTCAATCCACGCACCCGCGCGAGTGCGAACGGTTTGGTTTGGGGTATTGGGTGTGGGAAATGTGTTTCCATTCCCGCCCCCGCGCGAGTGCGGACGCTCCAGGTGTCGCGGTA
>JBPCLH010000259.1:0-5894 GCA_051003475.1 Bryobacteraceae bacterium
GGCAACCGCGACCAGCATGAACTGAAAGGGATCGAGCATTCTCGGCATCTTTCCCCTGATTGTCGCAGCCCAACGACCCGGTCATAAACAGTCGTCATTCAGTCAATTTCAATATCCGGGCCATACGGGGTGCACTCCGGCGAGATCAAGCTGTGTGATGTGTTTCTTGTGCGTACTTATGAGAACTACTCGCGCGCTGCTCCGAACCGAATTTGCACCGGCGTGTCCTGCGCCAACAGAATATTATGTCCTCGCGCCACGACGTGGTTGAATACTGACCAGGCTGCACCGTACAGTCCGATTCCCGTCGCGGCCTCCGAAGACAATTGAGCGGCAATACTGCCCACGAGCCCGAGGTCCCGACGCGCCGGCGATCGCTCGAAGAACCCGGTTTGCACTTTGCGATGGGGCGTTGTTGTTCGTTTCATCGAGCACTTGGACACCGAGGAACATCTGGACCGCCGGTGCGATAAAACGCGTTCTGGGCTCAATCGATTTCATCCCACCCTCGTGGTCAATACTGATTTTGACTTGTTGAATGACATCCACGCGCGCGACCGTCGCCTCCACACTCAGATGGCGATTGTTCATGGGAATAGGCACCGGCAGTTCCATTTTCTGGAACCTCAACCGCAATTTTCCCGAACGCCGAAACCAGCGTGCTGGTTGTGCCTGTGTGACTCTGCCTATCAATCGAGTGCCCTCGGGCACAATCAGATGACGGTCTGCCGAATACAACGGCTCCGACACAACGGCGGACACCTCGGACCCTGCGTCCTACTTGGAGCTGACCGTAGAGAGTAGACGAGCGGTGACTACGGCATCTGGCGGCGGCAGCCCCGTTTCATCCATCTCCGTCGCGCCAAGGGTCTCTATACCGAACGTGAGCGGCTCTTTGAGCTGCGCGGACAGCCGCGTATTGGCCGGCAGAAACTGCGGATGATATGGCAAACGCGAGTATGCCTCTTCCTGCAAACGGTCCCATTTGGGCTGTGAGTTGATCTCGGTCATGATGTCTCGACGGACGTTCAATAATGCTACTCGCGTTCGCTCAAACGTTGTGCTGACCAACGAGTTCTTCTTGCGCGCTTGCATCCTCCTCCCGAAAGGCACGATCACACCCCACTGCGATGCCATACCTGTTTTGACGCGCATCGTTTTGCCATCTAAAAGTTTGAGCACGTCGAATTCGATCTCCGGACTGTGCAGCGGAGTGAAGTCACCATTCAGGACTGCCTTGAATCGCTTCTGCCGGTTGATCGGATTGAGCCGTGCTATATGCCCGATCACCTCGCTTCCCGCAGGTATGACTTCTCTATTGAACACAAAAATGGGCTGTACCACCCGCCCCTGTATCTGCTGGCCTACGCCCTTAATCCGTATGCGCTTCTGTATCTCTACTTGCAGCGGCGTGCCTGCGGGTAATACGAGAGGAACAATTTGGCTGGATGCCGGTATTCCAAATATGAAATAAAACAAAAGTCGGAATAGAGGGCCAACAGACATACGCCTTACCTTAATAGTCTCTGTGATGGCGATGGGAGGCCCATTTGTCTCAACCAGTGCTGCACGCTGTGCGTTGGTGAAGACGCGCGCTGTCCTAATCCAACGGCTTCAGAGCCAGCCGCCCTCGACTGCGAACAGCTTAATCGGCCTTGTACCACGATTGCTCAGGCGCCATTTTTGGGCGCCGGAGTCTGAAGCTCTCGGGCAGACTCAGGCGACGAGTGCTAATTGAGCTCCCTGAGCCAGATATTCCGGAAACTGACCGGCTCGCTTGGGTCACCGTGCGCCTGCAGCTTGATAGGCGCGCTGTCGTACTTCTTGTAAACCGGTTTGCCGATGTACAGAGTCTCGCCCTTCAACTCGAAATGATTCTGCACCAGCACGCCGTTGAACAAGACCGTGACATAGGCCGGCGTTTTAAGCGAGCCGTCGGTGTCGAACGTTGGTGCCGTCCACACTACGTCGTACGTCTGCCACTCCCCCGGCTTGCGACTCGGATTTGCCAGCGGAATAGCTTGCTTATAAATGCTCCCAGCCTGGCCGTTCACGTACGTATTGTTGTTGTACGAATCGAGAACCTGCAGTTCGTATCCGGCATCGCGGAGCCCAGTCGAGGCCAGAAAAACTCCGCTATTGCCGCGCGCCTGACCGGTGCCGGTGATGTTCTCGGGCACCTTCCACTCTAGGTGCAGCTGGTAGTTTTTAAAGGTCCGTTTGGTTTCGATATTTCCGACACCCTTTTCCTTGTTGACGGTCAGTACGCCGTTGGCAACCATCCATTTTGCCGGCGACTTGTTGCGATTCGACACCCACTCGTCCAGGTTTTTGCCGTCGAAAAGTACGATTGCATCGGAAGGTGGTGCCGTATTGTTCGCGCCCGGGGTCACGATCTTGGGCACCGGCTCCCACACTTCCGTGTCTTCAGGTCGTGCCGCAGCTCCCGGTGGGGCCGAGCTCTGAGACGCGGGCTGCTGGTACGCGAGAAGTGGAGCGGCCACCCCGGCGAGGGTCGCGAACGCGAGGATTTTTGAAAATTGAATGCGCATAATCTTAAATCACCATACACTCAAATGGGTCGAAGCTGGGGCAAGTTTAGCCGTAGTGGCAAGAATGCGTTTGCGATGAAATCTCGGGAGTAATACTTTCCGAAGTGTGTCCAGAGTCGTTACTTGCGCGTGCAAAGCGACCTTGAAACGCGCACTGAGATGTGCGTTTTGCGACCAAGTGGAAATAATCGCGGGATAAAATTGCGATCTGATGAGCACCTTTCGAGTCGCACTCGCCAACCTCCGGTTCCCCGGCGACTCCCGAGGAGTCGGTCACGCTAGCAGAATGGGCCATCACTCAAGCAGCCATAGACGGTGTTGACATCATCTGCTTTCCGGAATGCTTCATTCCTGGCTACCGAGGGATGGGCAAGAGGTTGCCGTCCCCCGATCCTGTGTTCCTCGAACGGGCGTGTCCGTCATAGAAGCAGCGGCTGCCAAGGCAAACCTCGCAGTTGTTCTCGGCACTGAACGCCTCGTCGACGACCGCTTAGTAGCAACCGCACTCGTCATCAATCGAGATGGAACGGCCGCCGGTTTCCAAGACAAAGTCCAACTCGACCCTTCCGAGGAAGGCGTCTATTCATTCGGTACCGGAAGGCGGGTTTTCCAAATTGCTTCGCTGATATTTGGCGATCTGCCATGAAGGCTGGCGTTATCCTGAAAGGGTCCGCTGGGCTGTGCGACACGGCGCACACATTGTCTTCCATCCTCATTTTCACGAAGCCGAACCCGGCGGTTATATACCATCGACTTTCGCCGATCCTGCAAACTCATTTCACGAAAAGGCAGTATTATGCCGTGCGGCAGAGAACACCTGTTATTTTGCAACGGTAAACTGCGCAAGCGCTGGGTCACCGACCACTTCGGCCTTCGTGCGTCTTGACGGGACGCTGCTTTGCTGTCAGCCTTATGGAAAAGAATGGTTGCTCATCGCGGACATCGATATCACTAAAGCGACAGGTCTGCTCGCCAGGCGCTGTAGGTTTCCTGAATCGGTGTCCGAGCCTATTCCGACAGCCCTTACGCTTACTCGAAAATACAATCGATTTGTTGGTCCCTCGGCTACGCGCGTATGCTGACAAGCGGAGCGCAGCACGATCCTGTTAAATCGCCAAGGCACGATCAGCATTGACGCGTTTTTTAGGACCTTGAAGCCCTCATGAACCAGACGCGCATTACATGAACGGAAGCGAGTTCGGCGACGCCGAAGTGTCAGCCAGTACCAAGCGAGCGAGGACCTGTGTTCCTAGGATGGTGTGCAGGATAGCGATTCGGTTACGATGACGGGTGTCAGATATTTGCGTCAGGCTCGCCAAGCTGTCGGATCGCGAACAACTGGCGCGATTGGCCGAGACACTTTGGCCCACGTCTTCCGCTGAAGAGCACGCCGCCGAACTCAAACCGATTCTCGAAGGTAAAGCTTCGTTGACCATGCCACTAGTGATATTCGTTGCCGAGGCAAGTGATCAGAAGTTGGTTGGGTTCCTAGAGGTCGACCTGCGGTCTCACGCTGACGGATGCCAGCCATCAACGGCCCGTGGGCTATATCGAAGGTTGGTACGTTGCTGAGAACTACCGAAACCTGGGGATAGGCAGCGCGCTATTGGCGGCGGCAGAAGACTGGGCACGCAGCCAGGGGTGTGCGGAGATGGCATCGGACACGTGGATTGACAACGAGATCTCCCAGCGCGTGCACGCGGCGTGCGGCTACGAGGTTGTGGACCGCTGTGTGCATTACCGCAAGAAACTGTGAGATGCCGACGTGCCGAAGGCACCCGAGCAGGGTAAAAGCGGTGCTTCGCCACGCTAACCCTCGTAATTCAGGAAGCGGCGCTCGGTTCCGCTTTAGATATTTCCGCGCTTCATCTCGGCAGCCATGTAGTCCGTCGCACGCCAGGTAAGGGCAAGGATGGTGAGTGTGGGATTCTTTTCCGAAGCCGTCGTGAAAGCAGCACCATCCACGACAAAAACATTCTTAACATCGTGCATCTGGCAGAAGCTATTTAATGCTGAGCGCTTCCGGTCCGCGCCCATACGGCAGGTTCCGTGCTCGTGAATTGCGCTGCCATTTGGCTCCAAGTAGCCGGTCTTATATGGAACGATCTCCGCCTTGGCAGCATGGAGGATCTCGAGCATGGTTGCGTACATATCTTTTGACATCCGGCGCTCGTTCTCTCCGATTGAGTAATTGATGCGAGCAATCGGGACGCCGTATTGATCAACGGGCGAGCCCTTGACGGTGATGCGATTCTCTGCCTTCGGTATCGTTTCGCCGAAGGGGTGCAGGTTCAGAAGAGCCGGGTAACGCTCCTTGACTGCTTTCTTGAATTCGAGGCCGAATCCCGGAAGGCTCTTCGCGTACGAAAGGTCCGTTTGTGCTCCTGTGTACCAGAATTGGCAGCCGAAGCCGCGAATGTAATCACGCTTCCGCCCATCGCGATGGTTGAACCGCGGCATGTACATGTGCGCGCCGCCGATGCCGTCATCATTGCGAACCTCCGTTCCAATCAACTCCGGCGCGAAGCCGCGGATGGTGAAGCGAATCTGTTCCGACAGGTAGCGTCCGATCACATCCGATGAATTGCCAATGCCGTTCGGATACTTTGGCGAGGTCGAGTTCAGAAGGATGCGCGTGGAATCGACGCAGGAAGCGGCCACAATCACTCGTTTGCTGTAGAGACGGCGCTCTCCCTTTGTGTATCGATCGAAGTACTGAACACCGCTTGCGAGACCGTTTTCATCCACGAGAATGCGCGCGACAACCGCGTTGTCTACAACATTGAGCCTTCCTGTTTTCAACGCAGGTTCAATCAGGTAATCAGAAGCGTTGAAGAAGGCTCCCACATCACAGCCACTGCCGCATGCTCCGCAATAGTGACACTTGGTGTGTCCGTTGTGATCGCGGGTCAGAACGGCGCGGCGGATGGCGACAGTATCGATCCCGACTTTGCGTGCGGCTCTGCGGATCAGGTGTTCGCCACAGCGAAGCGGCGGAGGAGGCAGGAAGTACCGGCTACCTGGAAGAGAGTCCTGATCGTCGTCACCACCGCAAACTCCGATGAGCTGATCCACCTGATCGTAGTAACGGGCGATGTCTTTGTAACGGATAGGCCATGGGATCTCCCAGCCGTCTCGCTCGGGTCCGGCGAAGTCGAGATCCGAGTACCGCAGGCTCACGCGACCCCAGATGTTCGTTTTCCCACCCCGGCCCCAGACACGCGTCAGCGAGAACTCTTGTCCGAGCGGAGTGATGTAGGGTTGTTCGGCGGTATCGAGGACAAACGCCGGCGGCTTATGGCCAGCGTCCAGACGCTGCTGCCATTCCCATGGCTTCACGTG